>JAINDL010000041.1 GCA_019931245.1 Bryobacteraceae bacterium CoA2 C42
GCCGCGACGGGCAGCAGTTCGCCGTAGGCGGTCAGATTCCGGCCCGTGAAACTGTACTTTGTCGTGGCACTGATTTTATTGGGCTCCCGCGAGTGTTCTTCGCGAGCCGGTTCTGCGCCCTCGGCGCTGGCGTCGTCCCGATCTGTGTTCACCCATTGGGTGGCTCCTTTGCAGGCCGCACGGGAAGGGACTCCGCACGGTCTTCATCCGTTTTACCCCAATGTTGGCAGGCTCGCCGAGGTCCCCTTCGCCAAGGCCCTCACGCGGTTCAGGCCGGCCGGATCGCACGGTGTGCATAATCCAGGAGCCATGTTGATGAATTTCATCCAACTGGCCGCCGCACGCAAGACCCGCAACAGCAGCTACCGTGCACACAAGTTCCCTACCGCGCCGGACTGCAGTCCGAACCCGCAAGTCTATACCTTCCCTCCGGCCGCCAAAAAGAACCGCCCTCGTGCGCCCGCACACAGCCGCAAGGCCCAAGCGATCATGCAATAGAAAGCATTCCCGCGCGGAACTCCCCCTAACGTCATTTCCATCGGGTGTAACAACTCGCATCCGATGCCCGGCAGGCCCCGCCCCCCCCCTAACCGAACTCGCCCGCGAAGGCGGCGTCATCCCCTTTGACCAACCGGACCGGGTGACGCTCCGCGGCGCTTGGAAACGGAATCCGCCCCCGGATTGTGGGGCCTGTTCGAGTTCCCTTACATCGCGGCTCTTCCGGAAGACGATGCCTCCGTCTCCTCTACTCTGCCCATTTCCCGCGACGGCCTCTACGACATCCGCCTCGGCTTACCCTGGGGTGCTACCGGTTCCGCAAAGACCAGGCGGCGCCTGTCACGTTCCAGCGTGGCGGCGCGGGCGGCCAGGTGGTCATTGAGGCCATCGGCTTCGTCCGCATCGGCAAATGAGCCGTGCCCGCGGACGGGGTACTATAAGGGACAATGAAAGACGTCATTGCGGAGTACCAGCGCTGGAAGCAGCAGGGAGAGGGATTGCGCGCCGAAGCCATGCGGGCGATGGAAACCCGCTACCGTGACCTGTTGACCGAGGCCATTCAAATCGCTGAAGAGTACCGCGCCGATTTCGGCATTGCCCTGAAGCTGCCGGCCGGGGTCACCAGCTTCGATTACAAGGCCGGCAGCGGTCGGAAAACCAAAGCCTCCGCCCCGGCCCCGACCACCGCCCCAGTCGCCCCCGAGGCCAAGCCTGGACCTCTCGAAAAGCGCCTCGCCACGGCCCAAAAGAAACTCGAGGCCGCCCGCGCTGCCGGCGCCCCCACCAAGAATCTTGAAGACAAGATCTACGAGATTGAGGATGAGATCCGTCTGGCCAAACTCCGTTAACCCCCTCGCCGCGCCGGCCGCACTTAGCTCAAGATAGTAGAAGATGCGGTTCACCCTACTCCTCTTCCTGATCCTGCCCCTCACCTCCCCGGCCCAGTCGCCGGCTGTGACCAAGGTGCTTGATCTCTTCAACAGCCTCAACCAGGCCCAGAACGCAAAGGCCGCCGGCCAACCGGTTCCCAACGTCGGTTTCACCCTCACCGATGCCGAGGTGAATGACTATCTACGCCACGCCCGCGTCGTCAATCCCCGCCCCGGCCTTGATAACATGCGTGTCCAGTTCTACCCGGGCAACTACATCGCCACCCTCGTCACCATCGACTTCGACGCCGTCGAAAAGCTTCGTCCCGGTACGGTCCCCGCTCTGCTGCGACCCATCCTGAGCGGCAAACGGGATGTCCAAGTAGATGTCCGCCTCCAACCCGCCAACGGCGCCGCCACCTTTTCGGTCGAAAAGGCTGCGTTTGAAAGCGTGCGCATCCCCGCGTTTGTCGTCGAACAGATGATCGCCGTCGTCGCCGCCCGGCAAAAAGAAAAGTACGATACCACCAAGCCGGTGCCCCTCCCCTTCGGCCTACGCACCATCAGCACGAGCCAGGGGAAAGTTAGCGGCATGAATTGATAGGATAAAATGATGAAGCTGGTTACCCTGTTTGCCGCTGCAGCCCTGGCCGCCGTCGGGGCAGACCCCACGGCCCTCGTGGTTGATCGTGGCCTCCCGCAAGCGAACTGGAACAATGCCGCCGGCATCGCCGAGCGCAGTAACGTCCGCTGGACCCTTTACGAACAGGGCTTCGTCGCCGATGAATTCCGTTTGGGCGAACCCGGCGAAAAGTGGGTCGTTGACCGGATTCGCCTTTGGGCAGTCCCCGGCGCCAAGGGCATCGACCCGGCGGCGCTCGGCGACTTCTACTCGAAGGTGCAGCTGTTTGCCGGCCCCGCCGAAGGCGATCTAACGGCTATCGTCGCAGCCGATCTCGCCCCGGGCAGCAACGCCGGCTCGGCGAACCTCCGCATCCTCGACGGGGTCATGGAGGGAGCTCCGCTCTATGACGACTTTGGAGCGCACTACCGCATCTGGCAGTTGGATTTCGAAAACCTACAGTTCGCCGCTGAAGGAGGCCGGACCTACCGCTTTGGCAGTCTCGGCGCCGGACGGGACGGGCAACCCTGGTTTACTCACGGCGCCAACGCCGGGAAAAGCGCCGGCCGCCAGGATGGCGCCGACGGCAGGCTTTTCCTCTATGACAAGAGCGGAAAATTCGCCAGCGAGTTTGTCGCCGGAGGCGAGACCTGGAATAAGACCGCCGATTTGAATGTTCAGGTCTTCGCCCATCTCGAGGCCGACGTGGCCGTTGTCGACGGGCAGTTGACCGTCCGCGGAGCGCTGGCGAGCCAGATCGATCCCTCCACCGTCCGCCTCGACGGCCAGGCTCCCCGCGGCTTCGCGCTGCGCAACGGAAACCGGGAGATCGCTTTCGCGGGCGCCGGGCAAGGCTGCCTCACGGCCACCCGCTTCGACGGTACGCCCGTGCGCGGCTGCGTGCGCTAAACCTCCGCCGCCGTGCCTGACCAAGGCACAGGCCCCCCCTCTTGCTGTATGATGGTGCGCCGTACAGCCAGGAGGCTCATGAACATTCGCATCCCTCTCGTCTTTTTTCTCGCCGCCCGCGCGGCTCTTCCCCAATCCACCGGCACGGCCACCGTCGTCGGCAACGTCAGTGATTCGTCCGGCGCCATGGTCGCCAGCGCTAAAGTCGCGGTGCGGAACCTCGGAACCCAATTTATCTACGAGGGCTTGACCAACGCCGCCGGGGCCTACTACGTGTCCAATCTGCCGTCCGGCAACTATGACGTCACCGTCGAAGCCGCCGGCTTCAAACGCTTCGTGCGGTCCGGCCTCGTGCTCCGCATCAACGAATCGCCGCGTATCGACGTGACCCTGGAAGTGGGTAGCGTCACCGATTCCGTCCGCGTCGACGCCACTCCGCCCCTGCTCGAAACCGAAACCGCCGGCTCCGGCCAGGTCCTCGATGGCGCCGTCGTCCAAAAGCTGCCCGTCATGCAGAAGTTCGTCCACCGCGTCCTCCTCTACATGCCCAACATGACCAATATCAACGGTCAGCACGCCGTCGGGCAGCGCCAGCGCGCCATTGGCTACTCGATGGACGGGATCAGCGGCAAAGAGCCCGCCGTCGGCCAGGTCGGTGACTTCCAGCGCACCATGATCGCCTCGCTCGACGCCATTCAGGAGTTCAAAATGTGGACCACCGGCACCCCCGCCGAGTTCGGCCACTCCGCCGGCGGCCAGTTGAGCGTCGTTTTCAAAAGCGGCGCCAACCAGTTCCACGGCAACGTAGAAGACCGTTACACCAACGGTAAACTAATCCACCGCGCCTTCCTCGAACAACTCCCCCGCACGGGCCAGTTCGACTACCACGAATGGGGCGCCACCACGTCGGGCAAGATCATCAAAGACAAAACCTTCTTCTTTGGCGGCTTCCAGCAGCACTATGAAAAGCTCAGCGAAACCGTCATCGTCAGCGTCCCCAGCCCGGAAATGTACGCTGGCAACTTCAACTTCAACGGCCGCGGCCTACCCGTCTACAACCCCTTCACCACCCGCCAGGTGAACGGCAACTGGGTGCGCGATCCCTTCCCCGGCAACCAGATCCCCCAGTCTCTGTATGATCCGGTCGCCCGCAAGGTACTCAGCCTGAAGCCCTGGAAGGAGCAGTCCGACCCCGGCACCATTCAGCCCACCGGCCCCGTCAACAATCTCACCTACAACGCCGGCGGCGGCTATAACTTCATGCGGTTCGACGCCAAGATCGACCACCAGTTCTCCACCAACCATCGCATCTTCGGCCGCTACTCCCACGTCCGCCATCGCAGCGAAGAACGCCCCGTCCGCGAACTCACCGAAGTCCTCTACGGCAACGTCTTCGTTCGTCCCCTCGATCAACGCAACATCGCCATCTCCGATACCTACACCTTCGGCCCCACGATGATCAATGAAATGCGCCTCGGCTTCAACCGCCGCCTGAATCGCGGCGTGCCGGAAAGCTTCGGCCAGGGTTGGGCCAAACAACTCGGCATCCCCGGCGTCTCCGACGAAACGTTCCCGGACTTTCAGAACTCCGGCGGCGGCCGCTTCTACGGCTTCGGACCCGGCGGCCGGTCCGTCGATGTCGCCGAGGACTTCACCTTCCAGAACAACTTCACCAAGGTCACCGGCAAACACACCCTCAAGTTCGGGTATGAGATGATCAAAACCCGCTACAACTCCCTTTCGGCTACCCTACCCTCCGGACAGTACCGCATGGCCGGCACCGAGTTACCCTTCACGCCGAACACCGGCAACCCCTTCGCCAGTTTCCTGCTCGGCACCGTCGGCCAGGGTGTCTTCCAACAGAACGCCGCCACTTGGCTCCCCCAGTGGTGGTCCCACGGCTGGTATGCCCAAACCACTTGGCGGCCCATCCGCAATCTCACGGTCGAAGCCGGACTGCGCTGGAGCTACGAGTCTCCCTTCTCGACCAAGTACGGCCAGCAGTCGCAGTTCGATCCCAACGCCACCGACCCCCTCACCGGCCGCAAAGGCGCCATCCTGCACGGCGCCGGCCTGCTCTCCAAGCGCGACTTGAATAACTTCCAGCCCCGTCTCGGCATCGCCTGGAACTTCTCGCCCAAAACCGTCTTCCGCGGCAGCTTCGGCATGTATCACGTCGACCTGTTCACCAACGGCCTCGGCCAGAACTTTGAAGAGTACATCGCCACGGCCAACGTCCAGGCGGCGCCCGGCGACCCCCGGCATGCCTTCCTCCTCTCGCAGGGCCCCGGCGCCATCCGCTTCCCCATCGCCTCCGATGGCAGCGTCCCCTTCCAGGGCACTAACTACAGCGGCCGCAACGCCTCCTGGTACGACCCCAACATGCGCCTGCCGTACGTCCTCATGTGGTCCGGCGGCTTCCAGCATCAGTTGACCCAGAAGTGGCTGGTGGAAACCACCTATCAGGGCTCCTCCGGCGTCGGCCTCCTGAATAACTGGGATACCAACGTCGTTCCGCTCGATATCTCCCGCGACCCGGTCGTTCTCAACCAGGTCTTCAATGCCGTCCAGAACTACAAGCCGTTCCCGAACTTCGGGTCGATTCAGCACTACGCCAACTACGGCCACAATTCGCACCACTCGGCCACCTTCCGCGTCGAACGCCGCTTTGCCCAGGGCATGGCGCTCAACACGTTTTATCAGTTCGGCAAAACGCTCAATGACGGCGACGACGACGGCGGCCGCTCCGGCATCACCTGGTACAACCGCTCGCTCGAAAAAGGCCGTGCCAACTACGACATCCGCCACCGCCTCGTCAGCGTCATGACCTACGAACTGCCCTTCGGGAAAGGGCGGAAGTTCATGAACCGTGGCGGCTTCCTCAACCACGCCTTCGGCAACTGGGACTTCGCCTGGACGCAGACCTTCCAGAGCGGTCCGCCCATGATGATCACCGCCGGCGGCAGCCCCAACCGTTACCTGCCCGGCATGGTGCGGCCCAACGCCGTGCTGCCGGCCGAGCAGATGGTGGTCAAAGACTACTCGGTTGGTCAGCGGTTCCCGCTGGCGGCGCAGAACTCTTACTTTAACGTGAACGCCTTCGCCTACCCGGCGGCCTTCACCCCCGGCACGCTCGGCCGTAACGTGATCGAGTCGCCGGGTCTGCGCTGGACCCAGCTGTCCATCTCGAAGGACTTCCTGATCACCGAACGCGTCCGCTTTGTCATCCGCTGGGACTGCAACAACCCGACCAAAGAACCCCAACTGGCTGATCCGGGCGGCACGTATAACCTGCAGGCCATCGCCGCCTTCGGACGGTTCGGCGGCATCGGGCGTGGCAGTTTCTCCGACATCGGAACGGCCCGCATGCACCATGTCGTCGTCGGCCGCTTCCAGTGGTAACGCGGTCCGCTTAGACCATCAGCGCGTAAGCGCATAAACGAAAACGGCGGTCGGCTGCATCCTCAGCCGACCGCCGTTTTTTTGCGGCGAGCGATGACGGGCGCCGGAATCACGGTGTTCGGCGCGGTCCGCCCCCAACCGGTCTCCGGGCCAGGTAAATTACCCCTCTTCCGCCCCCTGCTATCCCCTGCCGAGGCTAGTGTCGTTATGCCCTGTCTGCCTCAGAATCAAGCCATGACCGCAAGGTTCGTTGTTCTCGGATTGCTTCTCAGCGGCCCCGTTGCCGCCCAGTCTCCCCCGCTCACGCTCCCGCAAGCAGTCGCGGAGGCGGTTTCGAATAACCTGGATCTCGCCGCTCAGCGCCTAAACCTTCCGGTGGCCGAGGCCCGCGCCATCACGGCGCGGTTGCGTCCTAATCCCGTCCTGACGGTCAGCGGGCAAAGTCTCAACCTCCTGGGCGCGAACTTCTCGCCCAACACCCCGCTCGGGCCGAACCAGACCAACATTCATACCGACTTCCCCATTGAACGCGGCGGGAAGCGCCAAAGCCGCGTTGTGCTTGCCCGTGAGCAGAAGAACCTCGCCGAACTCGAAGTGCGCGAACTCATGCGGCAGGTGATCGTTGCCGTCCACAACGCCTTTGTGGACGTCCAACAGGCCAAAGCGTTACTCCAACTCGCCAAGGAGAATCTCCAAAGCCTGCAGGGTGTGGTCACAATTAACGAGGCCCGGCTCAAAAACGGGGATTTAGCCGAAGTGGAGCTGGAGCGCTCCCGCTTGGCCGCTTTGCAAAGCCAAGCCCGCGTTGAGCAGGCACAGCTGCAGTTGGAGCAAGCGAAAATCCAACTCCAACTCCTCATCGGCCGCAAACAAACTGCCCCGGACTTCGAGATTGCGGGGGACCTCCGTGCGGACGCCCCGGCCTTCCATCCCACCCAGCTCTCCGAACTGGCTCTCTCCCGCCGGCCCGATTACCTGCTCACCGTCCAGTCCCAGGCCACATCCCGGGCCGACCTGAAGCTGCAAATCGCCAACGGCCGCGTCGATTTTGTGGTCGGCAGCGAGTATACCTACCAGCGGGCCTGGGGCGTTGGCGGGAGTTCGCTGGGCGTATCGATTTCTGTCCCGCTGAAGCTGTACAACAAGAACCAGGGTGAAATTGCCCGCGCACAGCGCGAAATCAGTTCCGCCGAGGCGCGCACCGCCGCCCTGTCCCGCTCCATCCACGCGGAAATCGAAAAAGCCCTGCAGCAATACCAGGTGGCCGGCCGTCTGCTTGATTCCATCAAACGGGACATGCTGGACCGCGCCCGCACCGTCCGCAACACAACCGAGTACTCCTACCGCCGCGGCGAAGCCAGCCTGGTCGAATTTCTGGATGCGCAGCGAGCTTTTAACGAAACCATGGAATTTTACAATACGACGCGCGCCAATTACGCCCGCAGCCTCTATCTGCTCGACGCCGTCTCTGGAGCAAACCCCGAATGAACGCGAAACTTCCCGTCGTGATCGCGCTCCTGTTCGCCTCGTGCGCGAAACAGGAGCAGTCCGCAGCGCCGGCGAAAGCCCCCGCCAGCGAAGCCGCTTCTCCTTCTGTCTCGCCCTCGGCGTCCCCCACCCGTCCGCGCATTGTCGCGCTCGGGCCGGCGGCCCCGGAACTCCGCGAAATGTCCGTCGAAACGGTTCAATTGGCGCCGGTCCCGGCGGAAGACACCTCCGCACCCGCGCGCATTGAAGCCAACCCCAACCGCATCGGCCGCGCCCGCCTTCCCGTGCCCGGTCGTATCGTCAGTGTCATGGTCCAACTCGGCGACTCCGTGAAGGCCGGCCAACCGCTCGCCATCATCGATAGTCCCTCGGTCACCGAAGCCGAAACCGGCTACCTGCAGGCCGAGTCGATCGTCAAGCAGGCCGAAGTCGCTCTCGCGAAAGCGAACGCCGACCTTGAACGGATCACCGACCTGTTTGAAAACAAAGCCGTCGCCCAAAAAGAGGTCCTCGCCGCGAAAACCGTCCAGGCGCTCTCGGTCACCGCTCTCGAACAGGCGGTCCAAAGCCGCCGTCAGGCCCAGCAAAAGCTTGAGTTCCTTGGTCTGAAGACAGGCCGGAACCAGCAGCAGGTGGTCGTCGCCTCTCCCCTTGCCGGGAAAGTTCTCGAGGTCGCCGTCGTCCCGGGCGAGTTCCGCAACGAAGTCAATGAACCCCTTGTCACCGTGGCCGACCTGTCCCGGATCTGGGCTACCGCCGACGTGCCCGAAACCCAAATCCGTCAATACCGCCTCGGGGGGCAAACCAGCCTCGAACTGCTCGCTTACCCCGGGGAGTTTCTCCCCAGTCATGTCACCCGCATCGCCGATACCGCCGATGCCGAAACGCGCACTGTAAAAGTCAGCGCCGAACTCGAAAACCTGTCCGGCCGCCTCCGCCCGATGATGTTCGGCCGCATGCGGTACGTCAACGGTCTGGTCCGGGTACCCTGGGTCCCCGAAGCGGCCATTGTTCGCATCGGCGACCAGGATTACGTTTTCGTGGAAGAGTCCAAAGGCCACTTCCGGCTGACCGTGGTCGTCCTTGGCAAGCGCCATGAGTCCGGTTTCGCGGTTCTGCAGGGCGTGTCCGCCGGCGACCGGGTGGTCACCCGGGGGGCCGTCTATCTGAAAGGAGCATTGTAAGGGGCCCCATGCGGAAGATCATTTTTTTGCCGTCAATCAGCCCCTGCTCGTCTTCCTGATGCTGATCCTCTTTATCGGGGTCGGTATCGCGGCGTTTCGGAATCTGCCGATCGAGGCCTTCCCGGACGTTACCGATATTCAGGTTACCGTCGTCACGATCTACCCCGGCCAAGCGGCCGAAGAGGTCGAAAAGCAGGTCACGGTTCCTCTGGAAATCGCCCTCAGCGGCCTTCCCCACGCCGTCCGCCTCTTCTCCCATACCCAGTTCGGACTCTCGTCCACCTACATCACCTTCGACGATTCGGCCGACAACTACTTCGCGCGGCAGCAGGTGCTCGAGCGGTTGCAAACGGTTGACCTCCCCGCCGGAATCAAGCCGGAACTGGCGCCGCTGTCGAGCCCCATCGGAGAGATCTACCGCGTCTACCTGAAGTCCGATAAACGCGACGCCATGGAGTTGCGGACGATCATGGACTGGGTGGTGCAGCGCCACCTCAAGATGGTGCCCGGCGTTGCCGATGTCGTCCCCCGTGGCGGACTCATCAAGCAGTTCCAGGTCGTGCCCGACTTCACCCGGATGCGCGCCCAGGGCGTCACCCTCGATAAGCTCATCGAAGCCCTCCAGCGCGGTAACCTCAACGCCGGCGGCGGCTACATTGAACTGGGCGAACAGCAACTCACCGTCCGGGCGATGGGGCTTCTCCGCTCCCGCTCCGATATCGAACACGTCGTGGTCACCGAACGCAACGGCGTCCCCGTCGTCATCGCCGATGTCGCCACCGTTGAAATCGGCTCCCAGCAACGCCAGGGTATGGTTGCCCTCAACGACAACGACAACATCGTCAACGGGACCATCCTGATGCGCAAGGGCGAAACCCCGGCCCTCGTGCTCGAAGGCGTCAAGGCCAAAATCGCCGAACTGAACGGGTCCATTCTGCCCAAGGATGTCGAACTCGTCCCCTACTACGACCGCGCCTGGCTGATCGGCAACACCCTCCAGACCGTCTTCAAGAACCTGGCCGAAGGCGCCGTGCTCGTCTGCATCGTCCTGTTCCTGTTCCTCGGCCGCGTGGCTCCCGCCGCCATCGTCGCTGTTGTTATCCCGCTCTCGCTCCTGGCGACCTTTATCGGACTCACCATCAAGAACATCCCCGCCAACCTGCTCTCGCTTGGCGCCATGGATTTCGGCATCATTGTCGACGGCGCCGTCATTGTTGTCGAAAACATCTTCCGCGCCGCCTCGCACGACCGGGACAAGTACTCTTCCTTCAAGGAACTCGTCGCTGAATCGGCCGCCCAGGTGGGCCGGCCGACGTTCTTCTCGATGCTGATCATCATCCTGGCCCACCTGCCCATCTTCGCCCTCCAGCGCCATGAAGGCCGCATCTTCGCCCCGATGGCCTATACCATCACCTCCGCGCTCATCGGCTCGCTGCTGTTCTCCCTCACTCTGGTGCCCGTTCTCTGTGTCTACCTCATGCGCCGTACCCGGCCGGAAAAAGAGAACTTCTTTCTCCACTTCGCCCACTCGGCCTACCGCCGGCTTCTTTCGGGAGCCCTCGCCCGCCCCCGGATCGTGCTCACCGCCGCCGCCCTCTCGCTGATCGGCAGCCTCTCGCTGCTGCCCCGCCTGGGTTCGGAGTTCCTCCCCGAACTGAACGAAGGCAGCATCTGGATCAACTTCACGCTGCCGCCGGGCATCGCCCCCTCCGAAGTCAGCCGCTCCCTCCATCGCGCGCGCACCTCGCTGCTCAAGATTCCCGAGGTCTCCCGCGTCGTCTCCCAGGCCGGACGCCCGGATGATGGGACCGATCCGAAGACTTTTAACATGGCCGAAGTGCTTGTCGACCTGAAGCCCGAAACCGAGTGGCGCAGCGGCATCACCAAAGAGCAACTGCTCGCCCGCATGGAAAAGACCCTGGACGAGCTTCCCGGCATCACCCCCACGTTCTCCCAGCCCATCCGCGATAGCGTGCTCGAATCCATTTCGCAAATTGACGGGCAAATCGTCATCAAGCTCTTCGGCGACGACTCCGAAGTCCTCAAGCGCGAGATGGACGAAGTCCTTAAGCTGATCAAGCCCATCCGTGGCGTGGGCCGTGCGTTCGTTGACCGGGCCGGCCGCGTGCCCCAGCTCCGCATTAGCGTCGACCGCGACCGGGCCGCCAAGTACGGCCTCAACATCGCCGACATTGAAGACGTCATTGAAACCGCCCTCGGCGGCCACGCCGCCACCCAAATCTGGGAGGGGGAAAAGCGTTTCGACGTTGTCGTCCGCCAGCGCGATCAGGACCGGAACAACGTCGAAGCGCTGCGCAACCTGATGCTCGAAGCGCCGGACCATTCGCGCGTGCCGTTGGACCAGGTGGCGACCATCGGCATCCATGACGGCATTCTCAACATCTCCCGGGAGGGAGGCCGCCCCACGGCCGCCATCGGCGTCTTTCTGAAGGACCGCGATATGGGCAGCCTGGTGGCCGAAATGCAGCAGGTCGTCAACGCCAAACTCAAACTCCCCCCGGGCTACACTCTCACCTGGGGCGGCGAATTCGAAAACCAGCAACGGGCCATGGCCCGTCTCTTCATGATCATCCCCGTCAGCATCCTGCTGATCTTCGTGCTGCTGTTTGAGGCGTTCAAGTCGGTCAAGAGCGCCGCCCTCATCCTGCTCAATGTTCCCTTCGCCCTGGTCGGCGGCATCCTCGCCCTCTTCCTCACGGGGATCAACCTGAGCGTCTCGGCCGCCATTGGCTTCATCGCCCTGTTCGGCCAGGCGGTCTTGAACGGAGTCGTCATGGTCTCTTACTTTGACGGTCTTCGCCAGGCCACGCCCCCTACCTCGCCGTCTTCGAAGGCGCGCAATCCCGTCTTCGCACCGTTCTTATGACGTCCCTGTTGGCCATGCTCGGACTCCTGCCAATGGCCCTTTCCCACGCCATCGGCTCCGAGGTCCAGCGCCCGCTCGCCGTCGTCATCATCGGCGGACTCGTCAGCGCCACCATCCTTACGCTGTTCGTTCTGCCCGCTCTCTACCTGATGGTCCACGCCGGTCCGGAACGCACCGAAAGCTGACCGGGCTTCAGAAATAGAACTTCAGCGCCAGTTGAATCTGCCGCGAAGTCCGCTGAAACGTCAGTGGCGCCCCGGCCGAACGGATCGTGCCCGCCCCCGGCGCCCCCACCGTCGCATTCGGATTATTGAACTGCGGCGTGTTCGTCAGGTTAAAGAACTCCGTCCGGAACTGCAGTCGCCGTCCCCCTTCCGTCCCGAACGGGAAATCCTTGAATACGGAAAAGTCCAACTGCTTGGTGCCCGGCCCCCGCAGGATGTTCCGGCCGCCGTTGCCGAACAGTTGCGGCCCCGGCGCGGTAAACGCCGCCGTGTCGAACCAGCGGTCAATCGTCCGTTCCCCCGCCGGCAGCGCGCCGCTCCGCAGACGGTCCGCCCGCGTGCCCGACCCGATGTTCAACGAATTCGTCGCCGAGTTCACCGAGAACGGCAGTCCATCGTACAAACTGACGATTCCGTTCGTCTGCCACCCCCCAATCACCCGCCGCAGCGGCCCCTCCACCTTCACCGGCAACTCCCACGTCCAACTCATCGCCAGCCGCTGCCGGACGTCAAAATCCGCGTTGCCCCGGTCCAGCCGGAAGTTCCGCACGTCCATCGGAATGTTGAACGGCCCCGAGTTCTCGTCAATCGCGTGCGAGTACGTGTAAGCCGCCAGAAAGTTCAAACCCCTCGCCATCCGCCGCTCCGCCGTCGCCTGCAGCCCGTGATAGATCGACCCTTGCCGGTGCTGCACCTCCTGAATCGACGTGAACCGCGGATACGGCCGCCGCTGTGCAATCGGCGTCGTTCCCGGCACCGGCCGGTTGATGTCCGGCTGCGCGTTCAGCTTCGTGCCCTTCGTACCCACATACGCTACCGTCAGATTCCACCCGGCCGGCAGCTGCTGCTGTACCGAAAAATTCCACTGCTGGGTATACGGCATCCGCAGACCCGGTTGAATCGAGTTCAGCGTCGCCCCGTTCAACTGCCCGACGGCCGGGCGCTCAAATCCCGCCGACGCCGGACGCGCCCCCGCGAAATCAAACTGATCGTTCAAGTACTCAAACACAATGAATTCCGGCGGATTCGAACCTAGATTCCGCGTAATGTCCAGCGTGGGCGCCGAATAGTAGATCCCGTACCCCGAGCGGATCACGCTCTTCGCCCCCAACCGGTAAGCCCAGCCAAAACGCGGCCCAAAATTGTTGTGGTCCCCGCCAATCCCGCTCGCCGGAAAACCCGACGACCCCACCCGCGCCACCTCCTGCGTCCCCGGTACAAAGGCATACATCCGGTTGTTCACCTCCGTCCACGGCCAGCCCAGGTAATCCTCCCAGCGGAGGCCAAAGTTCAGCGTCAGCCGCTCCGTCACCTTGTAATCATCCTGCGCATAAAGCGCTAACTCCGTCCTCCGGAACCCCCGCGTGCCCGACAGAAAACGAATCGAACCGCTCACCGGCCGCCCCAGCAGCGCCTCCGCCGCTCCCAACCCCGTACCGGCGGGCGCCGCCGGATTCGACGTATAGTTGGTTCCGAACGTCATCGTGCCCCGCAACACATTCGACTGAAACGCGTTATACCGCCGCCGCTGCAGTTCGCCGCCAAACTTCAACGTATGCTTTCCCCGCACCAGCGTGAAGTTATCGTTAAACTGCAGATTCTCACTCACAATTACTGCCGGGGAAAATCCGTTGTCTCCCAACGCCTGCAGACCGCCGATGTTGAATATCGTCAGGCCGGAAGTGAGCGCATCGCCCGCGACGTTCGCGCCCCGCACCCCAATCTCCTCCGACACATTCCGCCCAAAGTTGGCGTTGAACGATCGCAGATTCAAACGCGTAAAGCCAAATCGCGCCTCGTTGAACGCGCTCGGCGAAAACGTGTGCGTCTCAGAAATCACCGCCTGCAACACCGGCTGCGTATTCAGTCCCGGAACCCCCGGCCCGTTGCCCACCGCCGGCGCCGGCAGAAAACTGGGCTCGTCCAGGTCGTTGTTCCCCCAGCTCAGCCGGAACCAGCCCAGATCCCGCTGCGAAAGCTGCCGGTCGATCTTCACGTCAACCGAGTTATCGTTCTGCGACCGCACCGGATTGTAGGTAAAATTGTTCGCCAATCCCGTCCCCAGGTTCGGCGCCGGATACAGGCTCAAAATGTTCTGCCCCGTCCGGTCAATCCGGCTCGCCGGCAGCCGGTTGCTAGGAAACTGGTCCCGTTCAAATCGCCCGTCCGGCAATCGCCGCTGCGTCAACGGATCAAACACCCGCTGCGCCGCCGCCGAAAAATCCCCGTTGCGGAACGCCGCAATCGGCACGTTGCTCACATAGCTCTGCGCCTGCCGGATCCGGCCGCCCTGATAATCCATAAAGAAAAACGTCTTCGGATCCTTCGACCGCGGATTCAATCGCCCCCCCACAAAACCACCGAACTGATTCAGTTTGAACGGCGGCTTCTGCGCCACCGCCGCATCAAAAAAGTTCCGGGCATCGAAAGCCGAGTTGCGCAAAAAATGAAACAGGCCTCCGTGATAGTCGCGGCCGCCCGACTTGAACGTCAGGTTCACCGTACCCCCGCCACCCCTCCCAAACTGCGCGTTGGCAACCGAACTCTCAATCCGGAACTCCTCGACCGCCTCAATCGGCGGAAAAATCAGAATCCCCAGCCCGTTGTGATTCTCGTTATTGTTAATCCCATCGAGCAGAAAGTTATTGTCCTGAAACCGCTGCCCGTTCAGCGCAAACCCGGTCACTCCCCGCTTCATCGTGATCGGAGAACCCAGCGTCTGCGTCTGCGCCGGCATCGCCCCCGCCGCCAGACCAATCAGATTCGCAAAATTCCGCCCGTTCAGCGGCAGGTCCTTGATCTGCCGCTCACCCCGCAGGTTCGAAAGCGTTGCCGACTCGGTCTGCAAAACCGCCGCCGTCGCCACCACATCAACGGTTGTGTTCACCGACCCGACCTTAAGCTGGAAATCCAGGCTGACCCGCTCGCTCACGGCTAGCTGCAAACTCCGGGCCGCGCGTTCAAACCCGCCGGCCTCCACCTCAACGATGTACTCTCCCGGACGCAACGGCGGCGAAACATAGATCCCTTCCGTGTTTGTCGCCGCCTCCAGCGTCAATCCCATGGCCGCGTTGCGAAACTTAACCTTCGCCGCCGGCACCAACTGCCCACCCGCATCGCGCACCGTTCCGCTGATGCTGCCTGTATCCACCTGAGCCAACAGCGCCAGACTAAAGGCAAGGAACAAGAAAAGTCGCATCCCGGCAGGCTACCACAACCCCAGCCGCCCAGCCGACTGCACGCGCTCAGTGCCGGCGCATCTCCCGCTTCACATCGGGGGCTTCACATCGGGGGCTTCACATCGGGGCAGATATCCCCCCAAAAGGTTGCCGGCAGCTTCCCCACTCAAGCCCAGTGTTCCGTATCCCAGCATTCATCCAAAGTTGCGCCGCTGCGGTCGATTCCAACGGGTGGCGATCGCCCCCGCTCCATAAACATCCGCCAACCGAGCTAAGCCAGTCGTTCGGTGGCCACTCGCGCCCTGCACCACATTCTGATTCCGGACTACCTTCCCTCCTTGCTGATGCAGGCCGAAAATCCGCTCCCGGCCCGCGCTGCTCCCGCACCGCACACGGAACCAACGGTGTCCCCCTGCCCCCGTGCTGCGGACCGCCGCCGCTGGTTTTTCGCTCGTGGTCGGCCTCGTTCTACTCGCCGTTTACCTCGGCCAAGACGGCTCCCGCCGGATCCGGGACACCGCTCAGGAGTTGATCCGCGAAACCCTTCCGCCGTCCCTCCGCAGCGCGGAAATTGAATCCTGGATCATCCGCGAAACCCGGCAGTTGACCGGCCGCCCCGGTGGGGTCCTCGGACTCTGCTTCCTCCTCGCGGCCGGTACGCCCGGACCGGCTGACAGTCGGCCGAACTCTCCCACCTCTCCTGACACCTGATCAACGGCCACGAAACACGGCCCGCCGGTTCTCTCAGGACGGGCACGATACGCTCGGCCACTCCCTCGGCAGTCTCCGGAAAATGCTCCAACGAGCAGACGACAACCAGTTCGCCGCCATCCGCCCCGAGTCCCTGCAACCCGTCGATGAAACATCCCGGAACAGCGCAAACTCTCCGGGTTGATGCGCTTCGGCATTCTCGATGATCTCGGACTCGACGCCGCACTCCGTTGGCTCTCCACCCGTTTCGCCGAGCGCCTCGGTACCCCCGCCGACTTGGAGTCCCACGGCACGCCCTGCTTTCACGAGAGCGTCGAAACGCAGATCCTTCGCATCGCGCAAGAGGCCGTGACCAACTTTACCCGACACGCCCAGGTCACCAAGGCCCGGATCTCTCTTGCGGCCCGGAACGGTCCGATCTGCCTCGCAATCACCGGCCACGGTCAGGGAATCAAGCCGGCCGCGCCACTGCGGCATCCCAGCCTCGGCATGGTCGGAATCCGCGCCAGAGTCAGGCATCTAGGAGGGACACTACTTGTCGAAAATCGTTACGAAGGCGGCCTTCTCCTCCTCGTACAGGCCCCTCTTCGGGAGATAGAACCCAACGCACCAGGACCCAACGCACCAGGACCCAACGCACCAGGACCCAACGCACCAGGACCCAACGCACCAGGACCCAACGCACCAGGAGAAGATACGAGTTTTATTGGCTGACCACCACACGATCTCGCGCAAAGAAAACCGTCTGCTCATTGACGCCAAGCCACATCTTGAAGTCGTCGCCGAGACCCGCACCGGACGCCAAACCATCGAACCACTGCGCCAGTGGCAACCCGATATGGTCGTCAAGGACGTTTTCGTGCCCGAATTGAATGGCATCGACGGTACGCGCCTCATCTGCGAGGAGATGAAGCGTACCAAAGTCCTTGGCCTCAGCATGCACCGGTTCAAGCTGCGACTACCCGCCGAATCCTACCGCACGTCGAACCACGCCAATTTCGCCGCCCCGGGGAACAGCCTCCCGGCGCCCACGTTCGGATGCCTCACGGCCACCGCCACCACCTCCAGCGGCACCGTCACCCGCGTCATGCAACTGGCGCTCCGCGTCGACTTCTAGCCGCTTCCGCTCCTCCATTTCCCTACCGCAGCGTCGCGCCTACCCGGCTCGGCGCCCCAGTTTTTCCCCCTGCCGACCGCTGATTCGTCCAGCCCGCCGAACAGGCAACCTGCAACGCGTCTCTATCCCGCCCGTACTTTCGCAGCGCCGCGACATTCGTTCCCGCTCGAAGCACTCAGCCCCGCGTTTGCATCATCACACCAACCTCGCGGACGGATATAATCAACTCCCATTAGCCCTCGCACCTTCTGGCTTCTACCAGCCGCATCCCCCACTCCTCTAAAAAGGGTACGCATGTCCAAATTCTCTCTATCGAACCTTGCCGTCTTCGCCTGGCTTTCCCTGTCCGCATCGCTCTTCGGACAAACCATCACCGCCACCGCCGTCGGTACTGTCACGGACCCCTCCGGCGCCGCTGTCCCCGGCGCCGCCATCACCATCACCAACACCCAAACCGGAGCCTCCCGCAACACCGTCACCGATGGCGCCGGCAACTACACCTTCGCCTTCCTCACCCCCGGCTCCTGGAGTGTCTCGGTTGAAGCCAAAGGCTTTCAGAAAGCCACCACGCAGCCCGTCTCCCTCAGCGTCGACCAGGTCGCGCGCTTCGATATCCGCCTCACCGTCGGCCAAAGCACCGAAAGCGTCCAGGTCACCGCCGGCGCCATCCTCCTGCAAACCGAAGACGCCACCGTCGGCACCGTCATCGACAGCCAGAAGGTCGTCGAACTCCCCCTCAACGGCCGCTCCTTCGTCCAACTCGCCCTCCTCACCCCCGGCGTCAATCCCGGCACCCCCGGTTCTATCACCGTCCGCCGCCTCCGCGGCTCCGTCGGCCAGGACGTCGGCATGTCCGCCAACGGCGCCCGCGATACCCAAAACCGCTTCTACTACGACGGCATCGAAGCCATGGATCTCGATAGCTACAGCTTCAGCTTCTCCCCCTCCATCGACGCCATCAACGAATTCAAAGTGCAAAGCAGCACCTACTCGGCCGAAATCGGCGGCGCCCCCGGCGGACAGGTCAACCTCACCACCAAAAGCGGCAGCAACACCTTCCACGGCACCGCCTGGGAGTTCAATCGCAACGATCGCTTCACCGCCCTCAACGCCTTCCAGCCCCGCTTCCCCGGCGCCAAACCACCCCGTCTGAACCGCAATCAGTTCGGCGCCAATGTCGGCGGGCCCGTCGTCCTCCCCAAACTCTACAACGGCAAAGACAAAACCTTCTTCTTTTTCAACTGGGAATCCGGCCGCCAAATCGCCGGCTCCTTCGGCGGTCAAGCCCTCGTTCCCCCCACCCCCCTTCGCCAGGGTGACTTCGCCGGCGTCTCCGGCATCATCCTCGACCCCACCTCCCAACTGCCCTTCCCCGGCAATCGTATCCCCACCACCCGCATCCAGCCCTACGCCCGTAAGTTCCTCGACGGCTTCGTCCCCGCCCCCAACACCAACGAACCCGGCATTAACTTCCGCGGCCCCCGCGCCGCCGCCCCCATCCGCCAGGATCAGTTCGTCACCCGCCTCGATCACACCATCTCCCCGAAAGACAACCTCTACGGCAGCTATATCTTCAACCGCCAATCCGACGACAGCGTACCTACCTTCAACTTCGACACCCGCGGCAATACCGCCCGCGGCCAAAACGCTAGCCTCACCGAAGTCCACGTCTTCAACGAAAGCATCGTCAACGAAGTCCGCCTCGGCTGGCACCGCTTCTTTGAAACCGAATTCTTCGGCACCACCAACCGCCCCGATCTCGACATCGGCAACCTCATCGGCATTGCCGGCGTCGCCAAACGGCCCCGCGACTTTGGCCCTCCCACCTTCTCGGCCGGCTACTCCCTTCCTGCCGTCCGCGGCATCGGCCCCCGCGACCGCCTCAACCAACTCTGGCAGGTCTCCGACAACCTCACCTGGCGCCGCGGCGACCACTCCATGAAGGCCGGCCTCCAGATCGCCCGCCGCAACTGGACCTTCGATCAAGCCGTCAACCCCCGCGGCTCCTTCGGCTACCAGGGCGTCGTTACCTCCGGCCCCGCCACCGTCACCCGCGACCACCAGTTCGCCGAATTCCTCCTCGGCCTCGCCACCTCCGCCGAAGTCAGCATCGAACCCTTTTCCACCCGCATGAACAACTTCTGGCAGTCCTACTACTTTCAGGACGATTGGAAAGTCCTCCCCAACCTCACCCTCAACTTCGGCATGCGCTACGAGTACTTCTCTCCTCCCATTCAACGCGGCAAAGCCACCAACTTCGACCTCAACGGCTTCGTCCCCGTCCGCCAGACCTTCCACGGCTTTCCCGATATCGCCGACACCTCCAACCGCCCCGCCTCCCTCGTCTACCCCGACCGTAACGACTTCGGCCCCCGCTTCGGCTTCGCCTGGTCCGTCCCGCAAATCCGCGATCTCGTCCTCCGCGGCGGCTACGGTATCTACTACACCCCGGAAATCACCAACTCCTGGACTACCCTCACCCTGAATCCTCCCATCGTCCAGACCTTCTCCTTCACCGGCAACGCCGCCAACCCCATCCCCGTCGCCACCGTCTTTGAGGCCCAGGGCACCAGCCGCGTCGGACTGTTCGGCTCCGGCGCTCTCGACCCCAACCTCCGCACCAGCTACACCCAGCAATGGAATCTCACCCTCCAGAAGCGGCTTCCCGGCAGCGTCTACTTCGACCTCGGCTACGTCGGCTCGAAAGGCACCAATCTCACCGTCGGCTTCGACGGCAATCGTCCCATCAATGTGGTCGATCCCACCGTCGTCACCACCTCGGTTGGCGCCCGCCGCCCCTTCCCCGGGTTCGACCGCATCTCCGTCGTCAAATCCATCGGCAATTCCACCTACCATGGACTCCAGATCAAGGCCGAACGCCGCGTCTCCCGTGGCTTCTCCCTCCTCGGCGCCTACACCTGGTCCCACAGCCTCTCTAACGGCGACATCTCCAGCGTCGGCGGCGGTGCATTCCTCGGCGCCATTCAAAACTACTTCGACCTCCGCGCCGAGCGCTCCGACTCCGTCTTCGACATCCGCCACCGCCTCTCCACCGCCGCCATTTACGACGTCCCCTTGTTCCGCGATGCCCCCAGCCGCTGGACCCGCTCCCTCCTCGGCGGCTGGCAACTCGGCACCATCATCACCGCCCAAACCGGCTTTGCCGCCGCCCTCTCCGGCGGCCGCGACACCACCGGCACCGGCGTCATCTCCCGCCTCAACGTCGTCGCCGGCCAGAACCCCATGCTCCCCCGCGGCGAGCGCACCCGCACACGCTGGTTCAACACCGCCGCCTTTACCCAGCCTGTCAACGGCAGCTTTGGCAACGCGGCCCGACACCCCCTCCATCTCCCCGGCCTCGTCCAGGTCGATGCCTCCGCCACCAAGAACTTCCGTCTGTTCGAATCTCACCAACTCCAGCTCCGCATCGAAATGTTCAACGCCCTCAATCACGTCAACCTCGGCGCGCCCGGCCTGAACTTCCTCGATGCGGTAAACTTTGGCCGCGTCATCAGCACCTCCCAGGGCGCCGGCGCCAGCAACGACGCCCGCGTCGTCCAGTTCGGTCTGAAATACATCTTTTAGCCCGCAATTCCCACCAAACACTGACCCCCGGCCCTACCATCGCCGGGGGCCTCCCCCCGCTCTCCGCAAATCCTTCGTCCCCCCGAAAGTCGTATCATCACTCTGAATCATCATGAATCGCCGCCAATTCCTCGCCGCCGCCTCCGCCCCCGCCCTCGCCCAGCCCCCCGCCCCCCGCCGCCGCAACCTGGTCTTCATCCTCTCCGACGACCATCGCTACGACGCCCTCGGTTGCGCCGGCCACCCCTGGCTCCAAACACCCCACCTCGACCGCCTCGCCGCCGGCGGCGCCCTCTTCGAGAACGCCTTCGTCACCACCTCCCTCTGCTCCCCCAGCCGCGCCTCCATCCTCACCGGACTCTATATGCACGCCCACAACGTGCAGGACAACTTCTCCCCCCTCAACCCCGCCCTCCCCACCTTCCCCGCTCTCCTCCAACAAGCCGGCTACCGCACCGGCTTCTTCGGCAAATGGCACATGGGCGGCGACAGCGACGAACCCCGCCCCGGCTTCGACGACTGGTACAGCTTCTTCGGCCAGGGCCAGTACGAAAACCCGCCCGTCAATCACAACGGCGTCAAGAAGACCGAATCCGGCAACATCACCGATGTCCTCACCACCCGCGCCGGCGAGTTCATCGACCGCCACGCCAACCGCCCCTTCTGCCTCTACCTCTCCCACAAAGGCGTGCACTTCCCGTTCCAGCCCTCCGCCCGCCACAAAAAACTCTACGCCGACGCCCCCATCCCCCGGCCCGCCACCATCTGGCGCAACGACGACCTCGACAGCCAGCTCCCCGACTGGGTCAAGCGCCGCCGCTACACCCGCCACGGCGTCGAAGGCCTCTTCGGCCAGGTCATCTCGTTCGAAGAAGCCTACCGCGACTACATGCGCTGCCTTCTCTCGATCGACGACTCGGTCGGCGAAATCACCCGCAAACTGGAATCGAAAGGCCTCCTTGACGACACCCTCATCGTCTACATGGGTGACAACGGCTACCTGTGGGGCGAACACGGCCTCGTCGACAAGCGCGCCATGTACGAGCCCTCCATGCGCGTCCCGCTCATCGCCCACTGCCCCGCGCTCTTCCCCAAAGGACAAAAGCCCAAACAACTGGTCCTGAACCTCGACATCGCCCCCACCCTCCTCGAAGCCGCCGGCGTTACGAAACTTCCCGCCATGCACGGCCGCTCCTGGCTCCCCCTGCTCCAGGGCCGCACAGCCAACTGGCGTCAGGACTTCGTCTACGAATACGCTTGGGAGCGTGACTACCCCTACACCCCCACCATCACCGGCCTCCGCACCCAAAAGTATAGCTTCATGCTCTCGGAAGGTCTCTGGGACATCGACGAACTCTACGACCTTGAAAACGACCCCGAGCAGCGCAAAAACCTCCTCGCCGCCGCGCGCATCGGCTACAAGCGAGGCCGCATGATCGAACAGATCACCGACCCCAAACTGAAAGAAACCGTAGCGGCTCTGCAGAAGCGTCTCGCCGACCTCCTCCGCCAAACCGGCGGCGACCCCCGCCGCGCCGGGGAAGCCATCCCCGGCTACGCCAACGCCCTCTAACCTCGCCCGTGGCCCTGGCCAAACTGCCTGCGGAATCTTCAACACCCCGCCGGCAAAAACCATCGTGCGCATCCCCCCTTCCGCGCCGTCTGCTTGCCGGTAGCTGCCCGCCTCACGGACATACCGATTCACGTGTCGCACCCGCTTCGCACGGCGTCCCATGGTGAGCCTTCCGGGGTGGACGCAGTGACCTCGACCTCCCGGACCACGCCGCTAATCAGGGTACCCAAAGAGCAACAGCAGTTCCCACCGCGCCCAGCTAACCCAACTTCCGCAGTTGCGGTGACAAGTACCATTGTTTGCAACACCGCCCCCCGAAAGTCTTCACTACAAACCGGGACTCGCCAGTGAAGCGGGAAGTCGCAATCGGCTTGGCCACACACCGTTTCCGAATGGCAACACCCTTTCGTGTTGGCATCACCACATCAACCACAGCAATCTCCGCAATTTCGGCGAACACCTTTCCTGGCTCGTCCCCAACCGCCGCGCGCGCAAAATTGCCCCAGC
>JAINDL010000140.1 GCA_019931245.1 Bryobacteraceae bacterium CoA2 C42
GGAGCCTGATCGCTCACGGTTACGGACTGCTGGACGTCGCCGACTTCGAGCTTGAGGTCGAGGTCAACGCGCTGGGCGATGCGGATTTCGATGTTCTGGCGGGTCAGCTTTTTGAAGCCGGATTTTTCCACCATGATGACGTAGCGTCCGGTGGAGAGCTGGGGAAATACGTAAAGACCGGCCTCCGAGGAGGTGCTTTGGATCTCTACGCCAGTGGCCTCATTTTTGGCGGTGACTGTGGCGGTGGGGATGGCGGCGCCGTTGGGATCCACGACAACGCCGGCCATCGAGCCGGTGGCGCTCTGCGCAAAGGCGGAGCTGGTCGTGGACAACAGTGCGAACAGGGCAAAATACGCCGGGGACAGTTGTCTACTCTTCATTTTTCCTCTTTCGATTTCGGGATTCAAGTCTATGAAAAACAATAGACTTCTTTTCATGCGAATCCTTCCAGGGGAGATTATAACCCAGCTTGTCTCGTAACCAAGATGAAACTCTGGCGTGGAGAAGGGATAAGTGGAAAATTATGGACGGGAGGCGGGGGAATGGAGGGGCGAACGCGGATTTGGGGGGGACGGAGGGGTGCGGGAGAGATTTTTGCGGCTATGACGAGACATAGCCGCGGAGTGCGGGGAGGGGAGGGAGAGAGTCCCGATAGGCGGTTCAGGAGTGGGCGGCGCAGACGGCGCGGAGCTTCTTGAAGAGGGCCGGCGTGGCGGTAAGGGCGGGGGTCTTTTCTTCGTATTCGAGGGCGAGGTAGCCGCGATAGTTGTTGGCGACGAGCATCTTGGCCACGCGGTCCCAGTCTGACGGGGCGGGTCCGTTTTCGTCGCGGACCATGGCCTTGACCTGGACGTTGACGGCGTGGGGCGCGATCAGGGCGATTTGTTCGTAGACGCGGGTGCGGAAGTTGGCGGTATCGAGGTTGATGCCGACCCAGGGGCTGTTGACCTGCTTGACGATCTGAATGATGTTTTCGGCCTTGTCGGTGATGCCGCCGTGGTTTTCAAGGCCGAGGATGACGCCGTGCTGGCCGGCGTACTCGGCGGCGGGGGAGAGGATTTCGGCGACCCATTTGGCGGCGTCGGCTTCCGTGGCGCCTTTGGGTACGGCGCCGCCGAAGACGCGGATATGGCCGGCGCCGAGTTTGGCGGCGACGTCGATCCACTTTTTCAGGCTGGCCGTTTGCTCGTCGCGGGCGGGACCGGCGGGCTTGGTGAGCTCCGAACGGATGGAGATGGAATAGATTTCGATGCCGGCTTTATAGGCGGCTCGCTTCAGGGGAATCAGGAAGCTGTTTTCGGTATTGGGGAACCAGTAGACGGTGAGGTCGACGCCGTCGAGGTCGTTTTCGGCGGAGATGCGGATGAGATCCTCATACTTGAGCGTTCCCTTTTGCAGGTCTTCGCGGAAGGAGTAGGCGCAGAGGGCCGGCCGGAGGCGGGGCTTCAAGGCCGCGGACAGGGAGAGGGGCGCGGCGGCGGCGGCGGCGAGAAGAGAGCGGCGGTTGATCATGGTCTCGACAAAGCATATCGCGAGAAGATGCGTGTCGTCGAGCCGTCGTATTCGGCGAAGGCTTTGAAGTAATCGCTCTGGGCTTTGATTTCGCGGAACTGGGCGTCGGCGGTGGCGAGTTCGCGGAGGTTGACGAGGAACTGGGTGGAGTCGCCGAGGTCGAATTTGGCGCGTTCGGCCTCTTCGAGCTGGCGGGCGGTGAGGACCTCGTTACGGACGACGGCGAGGGATTCGAAGGCGGCGCGGACGGCGCTGACGGCGTCCTGGACGTCGGCGACGACGCGGTCGCGGGAGAAGCGCAGTTCGGATTCGATCTGGGAGAGTTTCGCCGTCTGCTGGAGGTTTTTGCCGATGGCTTTCCGGCGCTGGGCGGGAAGCTCAAAGATGACGCCGGACTCGAGGTTATCGCCGGCCTTGGTGATGGAGCCAACGCCGGCGTCGCGCGAGAACTGGAGGAAGAAATCGAGTTGCGGGGCGATTTGGTTGCCGGCGAGGCGGACTTCGACCTGCTGTTGGTTTCGTTTGAGCAGGAGGCCGCGCACTTCGGGGCGTTGTTGAATGGCGAAGGCGAGGTCTTCGCGGACCCGGGCATCTTCGAGATTGCCGGAGGGTTCGGGGATGGGGGGAAGGCGTTCGGGCGGGGGTTGGAGCGGGGCACCGTCGGCGGCGCGGAGGAAGAGGGAGAGTTCGATGGCGCGGTTCTGCAGGTTCCGTTCGGCGCCGACGACAGCGCCACGGCGGCGGAGGATGGTCTGGCGGTTATCGGTGAGTTCGATGGGGGCGATGCTGCCGAGTTTGACGGAATCTTCGATCTGGGTGTTCCGGGCTTCGGCGAGGCGGAGGAGGGATTGGGCGACGCGGAGTTGCTGGCCGGCGGCGACCCATTCCCAGTACTGTTTGAGCGCTTCCTTGAAGAAGGTGAGGCGGGATTTATCGACGGAGGTGTCGGCGATATCGCGCTGGAGGGCGTTGGTTTGGAGTCCGGCGCGGCGGGCGTCGATGACACGATCGCGAAGGAGATTGGTGCGCAGACCGACGCGATACTCGCCGGCCGAGAGGGTGCGGGACTTGTCATCGGCAGGGCTGAAGGTGCCGCGGCCGACCTTGTAGCCGCTGTAGACATCGGTGCCCCAGGCCTGAAGGGGTTGTTCGACGAGGGCTTCGAAGGTTTCGTTGCGATAGAAGCCGAGCTGCTCGACATCGCCTTTGGCTTTGATCTTGGTATCGAACTCGCCTTTGGCAGAGATCTGTCCGCCTTCGGCGATGCGGCGTTCTTCGAGCACGGCGGCGAGGAGGGGAAAGTGCTGGTTAACAGAGCGCAGGACCTCTTCGGGGGTTAGCGGGTCGAGCGCGAGCAGAGCGAAGAGGGCGAAGTTCATCACTTTTCTTTGGATGCCGACTTCGCCTTGCCGGGTTCGGAGGCGGAGATGACGGGAGGGAAGCCGTTGAACTGGCGCCAGAGTTCGAAGCCGAGGGGGACCTGGTTCAGGAGCACCCAACCGTTGGCGCGGACCCCTTGGCGGAGATAGTTCTTGGTGGGCCAAGGTTCGTCGTTGGCGTCGTGCTGGACGAGGACGCGGAACTGGCCGGCGCCGTTATCGGTGGAGTCGACCAACTGCACGTGACCGCCGAAGGTGCCGACGGCGATGGAGGGCCAACCGGCGAACTGGAGGGCGGGCCAGCCTTCGAACTGGAGGCGGACGGGGCTGCCTTCGCTGATGAGCGGGATGTCATTGCCGTTGATCCAGAGTTCGACGACATCTTTGGTGGTGGAGGGGACGAGGATGGCGATCTGGGCGCCGGCCTTGAGGAGTTCACCGTTCTGACGGGCGACAACGCGGAAGATTTTGCCGTCGACGGGGGCCATGACGCGCTGGGTGTTCTGGCGGGCGAGGCGAACTTCAACCTTGGTGACTTCGGCGCGGGCTTTGGCGACGTCCGATTCGGCCGAGGCGTGGGCGCCCCAGGCCTCTTCGATGCGGGAGCCGGCGTCGGCGTCGGTGCGAAGCAGTTCGCTGTCGAGGGAGAGCTTCTCGCTCTTGGCGGCGTTCAGCGAGGCGGTGGCGCGTTCGACATCGGCCACCTTCTGGGTGTAATCGAGTTCGGCGAGTTCGACGTTACGGGTGGAGGTGAGGCCTTTTTTGGCGAGGCCGGCCTGGCGCTCCTGCTGCATTTTTGCGGTGATGAGGGCGGCTTTGGCCGCCTCGAGGGACTGCTGGGCGGCGGCGATGCGATCGATCGACATCTGGACGCGGGCTTTGGCGGCGGAGACGGCAGTCTTCTGGGTGAGTTCGAGGGCGCGGATGCGGTCTTCGATGGTTTTGACCCGGCGAACGGCGGCCTCTTCGGTACGGCGCATCTGATCGAGTTCCTGGGTGAGGCGCTCAATCAGGGAGGGATCGTTGTCTGTCAAGTCGACAATGGGATCGCCTTTCTTCACATCGGAGCCTTCGACGACGTGCCAGCGGGCGATGCGGCCGTCGATGGGGGCTTCGATGTTCTGCTGCCGCTCTTCCGGGGAGAAGGCGACGACGCGGCCGGAGCCGGGGATGTTCTGCTGCCAGGGGGTGATGGTGAGGGCGAGGGCGAGGACGATCATGAGGGCGACGAGCACGCGGGCCAGCACGCGGTTGGCGCGGGGGACCTGAATGGCGTGCAGGGCGGCGAAGGCGGGAAGAGAGTGGGAGGAGTTGCTCATCGATGCACCTCAAGGAGATTGGAGTCGCGGAGGTCGCCGTTTTCGAGGACGGCGAGGCGGTTGCAGCGAGACAGCAGATCGGGACGCTCGGTGATGCAGATGAGCGTCCAGGGGGCGGCGTGATCAAAGAGAACGTTGCAGATCTCTTCGCGTTCCTGGACGCGGTCGATCTGATCGAGGGCGTCATCGAGGAT
Source organism: Bryobacteraceae bacterium CoA2 C42 (assembly GCA_019931245.1). Classification (GTDB taxonomy): domain Bacteria; phylum Acidobacteriota; class Terriglobia; order Bryobacterales; family Bryobacteraceae. The sequence goes on from JAINDL010000140.1 coordinate 4,405, forward strand.
GAGGAGCCGGGGCCGGGTGGCGATGGCGCGGGCGATCATCAGGCGGCAGGCTTGGACGCGGGACAGGGGGCGGCCGCTCGGGTGGAGTTCGGTATTCATGCCCTGGGGCAGGAGTTGCACCTCGTCGAGGAGGCCGACGCGGTCGAGCAGGTGGCGGGCTTCCTCGTGGGAGAGCGCCAGGCCCATGCGCAGGTTGTCGAGGAGGGTGCCGGGGAAGATTTCGATGTCGCGGACGAGGGAGACGCGGCTGCGCAGCTCGGTCAGCGGGACGTCTCGAAGATCGGCGTTGTTCATGGTGATGACGCCGGCATCGGGTTCGCGGAGTCCGTAGAGGAGGTCGGCGAGGGTGGACTTGCCGCTGCCATTGTGGCCCATCAGACCCAAGCGCTCGCCGGGCGCCAGTTGAAAACTGCTTACCGAAAGATGCTTGTAGCGCATCTGGCGGAAATTCAAGCCGACCGGGCCATCGCCGGGGATATGGGCTTCGCCGCCTTCGCGCTCGAGAGGCAGATCGACGATGTTCCCGAGTTTGTCGAGGCCGGCCAGGAGATCGTAGTAGGTTTCGAGGTGTTTGCCAAACTTGGTAAAGCCGCTGACCATGAGGCTGACGACGAGTTCCGCGGCGACGAGCTGGCCGAGGGTGAGTTGCCGGTCGATGACGAGGTAGCCGCCGATACCAAGGAGAATAGCGCTCGCTAGGGCCTGCAGGGTAAAGGAGCCGATAATCTGGCGGAGCAGGATGGAGAAGTGCTTCTTGCGGTATTCAAGATAGTGTTCGAGATGGTGCAGGGACTGTTCGGCGGCGAAGGAGGCGCCGGCGGGAGATTTGAAAGCGATAAGATGGGCCGAGATCTGCTCGAGCCAAGCCTCCATGGCGAATTTAGCCTTGGACTCTTTGATGGCGGTGGGGACGGCCCCGCGGCCGAGGCCAAAGATAATGAACAGCATGGCGACGATCAACAAGATGTCGAAGGCGAGGAGCAGGGGGTGGTAGAGCGCCACGAGCACCATGCCGATGACGGTCTGCATGAGGATGGTCAGGCCGTCGATGAGCAGCGTAGCGGCAGCTTTCTGGACGGTGACCACGTCGAAGAAGCGGTTAACCAGTTCAGGACCGTGGTAGCGATCGAAGGCTTTGGCTTCGACGTGAAGGAGACGGTGGGTGAAGTCCTGCGAGACGCGGGCGAAGACGCTGCGCTGCAGGAGTTCGATGACGTAGAAGCGGAGCGCGTTGAGGATGGTGGCGAACCCAAGGGCGAGAAAGACGAAGACGGTGAGGACGACGATGGGTTGGAGGACAGAACCGAAAGCAACCGTGTTGACCAGCGACTGGACGGCGATGGGAACGACCAGAGAAAGCAGGCCAATAACAACCGAATAGATGACGGCCACCCAGAGGGTGGTTCTTTCGCCGGCGAGGAGGGCGCGAAGGCGCTGGTAGGGAGTTTCTTTAAAGCGAAGCTCTTCGAGGGGAGCGATGGGTATGGGAATGCGCCAGTCGACCTCTGCCGCGACGTTGGGCACTCCCAAGACTTCGAGGAGGGCTTCGACGGTAATCCACTTCTCGCGGCCACCGCCATCGCCGAACCGGACGCGCACGCGCCCGCGCTTCTTCTCAAAGACCGTAATCATCTCGTGGTCGCCGGCGCAGGGGGCCATCCACGGGGATGAGGGATCCACTTCCCGGAGAACCGCTCGCAAGGCCCGCCGCACCGGCATGGTAGATTGCTCGGAGGTAAATGAAGCCTGCATACACCTCATAGATGCAAACATTTGCATGTCTGCACATTTTTTAGCATAGCAAGTTTAGAGAATGAGTCAAGGGCAATTGACAACCAGATGCAAATATATGCATATATGAAGATAACCATGCCATTTCGAGACATTGCCGCGAAAGAACTGGCCAAGATTTTTTCCTTGCTGGCGCATCCGGACCGGGTGCGCATCATTGAGGAGTTGGGGGCGGGCGAGAAAGATGTCAATTCCCTGCAAGCCGTATTGGGGGTGAGCCATTCCCGAACGTCGCAGAACCTGGCGGTGTTGCGGACGAGCCGGATTGTGACGGAGCGGCGGGACGGGCGTCATGTGTTTTACCGCCTTGCGCAGCCGGAGTTGGCGGGGTGGATTTTGGAGGGGCTGCGTTTTATTGAAGGGGACGCGCAGGCCTCCGAGGCGCGGTTGAACGCGTTTGAGAAGGCCCGCCAGAAGTGGGGCAGCGAGGCGGCCGGCGAGCTACTTTTTACCAATCGCGATTAGCTGGTTGCGGTTGACGACATAGATGGAGCCGTTGGCAGGCGTGGGGGTGGAGTAGATGGAGCTGCCCATGTTGGTTTCAAACAGCACTTTTTTTTCGCGTCCGGCGGCGAGTACGACGAGGTCGCCATCTTCGTCGCCGATGTAGAGTTTGCCGTCGATGAGGATGGGTGACCCCCAGACGGCGGCGAGCAGGTCGTGCACCCAGACCTGTTGGCCGGTTTTGGCATCGACGCAGTGGACAAAGCCGCTGAAGTCGGCGTAGTAGAGCAAGCCATCATGGTAGGCGCCGGTGGAGATGGAGCGGCGGATTTTGTCGTAGTGCCAGAGCAGGCCGGTTTTGGTGATGTCGCCCCGTTTGGTGCCATCGACGGCGTAGAGGTGGCCGACGCCTTCGCCGTGTTCGGGATCCTGGCCGTTGGCGATGTAGATAATGCCGTCGACGATGATGGGGGTGGAGATGACCTCGTTGCGGGTTTTGGGCCAGACCGAGTCTTTGGGGTTCATATCGAACTCCCAGAGTTTCTTGCCGGTGGCCGCCTCGTAGCCGCGGAGCCAGCCATCGCCCTGGCCGATGACGGCCTGGTTCACGCCGCCGATGACGCCGACAGCGGCGCTCGACCACTGGCCGTGGAGGATCCTGTCGCCGACCGAGTTATCTTCCCAGACGAGTTTGCCGGTCTTCTTGTTGATGGCGATGATGGCGGGGGTTTTGGGCGAGGGGACGTTGACGTGGCTTTCGTCCTGGCCGTTAGAGGTGGAGATGATGACGAGATCGCCGACGATGACGGGGGAGGAGTTGGACATGTTGTGGGGTCCGTTGCCGAGTTCCTCCATCATGTCGTAGCGCCAGAGGATGTCGCCGTCTTTGGGTCCGGTGAACTTTTCGTCTTTGACGCCGTCGTTGCCGTTGGCCATGCCTTTGAGGTCGGCGGCGATGAGTTCGCTGCGGTTGGAGACGTAGTAGACGACGCCGTTTTCAACGAGCGGGGAGGAGCAGACGCCCTGGTAGGGCCAGTCGTTGACGCGGCCGGCGGCGAGTTTGTCGTGGGTGATCTGCCAAAGGTATTCGCCGTCGGACTCGCGGAAGGCCATGAGCACGCCGCGGTCGCCGGGTTGTTTGGGGTCGCGGAGACCTTCGTTGTTGGTTCCGACGAGGACGATGCCATCGGCGACGACGGGGTTGCCGTAGCTCTGTGAGCCGAGGGCGGCGATCCAGCGGATGTTTTCCTTCTTGGCGTAGTCCCAGGTGGCGGGGAGGCCTTTCATGGGGGAGACCATGTTGCGGCCGGGGCTGCCGCCCCACATGGGCCACTCTTTCTGGACCCCGTCTTTACTATCGGCCAGCAGAGCTCCGGCGAGGAGAGAGAAGGCGCCCACGGCGGTGAGGAGGAGAGTTTGGTGAGTCCGCATGATTTAGTTCCTGGTTACCTTGATATTGTCGAGGGCCACTTCGACGGGGGCGTCGGCATAGAGGCCGGCGGCGCCCTGGGGATTGGCCAGCGCGGGAGGATCTATCCGTTCGAGGGTCCATTCGGCGGGTTCCGGTTCGCCCTTCACCCAGGCTTTGCCCTGCACCTTGACGCTCTTGTCGGCGAGGGTTTCGACGCGGAGTTTGAGGCTGTACCAGGTGTCCCACTTCCAGGGGAATTTCTTGCTGACGGTCCGGTCGGTTTCCGGCTGCCAGCTTTGGAGTTCGATCTTTTCGGCGTTACCAAACAGGATGAGATTGTAGCGCTGCGCGACCAGGCCGACGTCGCCCATCTGGCGCCGCTTCTGGGTGGAGCGGACATCGCCTTCGACGGTGTAGTTGGCCATATTGACCGGGCCGAAGAAGACGCGGGCGCGTTTGGTGGCGGGGTTGTCGGCGAACTTGATGAGGGCGCGGTTGCCTTCTTCCTGGCGCACCTCAAACTTGGTATTGCAGTTAATCCACTCCATGGGCACTTTGCCGGGAGCGACCTTTTCGAAGTCCCAGGCCCAGTTGAGGGGCGGGACGATGCGGGCGCGGGCGGCGCCGGTGACGCCGCCGACGGTGGCTTTCAGCAGGCCGGCCTGGGCGGGGGCGCCGGCGGCGGCGGCGAACTTACCGGTGGGGGAGATCTCGCCTTGCAGGCCTTCGAGGGCCCAGGTGGCTGTCTCTTCGCGAATGAAGTTGCCCGCGGCGTCGAAGCTGCGGACGCGGAAGTTGGCCGACTGGCCGGGTTGCAGGGTGACTTCGGCCGGGACGACCTGGACAAAGGCGACCGCAGCGCCGGCGGGGGCGTTGCGCGGACCCGGCAGGGGGACGCGGGCGCCGGGCTGTTTTTTGCCGATGGCGTAGGTGCCCTTGGTGGTGACCAGGAAGACGCGGCCTTCACTGACGGCGACCGAACCGAGCACTTTTTCGCCTTCGTCGTCCCCGGTGGCGCTGGTGGACTGGGGGAAGGTGACTTCGCTGAGGGTTTCCATGCGGTCGTTGTGGGCCTTCAAGATAAAGAACTTGCCGTTTTCGGTACCGACGTAGAGTTTCCCGTCGGCGAGCACGGGCGAGGCCCGCTGGATGGTGCCGAGCTGGTGTTTCCAGATCTGGCGGCCGGTGACGACGTCGAAGGCGAAAATATTAGCCGAGTTATCGATTTGGAGGAGTCGATCGCCGTCGATGATGGGCGAGGAGAAGCCGAGTTGGAGGCCGGGGAAGTAGAACTTGGCCTGCTCCTTCTTGATGGGGCCTTTGAGGGTGGCGTCGACCGCGCTGAACAGGCCCATTTCGCTCGTGTCGAGGTTCTCTTCGCTGTGGGAGATGTAGGCGGTGGTGCCGTTGACGACGACGCCGGTATTGATGCCGCGCTTGGAGACTTCATAGCGCCAGGCGGGGACGCCGGTTTGGGGTTGAATGGCGTGCGCGTTGCCGTCGCCGCCGCCGGCGATGAGGAGGCGGACACCCTTCACATCGACGATGTTGGTGGGCGAGTAGGTGGTGTCGTAGGGACGGCCGCCGGGGGCGCTGATGTAGACAAGATCGCCGTTGCGGCGGTCGAAGGCGAAGAAGCGGTGACCGGCGCGGGAGTACTGCCCCCAGCCGGTGGAGACGCCGGAGACGATAACGAGATCGCCGTCGACGGCGGGGGAGACGGTGCGGCCGCCGTGGGTGGTGACGAAGCCGAACTCTTCGGCGAGGGGGCGCTCCCAGAGCAGTTTGCCGAGCCGGGAGTAGGCGGCGAGGGTGCCGTGGACGCTGAGGACGAAGACGTTACCGGAGAGGGGGTCGACGGCGGGCGAGGACCAGGCGGCGCGGTGGGGCGGGACGTCGCTTGAATACAGATTGATGGGCTGGCGCCAGAGGGGTTTGCCGGTATCGGCGTTTAGACAGACGAGCAATTCCTGGAGGGTTTTGCCTTTGCCCTGGGTGGTGAGCAGGTAGAGATGATCGCCGTGCACGACGGGGCCGGAGCGTCCGCCGATGGGGGCTTTCCAGGCCAGATTCTGTCCGGCGGGCGACCAGGATGCCGGTAGATTTTTTTCAGGGCTAGTACCGTCGCGGAGCGGTCCCCGCCAGTCCAGCCAATCGCCGGCGAAGAGGGTCGCCGCCAGGCCCATCCCAAGGAGTAATCGCTGCATAGACGACCCTATTCTATCGCTATCGGTTCCGGTCAGCGGATGACCTCCCAGGCGAGGTGTTCGAGTTCGGGAGCGATGAGCTTGTTCCAGGCCAACTGAACGGCGTTGGGCGAACCGGGCGTGGAGATGACGAGTTTGCCGCGGTAGACGCCGGCGGTAGCGCGGGAGAGCATGGCGGCGGGGCCGACAACCTCGTAGCTGAGCATGCGGAAGATTTCGCCGAAGCCGGGGAGGGTTTTTTCGAGGTGGCGGCTGAGGACATCGTAGGTGGTGTCGCGGGGAGCGATGCCGGTGCCGCCGTTCCAGAGGAGGATCCGGGCTTCGGAGGCGGCGAGTTCGTCGAGGACGGCGGCGACCTCGAGCGGTTCGTCGCGGATGAGGCGGTAGGCGACGGTCTCGTGGCCGGCGGCGGCGATTTGCGCACGGAGCCATTGGGCGTTGACGTCGGTCTGCTCGGTGCGGGTGTCGCTGACGGTGATGAGGGCGATTTTGACGGGGCCCTGGGCGTGGGCGATCTCGCGGTGCTGGTTGGTAGTTGCCGATCCGGTGCTCATAGGTTCAGGATAGCTGGGGAGGCGAAAAATGGAACTGTTTCGTTTGGACGGAAGGCGGGCGCTGATTACGGGCGGCTCGCGGGGGTTGGGGGCGGAGATGGCGGAGGGATTGGCCGAGGCGGGGGCGAGTGTGCGATTGCTGGCGCGGCGGGAGCAGTGGTTGACGCCGGCGGTGGAGGGTTTGCGGGCGCGGGGATTTGATTGTGAGGGGATGCTGTGCGATGTGACGGATGCGGGGCAGGTGGAGGCGGTGGTGGAGCGGTTTGGTCCGATTGACATTCTGGTGAATAACGCGGGGGTGTCGTGGGGTCAGCCGGCCGAGCAGATGCCGCTTGACAAGTGGCGGCAGGTGCTTGACACGAATCTGACGGGGGCGTTTTTGTTCGCGCAGGCGGCGGGCCGGCAGATGATCGCGCGGCGGCGGGGGGTGATCTTGAACATCGCCTCGATTGCGGGAATGCGGGGATCGATGCCGCGGGGGATCCACGCGGCGGCGTACACGGCGAGCAAGGGGGGGCTGATCGCCCTGACCAAGGAGTTGGCGGCGAAGTGGGCGGGGTACGGCATCCGGGTGAACGCGATTGCGCCGGGGTATTTTCCATCGCGGATGACGGAGCGGATTCTGCCGGGGATGCAGGAGGATCTGGCGCGGCATGTGCCGCTGGGGCGGGCGGGGCGGGCGGGTGAGTTGAAGGGGGTGGCGGTTTTCCTGTGTTCGGACGCGGCGGGTTATGTGACGGGGCAGACGCTGGCGGTGGACGGCGGGGCGACGGCGGTAGGTCTGTAGATGGCAGAGTACCTAAGTTGCAGGTACTTTAGTTGGTAAGGGGTGGAGCGCCGAGGGCGAGCCGCTCGAGCGCTTCGCCGGTCAGATCGTAGTAGAGGCGGCCGGATTCGCGGGTGGCGCCGAGGCGCTGATAGAACTGAATGGCCGGGGAGTTCCAGTCGAGGACGCTCCAGTGGAGAGCCCCGTAGTGGTGTTGGCGGGCGTAGCCGGCGGCAAAGGCCATCATCAATTTCCCAAGTCCCTGCCCCCGGCTGCGGGCGCGCACGAAGACGTCCTCGACGTAGATGACGGGAGTGCCGCTGTAGCTGGAAAAGCGATGCTGAAGCATGAGATAGGCGACCGGTTCGCCGTCCCAGAAGCCGAGGAAGACTTCGGCGATGGCCTTGGCGCCGAAGACGTAGCGTTCGAGGGCGGCGGGGGAAATGGAGACCGACTCGGCTTTTCGCTCGGCGGTGGCCATCTCGCGAATCATTTGGAGGACAAGGTCCGTGTCGGCGGAGGTGGCGCGGCGGACGGTTAAGAGATCTGCCATAGATACCTCTTCAGAGTACTATGCAGGACCATTACTTTTTTAACAGTTCCTTAGGTGAAAGATACTAGGCAAGTGTTGCAGGGTACCCTGGGTCCCCGATACTATAAGTCTGTTCCTTCCATGATTCTTCTCCGCTCCGTGGTCCTTAACGCTGTGATTGTTTTCGCGGCGTCTGCAGCGAGATTGGTTGCTGCTCCCTCCGGTAATGCGTTTCCCGTCGTGGTTCCGCCGTGGGTAGTCGTTTTCTTCCTGCTGATCATTTCGGCCGCGGGTGGTTGCCTGTGGCAAGTACTGAACACGATGCGCCGTCCGGGCCGGTCCAGCCGAACGGCGGGGCTGCCGGCGGAAGATACCCTGAATGCGGTGATTGTGCGCGAAAGTTCGGATGCGCTGTTCACGATTAACGCCGCGGGATTGATTCAGAGTTTGAATCCGGCGGCGCGGCAGCAGTTCGGGTACACGATCGAAGAGATTCGGGACAAGAGTATTTCGGCTCTGATTCCGCCCCCGGCGCGAGGCCGTCAACGCGCAAACTACATGGCCAATCCGGGGACGCGGGAGTTGTTTGGGGTCCGGCGGGATGGCAGCCGTTTTCCGATTGACGTCAAGCTGGATGAACTGACGTTTGCCAACGGGAGCCTGATGGCCGTCTCGGTGCGGGATGTTTCGGCGCGGTATGCGGCCGAGCGGGAGGTGGAGCGGCGGCTGGCGGCGAGCGAGGCGATTGTGCACCAGACAGGAGCACCGCTCTTTGTGCTGTCGCGGGACGGGAAGATTGAGCGCATGAACCGGGCGAGCGAGATGCTGCTGGACTTTTCCTCCGGCGAGGTGAAGGGCCAGGCGATTTGGGAGATTGTGGCGATGCCCGAGCGCGCCGAGGAGTTGCAGAGTCAGATGGAGGGTCTGCTGCGGGGAACTTTCCCGGCCAGGTCCGAGATGGTGTTTACGGCGCGCGATGGCCGCGAGTACACGATGAGCTGCGTGTTTACGGCGACGCTGGACGAGTTCGGAGTGATTGAGACGGTGATTCTCACGGCGCACGATATCAGTTCGCGGAAGGCCCTTGAGTCGTCGCATCTGCGCACGGAGCGGTTGGCGGCGGTGAGCCGGCTGGCAGGGGGAGTGGCGCATGATTTCAACAACCTGTTGACGGCCATCACCGGCTATAGCGGCATGGCGCTGCAGAATCTGGACTCCGGAAATCCGATCCGGAAGGATCTCGAGCAGATCAAGCGAGCGGGCGACCGGGGGGCGGCGATCACGCGGCAGTTGCTGGCGCTCAGCGGAAGGCATCCCCGGCAGCCGCGGCTGCTGCATCTGCACGATAGCGTGAAGAGCGCGGAGCGGATGCTGCGGGTGCTGGCGGGGGAGGCGATCCATTTGGAGATCCATACCGATCCGGCGCTGCCGCGTATCGAGGCGGATGCGGCGCAGGTGGAGGAGGTTCTGCTGCACCTGGCGGCCTTCCTTTGCGAGAGGATGTCGAAGGGAGGGCGGCTGACGATCCGGACGCAACCCGAGCGATTAGAGCGGGACAATTGCGACAGTGAGCCGCCAGTGCGGGCCGGGGAGTATGCGTCAGTGACCTTATCGGACACAAGCCAGCCCTTGAGCCGGGAGGCGGTCGCCCATCTGTTTGAACCGTTCTTCCCGGCCAGGGAGACGCTGCGGTCGAATGGCTTGGGGCTGGCGATGGTGGCCGGTTTGGTTAAGCAGAATGGTGGAGCGATTCTGGTTACCGCCAAGCCGGGCGGGGGCAACGTGATTTGCGTCTACTGGCCGAAGGGGGCGGCTCAGACGCTGGTGGCGGGCGAACGGCCGGGGCCGCTATTTATGGTACCCAAGCCGGTCGTGCTGGAGGGGACGGAAACCATCCTGGTCGCCATGGCCAACGCCGAAGAGCGGGCGCGGGTTCGGGCGATGCTCGTGCCGGCGGGTTACACGGTGATCGCAGCGCGCAGCGGCCTGCAAGCGCTCGAGATGGCGCACAAGCAGGAAGGGACGCTGCACGCGGTGGTGACCGACATCACCCTGCCGGGCATGTCGGGCGCGGATTTGATCATGGCGATCCGCCATGCGCAGCCGGGGGTGAGGTCCATCTACGTGACCAGCCGGCCGTCGGTGGAGATTCTGGAGCAGGGACTGAGCCTAGGCAGCGTGATGAGCCTGCAGGAGACTACGGAGCCGCGGGAGTTACTCGAGAGAGTGCGCGCGGCACTGACGAACCGGTCGATGAGCGTGGGACGTTAACGGCCCCTTCCCGATGGTTACGCGCAAGGGATCAGCGGTTTGACTGGACCGCAGTTTTCAACCGGAAGCCGACGTAGAGCGTGCTGATTTCGGTGCTGAGGCTCTTGAACAGCAGCACTTTAGCGGCGAACTTTACCTGGGAGCCCCGGGTGAAATACAGGCCTTCGGTCGAGCGGGCCCGGCGGAGGGCAAAACGGGTTCCTTTGTCGACGCGGCCCAGGATTCCAAAGCCCAGACTGATCGTATCGAACACTTCCGCTTCGACCCGGACGAGGTCTTTATCGGCCTGATCGATCCAGACCTTGCCGCGCACCTTTTCAAACAGACGGGCGCGGAGGCTTGGAGGCTTATAGCCAGGCCGCGGCTCGCAGGCAAGTACCCATAGCTTCCGGCCGTCCTGGGTATCTTCTCCCACCAGACGGTAGTCGAGCGCCTCGGGGAACTCGCGGATGAGGTCTTCGGTTTCGCGGCCCATGATGCTGGTGGACCCCGCTTTGCCGACCTTGGCTTCGGCGAGGCGCCGGCGAATCGAATCCTCCTGACGGCTAGACTCGGCTTGGCTGAGGGGGCGTCCATTGCGGGAGATGACGCGCAGAATCCAGACGCCATCCACGCGTTCGGGCCGGGTGAGGGTGACGGTCTCGAGTTTGAGCCGGCCATCGGATTCAAACTCCTTGCGGGTAATCACCCGATCAAACGAGTAATCAGCGAGCCGGAGGTCACTTTCGAGCATCCGATCGAGCGAAGTCCGCAGGACCGGACGCCAGTCGAGCGGTTGCGCCCAAAGGGGTCCAGTCAAATACAACAAGACAAGAACGCGCATATGCTACTCTTCATCATAGCCCTGCTGCTACCCTGACTTTGCCCGCCGGCCTTCTCCCGTCCTGTAAAGAGCCGGGGCTCCGCTGAGGAGTTACCCGAACCGCATGACTGCTCCGTTGTGGCGCATCGCCCTGTCGTTTAGCGCCATTTACCTGATCTGGGGCTCGACCTTTTTGGCCACCCGGTTTGCGGTGGAGGAGTTGCCGCCGTTTTTTGTGGCGGGATTCCGCTTTTTTGTGGCCGGGCTGATTCTGTTCCTGCTCGGGCGCATCCGCTGCCGGGAGCGATTGCGGCGTGATCATTGGATCAACGCGGCTCGGTTGGGACTGCTGTTTTTCTTTTTCTGCCACGGCGCGGTGAGTTGGGCAGCGCGGCATGTGCCTTCGGGCGTGGCGGCGCTGCTGATGGCGTCGATTGCACTGTGGACGGCCGTGGGAGAGCGGCTTTTGCAGACCCAGACCAGGCCGGGGAGGCGGGTACTTTTGAGTCTGGCCGGTGGATTTACCGGGCTGGCGATGCTGGTGTTGCAACCCGAGGCGCTGGCCGGTTCGACGCAGGCACGAGCGGCCTCGCTGGCCGTGCTGGTCGGCGCGTTGACCTGGGCGGCGGCGACGGTGATGGCCAGCCGGACCGAGCGGCCGCGGAGCAGTTTTACCAGCGCCGGCATGCAGATGCTGTGCGGCGGCGGCGCCCTGCTGCTGGTGAGCGCGATGGGCCAACGGCCTTCGCTGGCGATGATCACGCCGGTGGCGGCGGGGGCGCTGGGGTACTTGACGCTGGTGGGCGCGCTGGTGGGATTTCTGAGCTACACCTACCTCCTGGAGCACGTGCCGCCGACGAAGGTGGCTACCTATGCCTACGTGAATCCGGTAGTGGCGCTTTTGCTAGGATGGGCTGTGGCCGGAGAGATTCTGACGCCCCGTTCCCTGATTGCCAGTTTGATTGTGTTGGCCGCCGTGGCCAGCATTGTTCTTTCCCGGCCGGCGACGGCGTCGCAGCGCCAGCCGCTACCGTTACCTCTTCCCTCTGAGCAAGGAGCCTGATCGCCATGACCATTACCCGCCGACACTTTCTTGAAACCTCCGCCATGGCTGCACTGGCGGCCGCCACGGGCCACGCGGCTGAACCCGGCAAGATGCCGACGCGTGTGCTGGGCGCCACCGGGGCTCGGATCTCGATTATCGGGATGGGAGGCGGCAGCCGCTTCCTCTCCTATAAGAACGAGGACGATGCACTGGCCGCGATGAACCGGGCGATTGACGCCGGGGTTACCTACATTGACACGGCGCAGGGCTACGGCAACGGGCTGAGCGAGACGCGGGTGGGCAAGATCATGGCAACGCGGCGGAAAGAGGTGTTCCTCGCCACCAAACTCGGGCAGCGGAAGGGCGACGATGCCATGCGGACGCTGGAGGGCAGTCTCAAACGGCTGCAGACTGCGCAGATCGATACCGTCCACATTCACCAGTTGATGGGAGAGGAGGATCTGGCGGCGATCGAAGCCAAGGATGGCGTGTTGAACGCCCTGTACAAAGCGCGGGAGCAGAAGATGATCCGCTTTGTGGGGGTGACGTGCCATACCGATCCGAATATGCTGAAACTGGCTCTCGAGCGGCACGATTTCAACGTCACGCAGATGGCGCTGAACGCGGCGCTGGTGGGCATGAAGCCGGGACCGGCGGGCATGGTGATCAACCCGGATATGCGGCCGAGTTTTGAGACGGTGGCGCTGCCGGTGGCGCTCAAGAAGAAGATTGGCGTGACGGCGATGAAGATTTTTGGGGCCGATGGGCTGGTAGGACAGGTGCCGTCCGAGAAGCTGCTCTACTACTCGCTCTCGCTGCCGGTGGCCGGGGCCGTGCTGGGCATGCCTAAGATCGAGCATATTCTTGAGAATTCGAAGATGGCGAAGAGCTTCCGGGCACTGGCCAAGCCGGAGATGCGGGACCTTTCCGAGGCGCTTTCCTCGCGCAACAAGGTCGCGCTGGACCGTTACCTGGCCGACCACGTCGATACTTACGCGGTTTAAGCGATTGCGGATTCTGGTAACGAACGACGACGGCTTCGACGCGCCGGGCCTGGAGGCGCTGTGCGCCGTGGCGGGGGAGTTCGGAGAGGTAACTCTCCTGGCCCCCGCCACGCAGCAATCCTACGTTGGCCACCGGGTTTCGACGGCAACACCGCTGGCGCTGACCGAACTGGGCCCCCGGCGGTATCATCTGGCCGGTACCCCGGCCGACTGTGTGCGGGTGGCTCTGCGAGGTCTGGCGGAGGCGTTCGACTGGGTGTTTTCGGGAATCAACCACGGGGGCAACCTGGGGGCGGATGTCTACACCTCCGGCACGGTGGCGGCGGCGCGGGAGGCCCGGCTGCTGGGGGTTCCGGCGATTGCGCTGTCGCAGTTTCACCGGCGGCCGCATCCGGACGACTGGGAGATGTCGGCGCGGTTGGCCCGCCGGGCGATCCGGCGAATCCTCGAAGACGCGGGCCGGGGGACGGGGTACTGGAATGTAAATCTGCCGCACCCGGTGGTGGACCCGGCCGTGGTGGCGATCACCGAATGCGGGCTGGACCCGGGGGCGCTGGATGTGGCGTTTGCGCGGACGGGAAACGAGTTTCTCTACGCCGGGCGATACATGGAGCGTCACCGGGCACCCGGTTGCGATGTGGACCAGTGTTTTGGCGGCGCGATTACCGTGACGCATTTGGACCTGGGGGTTGTGCCCGCCGTCTGTCCGTGATATCACTGCACGATGCGTTCTTTGAGTATCGCCCTTTTCCTGTGCGCCACGACCGCGCTCCCCCAAGACTTTCGATCTACTCTGCAAGGAACGATCACGGACCCGCAGGGCGCAGCCGTGGCCAAAGCGCAGGTGACGCTGCGGAATACGGTGACGAACGTGGAGCGGGCGATCGAGAGCGGCGCGGAAGGCGACTACCTGTTTCAGTTCGTCGCGCCGGGGCAGTATCAGGTCACGGTGAAGGCGCCGGGATTCCGGACGCTGGCCCGCAGCGGCGTGGAGTTGGCCGTGACGCAGATTCTGCGGCTGGACCTGCAGCTGTCGCTGGGAGATACGGCAGAGACGCTGGAGGTTTCGGCGAGCGCGGCTACCGTGGAGACGGAGAATACATCGCTCGGAACGGCCATCCGGCAGGAGATTCGCGACAATCTGCCGCTCAAGGGCCGGAGTTCGCTATTTATGTTTTCGCTGACGCCGGGCGTCGTGAACAACCGCTACGGCGAAGATACGCGGCCGAACGATACGATTACCAACGTGCTGTTTTCGGCCAACGGAGCGCCCGTGGCGGCCACGGACGTGTTCGTCGACGGGGTGGCGAATACGGTGAACGTGAACCGGGGCGTCAACATCTCCGGGTGGGTGCCGGCGGTCGATGCGATTGGCGAGTTTAAGTTGGAGGTCGGTTCGCTCTCAAGCGAGTTTGGACGCTCGGGCGGCAGTATGACCAACATCATGGTCAAGAGCGGAACCAACCAACTGCACGGTTCGCTGTATGAGTTCTTCCGGAACTCGAAGTTAGACGCCAACCAGTACTTCGCGCGCGGTCAAGGGCGGAAGTTGGCGGCCTTTGGAGCGAACACGTTTGGTTTTGCGCTGGGGGGGCCGGTGATGCTGCCGAAGATCGTCGATGGGCGGAACCGGACGTTCTGGTTTGTGAACTATGAGGGATCGCGAGAAGGCAACGCGGTGGATTTTGTGGGCTCGACGCCCACGGCGCGCATGCGGGCGGGCGACTTCGGCGAAGTGCCGCAGGTGATCTACGATCCGTTTTCCGTGGCAACGGTGAACGGGGCGCCCACGCGGACGCCGTTTGCCGGCAACGTGATTCCGGCCAACCGGCAGGACCCGGTGGCGCAGAAGATTCTGCCGTTCTACCCGACGCCGAACCGGACCGCCTCGAACGCGGCGCAGCCATGGGTGAATAACTTCTCCTTCACGGGGAAATGGCCGCGCAATTACAACATGACGGCTGTGAAGATTGATCATAAATTCAGCGATCGCTACACCACCTTCGCGCGGGTCAACTACGGCACGGCCCTACTGATCTTCCCCTTCCAATTTGACGGGTTGGCTACCGACGGGCGAAACGTGGTCAACCGGCCCAACATGGGCATCTCCTGGGGGAACACGCTGCTGCTGAGTCCGCGGCGGACCCTGGATGTGCGGCTGGGTTTTGCGCGGGCCAAGGAGGACAATCAGCCGTGGTCGGCGGGCTTCGACCTGGCGGGGCTTGGCATGCCGTCATCGTTTGTGAGCACGCTGCAGGCGCCTTCGTTTCCGCAGGTGCGGGTAAATGGTTTCATGAATCTGGCGGGCAGCGGTCTCGTGAACGATCCGGGCATGACGTGGACGCTGCAGCCGAGCATGTCCGAACAACGCGGCAAACACCTGCTGCGCTTTGGCGCCGACCTGCGGCTGCTGTACGGCAACTTCTTCCGGAACCTGTCCGGTCCCGGCAACTACAGCTTTACCAACGCCTGGACGAACGGGCCGCGGGCGGATACGCCGCTGGCGACCACGGGTTTTCCCATGGCGTCTTTGCTGCTCGGAACGGCCAATAGCGGAAGCGTGGACCGGAACACGGGCGTTTCGATTCTCAACCGCTACTATGGGTTCTTTCTCCAGGACGACTTCCGCGTGAGCGCCAAGCTGACGTTGAATCTGGGGCTGCGCTATGAGTACGAGACGCCGCGCACGGAGCGTTACAACCGCGCAACGCGGGGCTTTGACGGCGCCAACGGCGGCGCGCTGATTTACGCAAGCGACAAGCAGCGGGGCATCTACGATCCCGACCGGAATAACTTTGCGCCCCGCTTCGGACTGGCCTATTCGGCCAACGCCAAAACGGTGGTGCGCATGGGCTACGGGCTGAACTTCGTGCCCGTGGTGGGCTCGGTGGACGCGGTAGGTTATTCCGTGACGACGCCGATGGTGACCACGCAGGACGGCATCACGCCACTGAACCGGTTGTCGAATCCGTTTCCGCAGCAGTTGGCGCCGATTGGAGCCAATGCCGCGGCGTTCCGCGGACAGAACATCAGCTACGTGGAGCCGAAGGACCGCACCCCGCTGTTCCATACCTGGAACGTCAACGTCCAGCGCGAGCTCTTTGCGCGGTCGGTACTGCAGGTGGGTTACATCGGGGGTAAAGGCACGCGGTTGACGAGCGAGGTTTCCATTGGGAACAACATCAGCGAGAACATCAACCAGGTGGACCCGCGCTTTCTGGCCGAAGGGCAGGAGCTGCTGGCGGTGGTTACAAACCCGTTCTTCGGATCGTTCTCAAGCGGCCCGCTCGCCGGGCGAACCGTGCAGCGGCAGCAGCTGCTGCGCCCGTTCCCGGCCTATGGCAACATTGTGCGGAATCTGCCGGCGTTCGGCAGTTCGAGCTACCACTCCATGCAGGCAAAGTTTGAGACGCGTTCGTACAAGGGGCTGACGACGCTGATCTCCTACACGATTGCGAAGAACCTCACCGACGTACAGCCGTATCAGAACGCGTATAACCGCAAGGTGGAGCGCGGTCCGGCCGCCTTCGACGTGCCGCAGCGGCTGACGACCACCGTCAGCTGGGACGTGCCGGTGGGCCGCGGACGGGCCGTCGGACAACAGATGGCCAAGAGCCTCGACGCCGTGATTGGCGGCTGGAACGTGTCGATGTTCAATACGTTCCAGAGCGGGTTCCCGCTGAGCTTCGGGCTGAATCAGAACACGCTGTTCCTGGCCGGCGCCGGGGCGCAGCGGCCGAACGTGGTGGGCGATCCGACGGCGGGCATCAGCGGCAGCGTGCAGGACCGCCTGCTGCGCTTCTTCAACCCGGCGGCGTTTGCGCAGCCGGCGAACTTCACCTTCGGCAACGCGCCGGCGCGGGCCTCGTGGCTGCGGAACCCCGGCATGAACAACTGGAACCTGACGCTGACCAAGACGTTCACCATCACCGAGGCTTTGAAGGTAAACCTGCGCGGGTCTTCGTTCAACCTGATGAACCATCCGGTCTTCGCCGGGCCGAACACAACTTTTGGCGTAGCGCAGTTCGGACAGATTGCGAGCCAGGCGAACATCAGCCGTCAGCACGAGGTGGTACTCCGGATCCTGTTCTAACCGGAACGGGATAGTGAGTTGTCAGAGCGGGACCGGCTTGGCTACCGTAGAGTATGCGCCGCCAAGCCCTCCCGACCCTACTTACCGTTCTTCCCTGCCTGCTGCAGGCCCAAAGCAAGAGCAGCCCCCTCGATAAGTTCCGTCAGTTGGAGGAGATTCTTCCGACCGCCAACGAGTACCGCACCGCCTCCGGCGCGCCGGGGCATAAGTACTGGCAGCAGCGGGCCGACTACCAGATTGCCGTCGAACTCGATGATGTCAATCAGCGCATCACCGGCGCCGCGACCATTGACTATCACAACCATTCACCCGACACGCTGCACTATCTTTGGCTGCAGCTCGACCAGAACATCTGGCAGAAGCACTCCGATACGCCACTGACGGAGACCGCCCCGGACTTCAAGCGTTTTCCGCTGCCGGTGGCGCGCCGGCTGATGGACGACCCGTTTGAAGGCGGCTACACCATCGGCGCCGTGCGCGATGCCAGCGGACGGGAGTTGCACAAGCACATCAACCGCACCATGATGCGCGTCGATCTGCCGGCGCCGCTCGCCTCCGGCCAGTCGTTTCGGTTTACGCTCTCCTGGGAGTATAAGATCAACAACTCGAAGCGTGTCTCCGGACGCACGGGCGCCGAGTTTTTTCAAAAAGACGGTAACTGGATCTACGAGATCGCCCAGTGGTTCCCCCGCATGGCGGCCTACAACGACGTCACCGGCTGGCAGCATAAACAGTTTCTCGGCACCGGAGAGTTCACCCTTGAGTTCGGCGACTACCAGGTGAAGATCACCGTTCCCAACGATCACATCGTGGCGTCCACCGGGGTATTGCAGAACCCGGCCGAGGTGCTCACCGCGACCCAGCGGCAGCGCCTCGAACAGGCCCGCACGGCCAAGAAGCCCGTGTTGATCGTCACCCCGGCCGAAGCCAAGGCGGCCGAGAAGGGCAAGCCCACCGGAAAGAAGACCTGGGTTTTCCACGCCAAGAACGTCCGCGACTTCGCCTTCGCTTCGTCACGGAAGTTCATCTGGGATGCGCAGGGGCATAACGTCGGCGGCAACTCCGTCCTGGCGATGAGCTTCTACCCCAACGAAGGCAACCCGCTCTGGGAGCGCTATTCGACGCAGGCCATCATCCACACGCTCAACGTCTATAGCCGCTACACATTTCAGTACCCGTATCCGATCGCCATCTCCGTCAACGGTCCGGTGGGCGGCATGGAGTACCCGATGATTTGCTTCAACGGCCCCCGCCCGCTTGAAGATGGTACTTACTCCCTGCGGACGAAGTATGCGCTGATCGGGGTGGTGATCCACGAAGTGGGGCACAACTACTTCCCGATGGTCGTCAACTCGGACGAGCGGCAATGGACCTGGCTCGACGAAGGGATCAACTCCTTTTTGCAGTATCTCGCCGAGCAGGAGTGGGAGCCGAACTATCCTTCCCGCCGCGGCGAACCGGCCGGCATTGTCGAGTACATGCTCAGTCCGGGCCACGACCCGATCATGACGAACTCCGAGAGTGTGGTGGCGCTTGGACCGAATGCCTACGGCAAGCCGGCGACTGCGTTGAATATTCTCCGGGAGACCATCCTGGGCCGCGAGCTGTTTGATTTCTCCTTCAAAGAATACGCCCGGCGCTGGATGTTCAAACGGCCGATGCCGGCCGATTTCTTCCGCACGATGGAGGACGCCTCCGGCACCGATCTCGACTGGTTCTGGCGCGGCTGGTTCTACACGAATCAGCACGTCGATCTATCGCTCGAAAAGCTGACGCAGTACACCATTGATACGCGCAACCCCGAGATTGAAAAGCCGTTGTCGAAGAAGGCCAGGGAAGAGGCGCCGGTGACGCTCTCGGCCCAGCGCAACAAGCCGCTGCGCAAGCGCACGGACGACTACCCCGAACTGCTCGATTTCTACAACAAGTGGGATGAGTTCGCCCCGCTGCCTTCAGAAAAGAAGGCCTTTGAAACCTACGTCAAGACCCTCGAAGAGGACGAACAGAAGCTGCTCGACCCCACGATGAACTTCTATGCGATCGAACTCAAAAACATCGGCGGCGTTGTCATGCCCGTCATTCTTTCGATCGAGTTCGGCGATGGGAGTAAAGAGGAGATGCGGATTCCGGCCGAGATCTGGCGGCGGCAAAGCAATACCGTCACCAAACTGATACCCACGCGGAAGGAGATCCGGACAATTACGCTCGACCCGCATCTGGAAACCGCCGACGCCGACCTGAGCAACAACCACTGGCCGCGCAAGCCCGTGAAGAGTAAGTTCCAGTTGTTCAAAGAAGAGCGGGACAGCAAGCGGAACCCCATGAACGAGAGCAAGGCCGATGCGGCGCCTTCTTCTTCCGGCAGTAATTAGCGCGGTCCTGGCAACGGCGCACCAGTATCATTTCGCCCACCTCGACGCCAATTGGAACTCCCGCGCCAAGACGCTTGAGGTAACGGTCCGCCTGCACGCCGACGACCTCGAACAGCTTCTGCGGCAGCGGGCGGGACGGCCGGTTGAACTCGACCGGGACCCGCAAGCCGAGGAGTTGGCGTGCGCCTACACGCTTGAGACGGTCGCGTTTGAACGCACCCGGTTGCGCTGCCTGGGCATGCAGGTCGCCCGGCACTCCGCCACGCTGTTTCTCGAAGCACCCGCCGCGGGGCCGCCCGTCCGCGCACGGTTCCGCTCGTTCTCCGCCAACTTCGCCGACCAGATCAATACCGTCCAGCTACTGACCGACAATCAACGCACCGGTGCCACCGTCGCCTTCCTGGCGGCCGACCAGTGGAAAGCCCTGCCGCGATAGCCCGTTTAATCTTCGCCCGCGCCGTCGGTCGACTCCAATTCGGCCTCAGCCTGCTCGGCGGCGGCCGGCCCGGCCGAAAGCGCTTCGGCCAACACCTGCTGCGCCGCTGCAAACTGATTGCGCGCCACGCTGATTTCAAACGGCACGCTCGAAAAGCCCACGGCGCCTTCAACCACGCACTCGATGCCGGCCGCGCGCAGAACGCTTTCTACCGCGCGTGCCTCCATCTCCGCCTGCGGGCCATGATAGTTGGCCAGGATCACAAGATCCAGTTCAGATGTATCGTTCGGTTCTGTCTCGCCCATGCCCCCACCCTAGCACTGTTTGGGACAGCGCGGGATTCCAGTATGATGATCGACGTGCGACTTCCTCTTCTTGCTCTCCTCTCGACGCTTGCCTTATGCGGGGCCGACTACTTCCCTCCCCCGGACAGCAAAGGCGGCTGGCGTACCCGTCAGGACGCGGCCCTGACGGCCAAACTCGACAAGGTTTTTGACTACGTCCAGACCACCACGCAGCACGGCGGTCTGCTGGTCGTCCACCAGGGCCATCTCGTCTACGAACGCTACTTCGGCCGCGGCAATCGCGAGGCCCTGCCGGAGTTGGCCTCCATTGGCAAAGCGTTCACCTCTCTGGCCACGGCCATCGTCATGCGGGAGCACCCGGCCCTCTTCCCGCAGGGACTCGATACCCGTATCTTCTCCTCCAAGCTCCTGCCCGCCGCCGCCTTCCCGCTGAACGATCCCCGCAAGGAGCAGATCTCGATCGGCCAGGTCCTCTCCATGTCGGCCGGAATCCGCGGCACCAATCCCGTCTACGTCAAAGGCGCCCGGCAGACCTGGCCGCAGCCCACCGAAGACAACGGCCCGTACTCGACCACCGACGGCTTTGCCCTCAATCAAACCCTCTGGTGCAACCCCGGGGAATGCTACTCCTATTCGACCGCCTCCAGCCACATCCCCGCCATCATGGTCCGCCACGTCGCCGGCATGGAGATGGAAGAGTATATGCGGAAACACCTCGCCGGACCACTGGGCTTCGGCACCTGGGGCTACGCCATGTACCGGCCCAAACTCAAGGGCGGCATCGACGCCAACGGCCGCATGCTACACACCCCCGGCGGCGGCTCCATCGCCGTCCGCTCCACCGATATGCTCCGGTTCGGCTACCTCATGCTCCGCCAGGGCCGCTGGGGCAAACGCCAGGTGGTCCCGGCCGATTTCGCCAAACTCTGCGCCCAGTCCGTTTCCTACAACCCCCACTTCACCCACAGCTTCAACTTCAACAACAACGACGACGGCCACATCGCCGGCCTCCCCAAAGACGCCTTCTGGAAGGGCGGCGCCGGCGGCCACGGCATCTACGTCGTCCCGTCGCTCGACCTCGTCGTCTTCAAGCTTGGCGGCAACGAAGGACAGTACGACCCGGCCCTCACCCGCCTCCCCGTGAAACACTCCTACGATGGCTCCCGCGACGGCTGGAAACCCGCCGATCCGAAGCTTCTCGGCGACTCCTCCCCGAAGACCGCGCAGTTAGTCGTCAGCGCCTTGACCGCTCAGTAGCTATCCTAGCCCTATGCGCCGCCGCGATCTATTCCCTTCGGTCTTGCTTTCTGCGTCCGCCTTGCATAGCCAGCAGGCCCCGCCCCCCAGCCGCCGCATCACCGTCGGCCTGATCGGCTGCGGCAACCAGGGCATCAACGATTTGAAGCTCTTCCTGGCCGACGAGCGCGTGCAGGTGGTCGCCGTCTGCGACGTCAACCGCCAATCGCCCGGCTACTGGAACGGCGGCATCGCCGGCCGCGAACCAGCCCGCGACTTCGTCGAATGGCACTACGGCCAAGCCCGCCGCTCCGGAACCTACAAGGGCTGCGCGATGTATGAAGACTTCCGCGAACTGCTGCGCCGGCCGGACATCGACGCCGTCGTGCTGGCGCTGCCCGACCACTGGCACGCCCTCGTCACCATCGCCGCGGCCCGCGCCGGCAAAGACATCTACGGCGAAAAGCCGCTGGCGCTGACCATTGCCGAAGGCCGCGCCATGGTGAACGCGGTCCAGAGCAACAACCGCATCTTTCAAACCGGCTCGCAGCAGCGCTCCGATCCCCGCTTCCGGCTCGCTTGCGAACTCGTCCGCAACGGGCGCCTGGGCAAGCTCCACACCGTGCTCTGCGGCCTGCCCGGCGGCACGCCCGACTACGGCCAAACCGGCCACCGGCAGGATCCCGAACCCGTCCCCGCCGGCTTCAACTACGACCTCTGGCTGGGGCCGGCGCCCGAAGCCCCCTACGCCCCGGCCCGCTGCCATGTGAACTTCCGCTGGATCCTCGACTACTCGGGCGGCCAGCTCACCGACTGGGGCGGCCACCATCCCGATATCGCCCAGTGGGGCATGGGCACCGAACTCACGGGCCCCATCGCCATCCGCAACGGCCAGGCCACCTGGGCCAAAGAGAAGCTCTGGAACACGGCCACCGACTTCCACTTCGAAGCCCACTACGCCTCCGGCGTGAAGCTCATCTGCTCAAGCCGCGTTCGCCAGGGCGTTACGTTCCAGGGTGCCGACGGCTGGGTCTGGGTCAATCGCGGCGCCATCGAAGCCAGCCCGCTGCAGTTACTCGACTATAGCCCCGGCCCCCACGAGACGCGCCTTCCCCGCAGCCCCAGCCACTCCCGCAACTTCATCGACTCCGTGTTCTCCCGGCAGCAGCCCATCGCCCCGATCGAGCCGGCCCACCGGTCGATCTCCATCGCCCACCTCGGCAACATCAGCCTCCGCCTCGGCCGCGACCTCGCCTGGGACCCCGTCAAAGAACGCTTCCCCAACGACGAAGCCGCCAACCGCCTTCTCTCCCGGCCCTACCGGCAACCCTGGACTCTCTAATCGCCGCCCATGCTCTCCCGCCGTGCCCTTCTCTCGCTCGCCGCGCTGCCGCTGCCGGCCGCTGAACCCGTCCGGCTCATCGCCCACCGCGGCGGTATCGTCGACGGGCAGCACGTCGAAAACAGCGCCGCCTCGCTCGCCGACGCCATCGCCGCCGGTTATTGGATGATCGAGGTGGACGTCCGCCGCACCAAAGACGGCGAACCCATCCTGCAGCACGACGACAACTTCCGGCGCTTCTACCACCAGCCCTACCGCGTCGACGAGCTCACCTGGGACGAGATCCGCCGCTTCCGCGGACAGCCCGGCAACGCGGAACCCCTCCACTTCCGCGACCTCTGCCAACTCTGCCAGGGTAAGGTCCGCCTGATGCTTGACCTCAAAGGCTACGACTGGCCGCCCTCGTTCTACGAGAATCTGGCCGATCTCCTAGCCCACCACAACCTGCTAAATACCGCCTATCTCCTCGGCGGCCGCAACGCGACTACCCTGCCCCTCACCCGCACCGCCAAGGCCTCCATCAACGCCGCCGGCCTCGCCCTGGCTCTCGCGGCCGGCGAGGACGTCGCCAGCCGCTACTACCTGTTTGAACTGGCCAGCGGGATCACGCCCGAAACCGTCGCGCTCTGCCGCCAGGCGCGCGTCCCCTGCGTGGCCGCTATCAATACTTTTCGCTACACCATGGCCAAGCGCGACGAATGGGAAGGCCCCAAACAGGACGCCGCCCGCCTCCTCGCGCTCGGCGTCACCCACTTCCAGATCGACTCCCGCTACGGTTCGCTGTTCGCCCGCTAAGCGCCTACTTCGCGAACAACTGCGAGCGATCGGCAAACGCCTTGAACTCGAGCGCGTTGCCCGAAGGATCGAGAAAGAACATGGTCGCCTGCTCGCCCACCTGACCCTGAAAACGGACATAGGGTTCGATGATGAAGTTCTGCCCGGCCGCACGGAGCCTGCCGGCGAGCGCGTGCCACTGGTCGAGTTCAAGAATCACGCCGAAATGGGGCACCGGCACCGCGTGCGAATCCACTGCGTTATGGTGCAGGTCCGCCTGGTGGCCCGGCTTCAGGTGCGCCACCACCTGATGGCCATACAGGTCGAAGTCGATCCATTCGTCCGAAGAGCGGCCCCCCGGGCAGCCGAGCAGGCCTCCGTAGAAGGCCCGCGCGGCCGCGAGGTCATGCACCGGAAAAGCGATATGAAAGGGGGTAATTGCCGTCACCCCGCTATTGTAAACGGACAGGCCCCTAGATACTCAGCACGGCACAGGGCGAGTCCCGCACAATGGCGTAACTGTTCGACCGCAGCCTTCCGAGTACTCCGGATTCCGTCGTGCGGCCAAGCACCACGATATCCGCGCCCACTTCGCCGGCCACCTGCCGCACCACCTTGGCCACCTCGCCGGCCACCACATGCACGGACGCGGTCACCCCGGCTGCGGCCATATCTTCGCGCAGAAGGGCATCGCGGCGCTTGGCGATCTCGACGCGCCACGTCGGATCTACAAAGCGTCCCGCCCCGGCCGCATCGTCCGGACTCGCATGGACGATATGCAGCTTGGCGCCAAACAGATTGGCGACCTCCGCGGCGGCCTTCATCAGCAGGGGCGCCCGTGGATCCACATCAACGGCGAGCAGCACGGACTGTATCTCCCGCTGGCCGCGCCCCTCGTCGAGATGGGCGCTGGTCAGCACCGGCACTGCAGCATCCGAGAGCACCTTCGCGGCCACGCTGCCGAGCAGGAATCGGCGGAATCCACCGTAGCCATGCGTGGCCATCACAATCAGATCCGCCCGCTCCTCGTTTGCCACGGCGACAATCTCATTGGCGGCGTCTCCTTCGCGGACCACCGTCTTCACCGCGACATCCGCCAGTTCCGCCGCGACAAAAGGCGCGAGGCGGCCCAGCACCGCCGGACGCTGCAACTCGTACCAGTTCACGGGCGGCGCCATCTCGAGGCCGCCCCCGTAAATCGGAATCGGCGCCAGCACATAGACCACCACCACCTCGGCGCCAAACAGCTTGGCCAAACTCCTCGCTTCGCCCGCAGCCACCTTGGAACGTTCCGAAAGGTCGACGGGTAGAACGATCCTCTTCATCGAAATCATAATCACCTCTGGCGGAGGCCCTGACAGCAGCTCCCGGCTTCTACATCCTACGCCGTTCGGATGAAAACGGCCAGCCCTGTGTTACACGCCCCCTAAACGGCCACGTTCCGTTCACAGGTCAGTGTCTGGAGAATCTCCTCCCGCACCTGCTGTACGAAAGCCTCGTTCTGCGATGGCAGACTTATTCCCGCCACGGCCGCGTGTCCGCCGCCGCCGTACCGACCGGCCACTTCGGCTAGGTTCACCAGGCGCGTCGACCGCCGCCAAGGATTCGTTCCCAACGAAATCCGAACCCAGGCATCGCCCGCCGACACCGTGACCATATACTCCAGATCGGGGAAAACCCAGTAGGGTAGAAACCGGTTGGGCCGGGCGCCCTCCAGACCGCGAACATCCAGATAGCCCACCGCATCGCGCCGTTCAAGCCGCCTGACGACAAATCCCATCTCCCCCTGCCGCTGTTCGACGCAGCGGTCCGCCACCGCCCGCAGCGCCGGCACGGCCAGCACCTCTTCCATCGACCGGAACCGCAGCCGACGCACCACCTCCGTCCGTAGCTCCTCCTGCTCGGCATGCTCGATCACCAGCCGCAAGCGCGCCGCCGGCGACTGCAACTCAACGGCCGCCTCGGGACTCGCGTAATTGGCTCCGTCAATGATCTCCGCCCACTCGACCAACTCCTCCAGCCCCTCCGCCAGATAAGAGAATCGGTCCCACAGGTAATCCGCAATCAGTCCGGTGCACGAAGATCGCTCAGTGTCCCACACCTTCTGCGGAGAACCCTGCCGGCGAAAATGCGTCTCGTCCTCCGGACTCAGGAACGCGGTCAGGTGATGGTCAAACCACCAGTCCAGACGGCGGTCGGCTGCATAACGGAAATCAACAATCGCGTTCTCGTCCCCATCCAGGTCCCCGGACTCCCAGCGGAAGCCGGGCCGGTGCAGAACACCCCGCGGCAGCAGCTGGCCTTGCGGGTAGTAATACTCCTGCAAAAACCTGCCTAACAGCGCCGCCGAGGCAGTTCCATCAAAACAGCGATCATGGTAGAGGAGCCGGATGCGCATGCAGTTGAGAGATCTTCGCCATGGCCGCGCAACCGGGAGCGGCTAACCCTCTACGTTACATCGGTATACTCCCAGGCGTCAATCGCGGGAAACAAACGCGCGGGCCCACCCGCAGCCGTTTTGCGTCACAATACAGGGTTAGGAAAATGACGCGAGCACTCCGGTTCCTGGTTCCTCTCCTGCTCGCTGTCGGCCTGCTGCCGGCCCAGCCGCTCAAGTACGCCCCTTACCGGACCGGCCAGATCCTCATCAAGCCGAAGCTCACCGCCGCGAGTTCGCTGCTGCAGGCCCTGCACAGAACCCACGGTGCTACCGTGGCGCGCGTCTTCGCCCGCTTGGGCAACATTCAGCTGCTGCGCCTGCCCGGCGGGATCAACGTCGAACAGGCCCTGGCCCTCTACCGCGCCAATCCGCTGGTGGAGTTGGCCGAACCCGACTATCTGGTCAGCATCGACCAAACCCAGACCTTGCCGAATGATGCATCGTTCACTCAACTATGGGGCCTTCACAATACGGGTCAGACGGGCGGCACCGCCAACGCCGACATCAACGCCCCGGAAGCCTGGAGCCTGCGCACCAGTGCCTCCTCCATCATCGTCGGCGTCGTCGACACCGGCGTCGACTACAACCATCCCGATCTCGCCGCCAACATGTGGACCAATCCCGGCGAAATTCCCAACAACAGTATCGACGACGACAACAACGGGTACATCGACGATGTGTACGGCATCAACGCGATCACCAACACCGGCAACCCAATGGACGACAATAGTCACGGAACCCACGTCGCCGGCACCATCGGCGCCATCGGCAACAACGGCATCGGCGTCACCGGGGTGGCCTGGAACGTCAAGCTGATGGCTTTGAAGTTCCTGTCCGCCGGTGGCTCCGGTTCTTCATCCGATGCCATCAAGTGCATCGAGTATGCTCTCACCAAAGGCGTCCACATTCTCAGCAATTCGTGGTCGGGAGGCGGCTTCTCGCAGACCCTCTACGACGCCATCAACAGCGCCAAGAACCAGGGAGTCCTCTTCGTCGCCGCCGCCGGCAACGCCAGTTCGAACAACGACTCCGGCCCCACCTACCCCGGAAGCTTCGACCTTCCCAACGTCGTCGCCGTCGCCGCCAACGATGCCAACGATGCCCAGGCCGGCTACTCCAACTACGGCTATCGCCGCGTTCATCTCGCCGCCCCCGGCTCGGGCATTTACTCAACACTGCCGGGCAACCAGTATGGATTGAAAAGCGGCACCTCCATGGCCACACCCCACGTGGCCGGCGCCCTCGCCCTCCTCAAGGCCCAGTTCCCCGCCCTCGCCTACGATGAACTCATCCGCCGCCTTCTGCTCGCCACCGATGCGCGGTCGAACCTGGACCAGACGACCTTCTCCGGCGGGCGCCTGAATCTATACCGCGCCCTCTCCAACCTCCAACGCCCCCTCCCGCACTTCATCGCCAGCGCCCGCTCCGGGTCCCCTCCGCTTACCGTCACCTTCACCGACAACTCCCTGGGGACGCTCACCTCCCGCACCCTCAATGCCGGCGCCGGCGGCTCCGCCGTCGCGCTCAGCGGGTCTACCAGCCAAACTTACCCCAACTCCGGAACGTACACCGCCACCCTGACCGTTGCCGGCCCGGACGGCACCGCCAGCCGCTCCCAAACCATCCGCGTCCAGCCATCTTACTCCACCGCCACCGATACCTACGCCTGGATCGACACCACCGGCATGACCTCGCTCTCGCTCGACGACGACAGTATCAGCTCCGCCATCACTCTGCCCTTCGCCTTCCCCTTCTTCGGCGGCCAGTACAACACCGCCTATATCTGCGCCAATGGCTTCCTCACCTTCGGCACTCCTACCGGCGGCACCGAATTCGCCAACACAGCGATCCCCGACGCAACCGCCCCGAACAATGGACTCTATCCCTTCTGGGACGACCTCGACCCCAGCAAAGGCGGCACGATTCGCTACGGCACCTCAGGAGGAAACTTCGTCGTCAGTTGGGAAAACATCGCCCACCGAACGGACACCAGTCGAACCTACCCGCTCTCGTTCCAAATCGTGATCAACCGCTGGGGCGGCGTTCAGTATAACTATCGCGAAGTCCAGCCCGCCCGCCCTGTCTTCGGCGGCGGTCGCGGCGCCACCGTCGGCATCGAAGACGAGTTCGGCTCCATGGCCACCCAGGCCAGCTTCAATACCAGCGCCCTCACCAACCTCTCCGCCCGGCGCTTCGGCCGCGGCTCAGTCACCCTCAGCGCCACCAGCGCCACCGCCCCCGTTAACGGCGCATCCGGCAGCCTCACCGTCTCCCCGGCCGAACCCGCCTACGCCGCTTGGTCTGTCTCCGGCCAACCCAACTGGCTCTCGGTCGACGTCTCCGCCAATCCCCACGTCTGGACCGCCGCCGCCAACACCGATCCCAATCCGCGCACCGCCACTCTCACCATCGGCGACAAATCCTTCACCCTCACCCAGGCCGGCTCGCCCGGTACCATCACCCTCAACCCCGCCGCGGCCACCGCCGCCGCCGCCGGCGCCTCCGGTTCGATTGCCGTTACTCCCACCCCCAGCAACTACACCTCCTGGACCGTCACCGGCAACCCCGCCTGGCTCACCGTCTCCACCTCCGGCAACACCATCTCCTGGACCGCCGCCCCCAACAACTCCGTCACCCCCCGCTCCGCCACCCTCACCATCGGCGACAAATCCTTCACCCTCTCCCAATCCGGCGCCACCGGCTCCGTCACCCTCAGCGCCTCCTCCGGTTCGGCGCCCGCCACCGGCGGCTCCGGCAGCGTCACCGTCACCCCCACCCCCTCGGACTACACCTCCTGGACCGTCTCCGGAAACCCCGCCTGGCTCACCGTCTCCACCTCCGGCAACACCATCTCCTGGACCGCCGCCCCC
>JAINDL010000062.1 GCA_019931245.1 Bryobacteraceae bacterium CoA2 C42
AAGGAACCCAACTTCGAGCTCCCTGAATACGCGCTTCAATTATTGCAAGATAACGACTTAATGCAGCGTCTGGCCCCCGGCTACGACGTCGGCGACCTGCTCGAACGCTTCGGCCGAACCCCGGTTCCCAAGGCGGCTTAACCTCGCGGCTTCATCCCGGCAATCTTTTCGTTCCGCAAATACTCATACCGGTTGATCCAAACCCCGTGCGAAGACGCGGCCCGGCCCACGGCGAGCCGCCGCAAAAAGTCCTTCACCGGCCCATAACCATGCACAAACGAGTAAACCGGCGTCTCTCCCGCCATCCGCTGCGCGTCCCGGATCTTCTGCAACTGTACCTGCTCACCCACCGGATGCGCCTCCTCGGGCTCCGGATACCGGAACTGCTCCAGCCGAGTAAAATACGGCGCATCCTGTATCCCCAGCCAGTTACTCAACGCCCGCACCAGCAACTCCTCATCAAGCGCCGGATTATTCCGCTTCAACTGCTCCCCGTAGAACCGGAAAATCACCGGCCAGTGCATCGTATACAGCTTCACGTGGAACGCCGTCGCCACCGTCCGGAAATCGAAACCGCTCACCGTCGTAAACGGCGGCGGAAACGTCCCGAACACCAACGCCATCCGCGGCGGCAGCGTCTCCCGCAACTTCTGCGCCAGCTCACTCGCCAGCCGCGCCTTGCAGCGCAGCCAGTCCCCCAATCCCGGCTGGTCCACCATCGCCTGCAGCAGCGGACCCCGCCCCCCATCCTCCATCAGCCACCGCTCCAGGTGCCGGTTCGTCAACCCCCCGTGCAGCAGCCGGTACAACCCCTGCGCCTCCCGCTGCATCCGCTCAAAGTCAAAGCCCCCCAGCTTCGCCAACTGCGGGTTGAAGTCGAGAAACACATCGTCCAGCAGGTACGGCGGATACTCCGGCCAGTCGTAGCGGATCCCGTTGATCTCCGGATACACCCGCACCAGGTCCCGCGTCAGCGCCAGCGTGTAGTTGGTGATGTGCGGGCTCGCCAGGCTCCCGTTATTGGCAAACCGCCGCGGCGGCACCCGCCCGTCCGGCAGCCGCGGCTTGTCCTCGTCCACCGGCCCCCCAAACTGCACCCGGTAGCCCGGCGGAATCGCCGCCTGAATCTGTAGATAAACCTCCATCCCCCGCGACCGCGCCGCCCGGATGAACTTGGCGATGATTCCGCCCTCCCGCTCCGTCAGCCCGTCCGCCGCCGACGGCTGATACCGCAGCCCCGCGTACAGCCGCCGCTCCGGCACAAAGCTCGGCGCCGTCCGCACAAACAGCTCCCGCTTACCCCACAACGGCCGGTCCAGCAGCCGCACCGACCCCGCCCCCGCGTCAATCGGAGGCTCCCGGCTCCCCGTCTTCTCGTCCGCCGGCTCCATCACGTACGGCGAAGTCGCCACCCGCGTCACCCCCGCCGCCGTCAACCGGTCCAGAATCGCCTCGATCCCCTCGTTCTGGATCGACTCCGGCATCACCGTCACGCCCGTTGTCATCGCCTTCCTCCCTTCCGGTCCATCATACTGGTATCTACATGGGTGTTGTCCTCTCCGTCTCGGCCGTCTCCAAGCGCTTTGGAGCCCAGCCGCTCTTTGAAAACCTGACTCTCGCCATCCACGATGGCCAACGCATCGGACTCACCGGCCCCAACGGCGCCGGCAAGTCCACCCTGGTCAAAATCCTCGCCGGCCTCGAACCCCCCGACTCCGGCGCCCGCTCCGTCCGCAAGCAGGCCGTCATCGCCTACGTCGAACAGGACTCCTTCTTCCCCGAAGGCATCTCCGTCCGCGAGGTCCTCGAACACGCCCTCCGCGAAGCCCCCCTCACCCCGGAAGAAAAGAACCTCCGCATCGAGATGGAAGCCAGCCGCGCCGGCCTCAACGACTTCGATATGCCCGCCGCCGCCCTCTCCGGCGGCTGGCGCAAACGCCTCTCCATCGTCGCCGGCCTCGTCCGCGAACCCGCCGTCATCCTCCTCGACGAGCCCACCAACCACCTCGACATCGACGGCATCATCTGGCTCCAGGGCGCCCTCCAATCCGCCGAATGCGCCGCCCTGTTCATCTCCCACGACCGCTACTTCCTCGAACAGGTCGCCACCCACATGGGCGAGATCAACAAAACCTACCCCGATGGCATCTACTTCGTCGAAGGCAACTACACCCGCTTCCTCGAACGCCGCGCCGACTTCCTCCTCGCCCAGCAACGCTACCAGGAGTCCCTCGCCTCCCGCGTCCGCCGCGAAATCGAATGGCTCCGCCGCGGCGCCAAAGCCCGCACCACCAAAGCCAAAGCCCGCATCGACGAAGCCAACCGCCTCATCGACGAACTCGCCGAAGTCTCCGGCCGCAACGCCGAACGCGCCACCGCCGGCCTGGCCATGAACGCCTCCCAGCGCCAGACCAAACGCCTCATCTCCGCCCAGAAGATCTCCAAACGCTACAGCCGCCTGCTCTTTGAAAACCTCGACGTCACCCTCACCGCCGGCATGCGCCTCGGCCTCGTCGGCGGCAACGGCTGCGGCAAGTCCACCCTCCTCCGCATCCTCGCCGGCGAAATCCCCCCCGACTCAGGCCTCGTCGAGCGCGCCGAGCATCTCAAGATCGTCGTCCTCGACCAAAACCGCCGCCTCACCGACGAAACCGTCACCCTCCGCCGCGCCCTCTGCGAAGCCGGCGATACCGTCATTTTCCAGGGCCGCCCCATCCACGTCGTCGCCTGGGCCAAGCGCTTTCTGTTCCAGGAAGAGCAGCTCGTCCAACCCGTCGCCCAGCTCTCCGGCGGCGAACGCGCCCGCGTCCTCCTCGCCAACCTCATGCTCCAGCCCGCCGACGTCCTCTTCCTCGACGAGCCCACCAACGACCTCGACATCCCCACCCTCGAAGTCCTCGAAGAGAACCTCCTCGACTTCTCCGGCGCCATGGTCCTCGTCACCCACGACCGCTACCTGCTCGACCGCATCGCCAACACCGTCCTCGCCCTCAACGGCGATGGCACCGCCGGCCTCTACGCCGAATACTCTCAATGGGAACAGGACCGCGCCAAGCCCTCCGTCCGCAAGGAGACCGCCAAGCCCACCGCCGCGCCCCCCGCTCCGCCCAAAAAGAAAACCAAACTCAGCTACCTCGACCAGCGCGAGTGGGACTCGATCGAAGACCGCATCCACGCCGCCGAAGCCGAACTCGAAGCGGCCCACTTCTCCGAACTCGAAGCCAAACAGGCCGCCGTCGACGCCCTCTATCAGCGCTGGGCCGAACTCGAAGGCAAACTCAACAGTTGAATCCCCGAGCCCCGGTGCAGCCGGTGCCGGTGCTTCTCAAAATCCCCCTCCCGCGCCTCGTTGATGTTCAGGAACTTCTGCGGGTTCCGGTCCACCAGCGGAAACCACGAACTCTGCACGTGCACCATCACCCGGTGACCCCGCCGGAACGTGTGCAGCACATCGTTCAACTCGTACTCCACCTTCGTCGGCTCCCCCGGCACAAACGCCTTCGGCTTGGCGAGCGACTCCCGGAACTTGCCGCGGAACACCTCGCCGCGCACCAGTTGCTGATAGCCCCCCAGCTCCGGCAGATCATCCGGATACACGTCAATCAGCTTCACAATCAGGTCCGCGTCCGTCCCGTCGGTCGAAAAAATCAGCTCGTTCTTGATCGGCCCGGCAATCGTCAGGTCCTCCTCAAGCGGCTCTGTCTGATACACCACCACGTCCGTCCGCGACGTGGCAAACCGCTGATCCTCCACCATGTGCTCCCGCGTCATCCGGTTCGCCACCCCCGCAATGTAGGGTACCGGCTTGGCCGGATCGCTGATCCACTCCTCAAACCCGGCGTCCCGCGTCCCGTTCGCGCTCAACACCCCGCCCGGGTTGAACGCCAGCCGCAGCGGCCGGGCCTCCTTCGGCGGCCACTGCGAAAACTGCCGCCACACGTTCGTCCCCGTCTCAAACACCGAAGCCTTCGGCAGCTCCATCTTGCCCTTGCCCTTCAGGTGGTAGTCAAAAAACGGCGCCTCAATCTTCTCCCGGTAATACTCCCCGGTCTTGGCGTGGAACTTCACGTCCCCGATCGACTCGCCCGCATCCCGCGCCCACTGCCCGTGCCACCACGGTCCCATCACCAGCAGATTCCGCGTCGACGGCGAAGCCTTCTCGACGGACTTGAAAACCTGCAGCGCCCCGTACAGATTCTCCGTATCGAACCATCCCCCCACCGTCATCACCGCCGGCTTGATCCCCTTCAAGTGCGGCCGCAGGTTCCGCGACTGCCAGAACTCGTCGTAGACGTCGTGCTTCATCATCTCCGTCCAGAACGGGATCTCGTTCTTGTAGAACTTCTCATTGGCGTTGTACAACGGCCCCATCTTCAAAAAGAACTGATACCCGTCCGGCGTCCCGTGCGCAAACGGATCACGCTTCTGCTGCACCGGCTCCGGCCGCGGCTTGCCGAACCCATAGAGGAAGTTGAACGCATGCGGCAGATACAGCGCCCCGTTGCGATGAAAGTCATCGCCCGCAAACCAGTCCGTAATCGGAGCCTGCGGCGACGCGCACACATGCGCCGGATGCGCGTCAATCATCCCCGCCGCCGTGTAGAAACCCGGGTAGGAAATGCCATACGTGCACACCTTCCCGTTGTTCCCCGCCAGATTCTTCACCAGCCAGTCAATCGTGTCGTAGGTGTCCGTGCTCTCGTCCACCTCCTTGGCACCCTTCGCCGCCTTGTGCGGCGTCATGTTGATAAACTCCCCCTCCGACAGGTTCCGACCCCGCACATCCTGGTAGACAAAGATGTACTTCGATTTGCCCAGCACCGTCGAAGGTCCCAGATCGGATTTGTACTGATCCGGTCCGTACGGCGCCACCGAATACGGCGTCCGGTTCAACAGAATCGGCCACTTCTCGCTCGCGTCCTTCGGCACGTAGATGCTCGTGAACAGCCGCTTGCCGTCCCGCATCGGCACCCGCTGCTCATACTTCGTGTAGTTCTCGAGGATGAACTCTTTGCCCTGCCCAAGCAGAGCGTACGCCGCCAATAAGAAAAGGAAAGAAAGTCTCATTGGAATTGGGTCCTGAACGCGGAAAACTCCTGCCGCAACTGTTCAAGCTCCGCGCGCAGCGCTTCTACTTGAATCTCTAAATGCGTTACGCGATCATTGCTCGGCGCCGCCCCCCGCCCCGCCGGCGCCTCAGCCAATGCCGCCATATCCACCGGTCCGCCCAGCAGATGCATATAGCGCGGCTCGCGCCATCCGGTCTGCTTCGGGATGAAAACCGCCATCTCACGCTCCGTCATCTTCCGCAGCGCCGACTCGACGCTATCGAGATCCTCAAACGCGTGCAGCCGGTGGCAGCGGTCTTTGAGTTCGTTCAACGTCTGCGGCCCCCGCAGCAGCAGTACCGCCAGCAGCGCCAGTTCGCGGTTCGATAAGTTCAGCGTCTCCTGCGCCCGATGCCCATACTTCGGCACCCGCCCGCTACCCGTGATAATCACCGCCAGGCGCTTGCCGCGCAACTCCGTATGGCCGGCCTCGACGGTCTCCTCGTCGTAGCTCGTC
>JAINDL010000087.1 GCA_019931245.1 Bryobacteraceae bacterium CoA2 C42
GGGGGGGGGGCCGGGTGGGCGGTGGGACGGGGGGTGGTGGGGGGAGGCCCAGGCGGGGAAGGGTTAGAGGACCATGGGCCGGCAGGAGGCAAGGAGGAGGGCGAGGGGGAGGAGGGCGAGGGGACGCATGACGGTGGGACCTATGCTATCAGGCGGGCGGGGGGGGGGACTCCCATAAGTGGCGATTCCGACGAAGCCGAACAGTAATCGGAGCGAAGCGACGCTGGTGTTTTGATTGTGGGATAAGTGTTCGGCTTCGTCAACCAGCCGAGCCACGGAAACTGCATCCGGAGCAACGCGGAGGCCGGAATCTTCGAGCAGGAAAAGGGGCGCGGGGAAAGGGGCGCAGCCTCTTGCCCCGCTCAACGCTAAGGCACCCCGGCAGGGCTCTTCCCGGCCGGCTCCTCGCCCTTGCGCTTCTTCCGCATCGAGTCTCCCCGCATTTCGATCCGGTGCGCGTTATGCACAATCCGGTCCAGAATCCCGTCGGCCACCGTCGGATCGCCGATCTGCTCATGCCACTTACTCACCGGCATCTGCGAAGTCAGGATCATCGACCTCACCTGATACCGATCCTCGCAGATCTCCCAGAAGTCCCGGCGCTCGGTCTCCTTCATCGGCGCCATCGCCCAGTCGTCGATCACCAGCACGTCGATTCGGCTCAAGCGCGCCAGCAGCGAGCGAAAGCTGCCGTCAGCCCGCGCGATCTCCAGGTCTCGGAACAGCGCCGCCGCCCGGGAGTAGTATGCCGTGTAGCCATCGCGGCAAGCCTTCTGCGCCAACGCAGAAGCAACAAAGCTCTTGCCCACGCCCGTCGGGCCCAGAACGAAGACATGCTCGTGATTCTTGACCCATTGCGAGTCCCTCGCCAGGCCGCGAATCACGCTCTTGTCCAGCCCCCACGCAGCCCGAAAGTCGATATCCTCCACGCAGGCGTTACCGCGCAGTTTCGCCGCTTGTAACCGCCGCGCCAGCGCTTGATTTTATCCCCAGTTCCACTGGTGGTCGACCGGCAGCGCCAGCCTCTCCAGAAAGCTCAGCTCCCCGCTGCCAGGGTCCTTATGCTGCTGTTCCAGCGCGTCCAGCATCCCGTGCAGCCGCATGGCGGCGAGTTTTTCCATCATCGGTTGTTCCAGCGGTTGTTCCAGCATGGTGGCGCCTATTCGAAGTACTCCGCGCCGCGAATGTTGTCGTGCTCCGGCGGCGGCGCAGATTGGTCTGGCACCTCCATCGGCAGCCGGTCTAACGAGTTCCGTAGAATCGACTCCACGCTGCGCAACCGGCACGCGCCCGTCAGCAACGCGCGTTCGGCCGCAGCCTCCATGCGCGTGGCCGAATCCTGTTTGGCGAGCCGAATCACCCCGAGACAGGCCCGGTATCCCGCCTCTGGATGCGGCTCATCCGCCAGGATGCGTTCCAGTGGTTTCACGGTGAACGGACCTGACTTTTCTCCCAATTGCAGAATGCGCGACGGGGTCCACTCCAGATGCGCCTGATGGCTGTGCGGACGGTGCTCGTGGGTGGTCATCGCTTGGCCGCGAGTGCGGCTGCGCCGGTGCGACGCCACGCGGGTACCTTGGTGCAGGATCTCCACCGTGGTGGCGGTGGAATGCACCTCGACCAGTTCGTGCACAAGGTTGTAGGGCACGCTGTAAAAGCTGCCGTCGAAGGCGATGTGATAGTCGATGTTGACGCGGGCTTGGGACCATTGGCTCAGGGCAAAGGGCTCGTCCGGCAGCGGCCTCAGGGCCGGTTTATCGAGGTCGGCGAACAGCGAGGCGCGACTGCCGTCGCGTTTGCGGAACGGCCGCTGGTGCAGCGTGACGAGCAGTTCGCGAACAGCCTCGTTGGCCTCTGCTACTGAGTAGAAGCGGCGGTGCCGCAGCACGGCCAGGATCCATCGCTGCGCGATCTGGACGCCGCTTTCGACCTTGGCTTTGTCACGTGGCCGGTACGGTCTGGCCGGCACCGCCGAATCCGTAGTGAACGGCAAAGTTCTGGTAGGTCGGGTTAACGTCGGGATCATAGCGGCAGGCCTTGGTGACGCCGGTCTTGGTGTTGTCGGGCACCGTCAGCGCGGGCACACCGCCCCAGAAGGCGAAAGCGTTTTCATGGGCCCGAATCCAGGACTCCATCTGCTGATCGCGCGTGAGTTCGGCATCAGTGTAGGAACTGGCGCCGAGGACCGCGACGAACAGTGAGGCTTGGCGAACGGTATTGGAGTGCCGGTCATGGATCGGAAAGGTTGCTCCGGCCCAGTCGATAAAGGCCTTTTCGCCGGGTGTGTGCTGTTGGCGCATGACGACGTCTTGTTTCTTGCGCCAGCGCTGGTAGAGTTCGCAATCGCGGCTGTAGCGGTATCCGTTCGGGTTGGCTTCGCGGTACTCCTGCCAGAGTAACTGCAAGGTGACATGCCGGTTGTCGCGAAGTTGCTGCTGGATCTGTGCGTAATCGAGGGTGTCTTTGCAAGAACGCGCGGGGGGCAGTGGCTGGCGGGAAGAGGGCCGTTCGTAACTGGGTGTCGTTCCATTCGGCGGGGATCGGCCAGCCGATGCCGGCGGCTTCGGCTCGTTTCAGATACTCATGGACGGTGCTGACCGAGATCGCGCAACTGCGGGCGATCTGGCGCTGATCGAGGTTTAGCTCGTGACGAAGTCGAAGGACTTCTTTGATTTTTTGCATGGACGTTCTCCTGGCTGGCAAGCGGGTTCTCCCTTTTTGAGAGGGTCGCTTGCCGGGTGATGTCCAGCGAGGTTCGCCCCGATGGCGATTCCGGGCTCATGCCGAACACGATTCCGGGATCGGCCGAAAAGTGTTCGGCTTCAGACCGGAATCGATGTTCGACTTGCCACCGGAATCTTGTTCGCCTTCAGACCGGAATGCTGTTCGGCTTCACACCGGAATCGTGTTCGGATTGGACCGGAATCCCCAATAAGCGTTAACTCAACAGCCCGTGGCAAAAGTGCCCATTTTCCGGAATCCCGTCTCAAGCTGCCAGCAGCAGTGCCCAATGTCTCACAAAGTGCTTATCCGGACCAAGCGCCTCCCGCAGCCCGAAGTCAACCCATCTCTGCGTGAAACATGCCATTAACCTGTCGATCCAGGCGCAGATATCGCTGATAACAAGGCTCTTCCGCCCCTGGAACCCCCGGGGCGTTCCGGCCTCAAACAGGCCCCGCAATACCAGACTCAAATTGAACGCACTGGCGTGAATCAGAATCCGCTTCCGGATGTTATCCCGCCCTCCTAGGTGCGTCCGCCGCATCGCCCCCGTCTCATAC
>JAINDL010000117.1 GCA_019931245.1 Bryobacteraceae bacterium CoA2 C42
CACGGATGACGCACTGCTGGACCTCTTTGTCGAGGGTCGCCCGTTTGTTCGATAGGAAGAAGTGATCGGACAGGCCTAGCGCCGGGAATTCGCGGACGATGGTATCGACTTCGCGCTGCATGGCTTCGGCCTGAAAGTTGGTGAGGCGGTCGTGTTGAAACAGGGCGATGGCCATGCGCCGGACGAGGCCTTGTTCGAAGTCGGACTGTGGCTTGAGATGGCGCATTTGGGCCTGGAAGGCGCGTAGATAGGCAGACCGGTCGTCGGTGGAAAGCAGGAAAAAGAAGGGCGGGAGATCTTCTTTGTGGAGTTCGACGTGTTCGCCGGTGGCGATGGTGTTCATGGAGCTGCGGTATTTGCCTTCGACGGTGACGGGGCCTTTGGATTTGGCTCCGTTTTGGCGGGCGATTGCGGCGCGGCGCTGGCGTTGTTCGTCGGTCAATTCTTTGCTTGGCATGGTGAAATTTCCTGGCGTTGCAATGGAAAAGGCGTCCCGCTTTCCGGTTGGGAAAGAGGAACGCCTTTGCTTAGAAACGTAGCATGCGGGTCAAGCGCATTCCGGGCGCGGGCGGCCGGGAGAAACGAGGAAGTGTTTTGAATTGATTGGTTTGTGTGGTGTAAAAAAAAACCGAATGGTCTGGGAAACGGCCGGCGGCCATCCCGTTATGGTGAGGGTGTGGGATCCGCAGGGTGACGAGTTACCTGTCTACGGGACGAAGCCAGCGCCCTGACGCTATTTTGCGTGCGTCCAGTGGCAAGGAGCAGCGATCCTTGCGAGCCGACCTCGCGAACCGGCCTTGCGAGCCTGCCTCGTGATCTGGCGAAGAATGAGATCGTTTCCCGGCGATGCCGCCAGCACCAGCACCGGACGCGGTTTGGTCTGGCTGAGGAGCGAAAACGGGCAACTCCGGAGGACGATGCCTTTGACAGATCAGCCCTGACGGCGTCCGCCTCCGGGGAGAGGCAGTCCCTGGCGAGCGAGGCCTCGGCAGGTTGTTCGGTGAGCGTGCGGAGAAGCTCAAGCGGACGGTCGAGATCGGTGTCCGATAATCTGCCACGCTCCTGATCGATGAGTTCGCGTTTGCTCATTGATGTCCTGTTTCTCCTGATCCGGCATGCGTGCGCCAGCCGATCCGCCGGTCCAGATCAGCACAGTCTCCGCGTCACGAGGAGAACGTCCGTTAAAGAGCGGATGGACTGTCTAAAATTGACCGATTTGGCCAGGCAGGCTACTCTCAGGCAGAGAGGAGGCTTCGCCCATGAACGTACATCTCACCCAAGAACTTGAGCAGCTCGTCCAGAGCCGGGTGAAAAGTGGCCGCTACGGATCGGCTAGCGAAGTCGTCAGGGACGCTTTGCGCTTGCTGGCAGATCGTGACGAGCTGATGGAGCTTCGCAAGCAGGAACTCCGCAAGAAGATCGCCCAAGGGTTCGATTCGCTTCAACGGGGCGAAGGCGTTGCTGGTGATGAATTCTTTGCTCAGCTGGAACGAGAAGAGGCCGATCGCGATCAGTCCCCGGCAGTATGAATTGATTTCAGCTCTTGCCGGAAGCGGTCTGCGACATCAGGGAGATCTGGCGCTGCATTGGGGTCGGCAGTGTCAAGGCCTGGCCGAGATTGCGCGCATGGGCCACACCTGGTCAGGAGTGCGAGTCGTTCCGGGTGCGGGTGATGTTCCCAGTTTGTTTTGATGGACGGGTGGCGGAGCACGGGAGTCGAACTGCGAGCACGCTGGCGACCAGGATCCGCAAGGTCGCAGTCGATGGTGGGTTGTGACGTTGCGCTCGCCCCGCGCGGTCTGCAGTCGGGTGGAGCTTCGGGTAGGGCAAGCTGGAGCTGTCCAGCGCGGGTCGATGGGGGGGAACGGCTTGAGGGGAAGCCGCGCCGCGAGCGGGTTTGGCGGGGCGCTTACCGCCAGGGGTTGATCACACGGACACCGAGATCCGCAAAGTGCCTGGCGTTGCGCGTAGCCACCGCGAAGCCTCGCGCGGCGGCGGAATCAAAGGCCAAGGTGCGGTGTTTCAAGAGATCGAGAACCCTTTCTATCCGCGCAGTCAAATCGTTTTTTCGCTTTCCATCGGGCAGACTTAACACCCCAAACCGCAACTCCGCCCGGTTCCCGGTGGTGATGTAGAGCGTCTCGGCATTTTGGTTATCCAGCTACTCGACTACCTGCCTGGCGGGTGTTTGCCGGAGCGGCTCGGATAGGACATTGGTATCCAGTACGATTTGAGCTTTAGGTCATCCCTTCCGCCTACTTCGCGTCCGATCCTTGGCAACTCGGACCCGATGCGAAGACGTTGGGGAGGAAGGACCGTTTGTTCCAAGATCAGCCGAATCTCAGCTTCCGTGGAACGGCCATTCCGCGCGGCGCGCAGGCGCAAGGCCAAATGTACCTCTTCGGATCGGTTGCGGACGGTCAGGTTCGGCATGCGATCCCCTAGCGCCGATTGTGATCACTGCTGGCATGAGGGTCAATGTGCTAGCGCCGGCTAGTCGTCGGGATTTTGCCCGGCAGCCCTGCGCCGCGCCGTGCGCCACCAGGCGGCGCGCTTCTTAAACGGCCAGTCTTCGGTGACGAGTCCGGAGCGGCGGCTAGAGAGGGCGAGCCAGAGGGGGAACGCGAGCCGGGGGCTTCTGTGTTTGGCGCAGGTGCGTTTGACGAAGGATTCGCCGTGGTGGACGAGGGGGCGGGGAGGGGGATGTGCTGCTGCGGCGGCTGCGGTTGGCGCAGCGGTTTGGGGAGAGTGGGGGCTACGGGGAGGCGGGTCGGTGGGAGGAGTTTGTGGCGACCGTGGCGGGTTGGGGCGGACGGTTTGCGGAGTTGGCGGACGCGCATGTGCTGGCGGCTGAGGGCCGGGTGGCATTGGACCGGGGGATTCCTTTGTTTGGGTTCGGGGCGTTGCGGCTGTTGGGGATGGCGCAGGCGAATTTGGGGTTGCTGACGGAGGGAGTGAGCGGGTTTGGGCTCTGAGGGGCCGTTTGTTGCCTGGGCGGGCCGAGGTTGTATATTCTACGGGGACTTTCCATGATTCGCCGCCAGTTTCTTTTCTCATCGCTGAGCGCTTTCGCGGCGCCCGCGCCGGCTCCAAATATCCTGCTCATCAATACCGACGACCAGCGTTTCGACACCATCGGGGCCCTGGGTAACCCCGAGATCCGGACGCCCAACCTGGATAAACTGTGCCGGCGCGGGTTCGTCTTTTCGAACCTGTACTCGCAGGGCGGGCTCGTGCCCGCCATGTGCCTGCCGTCCCGCACCATGCTCATGACCGGGCGGTCCGTGTTCCGCATCCCGGCCCGGAACCAACCCCTGCCCCCGTCCACCTCCCTGCTCGCCACCGCCTTCGCCAACGCCGGGTATCGTACCTTCCACTACGGCAAACGAGGGAATACCTACCTGCCGGCCAGCGAAGCCTTTCAGACCAAACTCTACTCGCAGGAGAGCTTCGAACAACGCGCCCTTCAACCCGAACGCCACGCTGATCAGGTAATCGAATGGGTGCGCGCGGCCGACCCCAAACCGTTCTTCGTCTACCTGGCCCCTCCCGTGCCGCACGATCCGCGTTCCGCCCCGGCGGAGTTCGCCGCGATGTACGACCCGGACAAGCTTACGCTGCCGAAGAACTTTCTGCCCGAACACCCGTTCGACAACGGCGACTTGAAGGTGCGCGACGAGATGCTGGCCGACTTCCCGCGGACGCCAGCCGCGATGCGCCGCCACCTGGCCGACTACTACGCCGTCATCAGCTGCCTCGACCACCACATTGGCCGCATTCTCGCGGCCCTGCCCGCCAATACGATCGTGCTGTTCACGAGCGACCAGGGTCTGGCCGTCGGGGGGCGGCATGGACTGATGGGCAAACAGAACCTGTACGAACACTTCAAATCGCCGTGCATTTTCGCCGGGCCGGGCATTCCCAGGGGCCGATCGGCCGCCCTCGCGCACATGCACGACCTGTTCCCCACGCTGTGCGAACTGGCCGGCATTCCGATTCCCGAAAGTGTCGAGGGCCGGTCGCTGGCGCCCGTGATCGCCGGGCGCCGGCGCGAGGTGCGGGAGGCCGCTTTCGCCGTTTACAAAGACGTCCAGCGGATGGTTCGGCGGGGCAACTGGAAGCTGATCTGGTATCCGAAGATTGGGAGGTTTCAGCTTTTTGAGGTGGGGCGCGACCCGTGGGAGCTGACGGACCTGGCCGGGGAGCCGGCGCAGGCGGCGCGGCTCGCGGAGATGAAACAGCTGCTCGCCCGCGAGCAGGACGCACACGGCGATGTCCACACGCCCCGGCCGGGCGCGAATTAAAACGTCAAGCGGATGGCCAACTGGATGCGCCGGCCGACGCGGGTGGAGGTGACCTGGCCGAACTGGGTGTTGACCTGGCGCCCCTGGGCATCGAAGCGGGCGGTGGTGTCGACGCCTGAATACTGGGTGTGATTGAAGGCGTTATAGAACTCGGCGCGGAGTTGGGTGGTGAAGCGGTCGCGCACGCGGAGGT
Source organism: Bryobacteraceae bacterium CoA2 C42 (assembly GCA_019931245.1). Lineage (GTDB taxonomy): Bacteria > Acidobacteriota > Terriglobia > Bryobacterales > Bryobacteraceae. The sequence goes on from JAINDL010000117.1 coordinate 4,498, forward strand.
TCTTATAGGCGGTGAGATCCCAGTTGTTGATGCCGGGCAGGCGGATGTTGGTGCGCGCGGCGTTGCCGATGGTGCCGACGGCGGGGAGGGCGACGACGCCGGTATTGAACCAGCGCGCGAAGGTGCGGTCGGCGCGGGCGAGCGTGGGTTCGCCGGTGAGGACGATGCGGGCGCCTTCGGTGGGTGAGCCGGTGATGTCGACCGGATTGACGGTGCTGAAGCCGATGCCGGCGGGGGCGCCGCTGCTGGCGGTGTAGATGCCGCTGAGCTGCCAGTCGTTCACGAGCCAGCGGAGGGGGTTGGAGGCCGCGACGGCGTTGGGCAGATCGTAGAGCCAGTTGACTTTGAGTACGTGGGTGCGGTCGTAGGCGGAGAGGCCGTAGTTCCAGACGCGGACGGGGATGATGTTCGAGACCGTGGCGGCATCGTCGGAGTTGTAATCGAGCGACTTGGACCAGGTGTAACTGACGCCGTACTGAAGGCGGCGGGCGAAGCGGCGGTTGGCCGAGGCCTGGAGGGAGTGATAGCTGGAGGAGGCGCCGGGCTCGCGGAGGTTGACGTTGCCGTAGCCCATGTAGGGGCGGAGGAAATTGACGGGGAGGACGGCGTTGTTGGTGGTGTCGCGGGAGGAGGCGAGGAAGTTCGTCCCGAGGGGGATGGCGTTGAGGTTGCGCTGCCAGAGCAGATTGCGGCCGAGGGAGCCGGAGTAGCCGACGTCGAGGATGGTGCCGTAGCCGATGTCGCCCTGCACGGAGAGGGAGAAGTTCATGACGCGGGGAATTTTCCCGCCGGGATCGACGCCGAGGACGTTGGCGGGAAACTGGACGCCGGAGGCGTTGCGGAGGCCGGCCATGGTGCCGTAGAAGATGGACGGGAGGTTGATGAGGGGGGGCTGGGCGGCGAAGTCGGTGAGCACGACGCCGTGGGACATGCGGTTATAGAAGAGGCCGAAGCCGCCGCGGACCGCGAGTTTCCCGTTGCCGCGGACGTCGTAGGCGAAGCCGAGGCGGGGGCCCCACTGGACGCCCTGCTCTTTCATGAGGGAGCGGGGGATGCTCGAGTCGGCGAGGGGCGAGACCATGCCGTTGGCGGGGTTGCCGCGTCCGGGGGCGACGGCGCCGATGAGGGCGGCGGGGACGAGTTGGCCGGTGTTGGGATTGCGGCCGACGCGGTTGTTGCCATCGCGGAACGGTTCGATGAGGCGGACGGTGCGGGCGGGGTCAAAGGCGGAGGCGCGGAAGCCGGACATGGCGTCGCCGTCGATCCACGACTGGGGAAGATAGTGGAAGCGGACGCCGTAATCGAAGGTGAGTTTACGGGTAACTTTCCAGTTATCCTGGGCGAACCATTCGATGTTACTGGCGTAATTGACGGGAAAGACGCGCGCGGTGGGTTCGTCGTACTGGTTGAAGACGCCGAGGATGGCGTTCGAGAAGGCGTAGTCGGTTTCCAGGGGGTTGTTGACGTTGCGGCCGAAGTTAAACGAGCCGTTGAAGGCGCCGCCGGCGGGCTGGTTTTCGGCCCAGAGGCGGTCGTAGTAGAAGCCGAGTTTGACGGTGTGGGCGGTGAAGGTTTTCGAGAGATTGTTGGAGATGGAGATGATTTCGTGAGTGGTGGTGAGGGGCGTGCGACCGTCCATGGAGATGGCGACGGCGTTGGGGACGCCGCCGAAGGACATGTTGGGGATGAGGTTGAGGGGATTGGCGGCGGGATTCAACTGTCCGAGGGTGAAGCCGATTTTGTCGCGCTGGATGCCGGCGAGGGCTTCGTCGGGGATGGAGTTGATGAGCGGGCGGGTGGAGTAACTGCCGTTGAACTCATTGATGAGAGTGGGGGAGAGGATTTTCTGGTAGCGGCCGAGGAATAGCTTGCCGAGGTTTTCCGACCGCTGGCGGAAGACGTCGTAGTTGCCGGTGCCGGCGGGGATGCCGACTTTGCCGTCGTTGATGTCGTTGCGGGCGCTGTAGCTGAAGGTGAGGATGTCGGAGGGGCTGAGGTTGTAGTCGAGTTTCAGGGTGTCGGTGCGTTTGGGCTGGTCGACGACGTCCTGGAAGAGGTAGTTGAACTGGCCGCGGGAGATGGTGCGGTCGGTGAAGTTGGGTTTGGGGAAGAAGTTGAGGAGGGCGCGGCCGTTGGAATCGACGCGGGTGGGGGGGATGACGTTGCCGGCGAAGGGGGCGCGGTTGTTGAAGGGGTCGCGGACGACGATGAGGGCGTTGTTGACGTCGAGGGACTGGGAGAAGTTGCCGGTGCGTTCGAGTTCGGTGGGGGTGGTGCGCTGGTCGAGGGCGGTGGGTACGGAGAGGGGCCAGAACTCCTGGCTCCAGAAGAAGAACATTTTGTCTTTGAGTTTCCGGCCGGGCAGGAGGACTGGGCCGCCGAGGTTGTAGTTCCAGGTATCGAAGCGGTAGCGGGGGCGGGGGCGGCCGAGGCGGTTATTGAAGAAGTCGTTGGCGTTGAGCCACTCGTTGCGTTTGTAGTAGCTGGCGAGCCCGTGAAACTCTTTGGTGCCGGACTTGGTGACGATGGAGACGTTGGCGCCGGACATGCGGCCGTATTCGGCCTGGTAGTTGGACAGGAGGACTTTGACTTCGGAGACGGCGTCCATGGAGACGGCGACGACGGAGTTGAAGTTATTGCCGATGGCGTTGACGGTGGCGCCGTCGATGGTGAGGTTGTTGGTGTTGCGGCGGTTGCCCTGGACGTTGAAGTTCCAGTTGACGGAGAGGTTTTCCGAGTCGTCGAGGTCGACGACGCCGGGCAGGAGGGAGACGAGGGAGGTGACGTTGCGTCCGCGGATGGCGAGATTCTGGACCTGGGACCCGGTGAGGACGCCGGCGCGTTCGGCGGTTTGGGTTTGGACGACGGCGGCCTGGGCTTCGACCTGGACGGAGTCGGTGACCTGGCCGACGGTGAGGCGGAGGTCGTTGAGGCTGACGGTTTCGGCGGCGGAGACGTTGACGTTGCGGCGTTCGAGTTTGCGGAAGCCGGAGGCTTCGATGGTGAGGGTGTACTCGCCGGGCTGGAGGGAGGCGAAGAAGAAGCGTCCGGCGTCGTTAGTTTCTGTGCGGCGTTCGGCCCCGGTGGTGACCTGGCGAAGGACGACGACGGCTTTTTGAATGGCGCCGTCGGAGGGGTCGGTGACGGCGCCGCCGAGGGCACCGGTGATGGATTGCGCGAGGGCGGAGAGGGCGGCGAGGCACAGTAAGGGGAGGATACGCATCAGGGGTCATGCTACCAGCTTTGGCGGGTGGGGGGACTTCTCAGAACAGAAGGTCCAGGATTGCCGCAACGTAGACGGGCTTGCCCTGAATCGAAGTGGGCGCAAAGACCCATTTTTTCACCGCATCCAGGGCGGCGGGCCGGAGCGGGGCAGGCCCCGCGACCGCGACAGCGCGCAGAACGGTACCGTCGAGGTCCACCAGCACGTTGAGCCGGACGGCGGAGCCGGCCGACTGCAGGCCCGCGGGACGAACCGGATCAACGCGTTTTCTGAGACTCTTCTCCAGTAGGGCACCGCCGAGGCGGACAGTTATGGGCAGACGTTGCCCTCGCTTGGGCAGTTGGGGAACTACGCTAAAGGAATCCTGGTTGGCGGGGTCGATTTGCCCGGCCTTTTCGAGGAGGCGCTTGGCGAGCGGAACGTAGTCCCAAGTGAGCTTGCCATCGGCATAGAGGAGGCCGCCGTCGCGGTTGAGCGTGAATCCGGCGCCGCCCAGGAGTGCGGGGTTTGGGGAGTTTTCGAGTTCGGCGAGGGCGTGCCGGGCAAAGTCAGAGTTCCGGATCGCATCGCTCGTGGAGACTGGGTCACTGGTTTTGTAGTCCGTTGCCTCGATCCCCAGGATGGATTTGGCGTAGAGTTGTCCCAACCAGCGGTCATCGCCCGTGGATTTGAGGATTGCTTCGACCATGGCCGGGTCGTGGATTTCGAGGAAGGTGGCGGCATTGCGTTTGAGGGGGGTGTCTTGCGGATGTGCGGAGAGTTGACGCTGCCAGGCTTGCCGGGCGGCCTGCCATCCGGCGGGATCGGCCAGGGGTCCGCCCGTTGGTTGGAGCGCGTACACTCGGGTGGCCAGATCAAACACAGAGGCCTTGGGTGCATTCTGAATGAGCCAGAGCACGTGACGCGCGCGGGCAGCACGGATCGGGTCGATATCGCTCGAACTTTGCTGGCCCGCGTAGTAGGAGAGCAATCGCAGACGATTCTCAAGATCATTTGGCTTTCGGCCCACTTTGCTTTCCAATGCCGCGGCCGCCGCGGCATTGAGTTGCTCGCCTTCCCGGAGCAAGGCGAAAGTGCGGTCGACATCGACCGTGGCGTACGCGTGGGCCAGAGACAGGCCCAGGAGGGTGCAGCGGGTGAGGAGTGCAGCCATTTTTCGATGGTATCAGCCACCGGGTCGGCAGATGGCCGGGTGTGCCCAGGCGGTTACGCGGATCGCGGGCTTTCCGCGTTGAGGCCATCGACCGTGCGGTAGATGTGAGCGAGCGGGAGGTCGACCCCGAGGCGGGCGAGGCGGCGGACCGCGCCGAGGCCGGTGGCTTCGCGGTAGGCCCAGCTGCCGTTGGCCGCCCGGGTGATCCATTCGACGCGCAGGGCGTCCGGGGAGACGAGGACATACTCCTCAAGGCTGGCCACCGTGCGGTATTGGACGAATTTGCCGCCACGGTCCCAGGCTTCCGTCGATGGCGAGAGGACCTCGACCACGAGGGAGGGGTTGGTGATCATGTCGCCATGGCCGACGGCACGTGGGGTGGGGCGTCGGGCTGGGGTACGGCTCACCTGGCGGGCGAAGGGGGCTATGTCGGACTGCTCGCGTGGGTGGAGTATCGGAGATTCCGGCACGCCACGGTTCTTCGGTAGCGGGCGCCGCGGCGGTGTGGCCGGGACCGCGCGGTAGGGCGGGGGACGACGGCCGCCGGGAGTGAGCGGGAGCCGCTTACCGGTCGGCGCTGAGGGCGATTCGATTGCCTTCGCGGGCGCTGATTGCGGCGACGAACTGGCCGCCGACGGCGGTTTTCGGGTAGAGCTTTCGCCCGCCGTTTGCTTCGGCGCGGCGGAAGATCTCGTCGATGTCCGCCACGCCGAAATAGACGATGGGACCCGAGGTCGACGGCTGGTAGACATCCCCTTTGGCCAGCGCTCCGCTGGCTCCGGGGGCGTCGTCGCGCCGAGGAAAGCGGGCCATTTCGTAGCCGTCGATGACCTCGCGCTCAAGCGGGTAGCCAAACACGGCGGTGTAGAAGCGCATGGCGCGGGGCATGTCCTGGACGGGGATTTCGAAATAGACGACCGGATTCATGGGTTTGGCAGGCGTGGTCCGGCATCCCCCACAGAGCCCGGCGAGCAGGACGAGCAGGAGGAGAGAGGACGTGGCGGCGTTCATCGACTTTGTTTCTGTTCGAGGGCGAGGAGGGGAGTGACGCCGACCGGTTCCTCCCGGAGCAGGGGAACGACGGCGTAGCGGTGAGCGTGTTCGCGGGCGACGGCGGCAATCTCGGTTACCTCGTTGCTGGCTCGCGCGCGGAGGAGCGGGGAGCGGGGCTGGGCCGCGGCGACGCTGTTGTTGATGATCCAGGCCCAGGGTTCGATGCCGGCGCGCCGCAAGTCGGCCTGCAGACCGGCCGCTTCCAGCACGGGGGTGGTTTCGGCTAAGGTGACGAGCAGGATCTTTGTCTGCTTCGGGTCCCGCAGCCGCATCATGGGCGTGGTGATGTGGAGATTCTTGCCGGCGAACTGGCGCTCCATTTCGCGGTGATAGGCGCCGGTGGCATCGAGGAGCAAAAGGGTGTGGCCCGTGGGCGCGGTGTCCATGACGACGAACTGGCGGCCCGACTCGCGGATGATCCGCGAGAAGGCCTGGAAGACGGCGATCTCCTCCGTGCAGGGGGAGCGGAGATCCTCTTCGAGCAGGGCGCGGCCGGCCGCGTCCAGTGATGCTCCCTTGGTGGTCAGCACGTGCTGTTTGTAGTTTTCGATCTCGACGTGCGGATCGATGCGGCTGACCGTGAGGTGGTCGAGGGAGCCGTGGAGGGTTTCGGCGAGATGGGCGGCGGGGTCGGAGGTGGTGAGATGAACGGGCAGGCCGCGATGGGCGAGTCCGACGGCGATGGCAGCGGCGAGAGTGGTTTTGCCGACGCCGCCCTTGCCCATGACCATGACGAGGCCGTGGCGGTCGGCGGCGATCTCGTCGATGAGCGTGGCGAGGCTGGGCGTCGCCAGCTCGGCGGGCGGGGGGGCGCTGTCTCGCGCGGCGGGCTCACCGTCGGTGAACAGTTGGCGCAGGGCGTCGAGTCCGACGAGGTTGAAGGACTTGAGGGCCAGGGTGTCGAGGGGGAGGGGGCGCAACTCGGCGGGCAGGGCGGCCAGGGCGGCCTGCTCCCGGGCGCAGATGGCGGCCGCCAGGGGATCGAGGGCCGCTTCGTGGGAGGGCAGGACGGCGTTGATGACGAGGTACTGCTGCGACAGGCCGATTTTTGCGAGTTCGGCGTGGGTGCGGGCGACTTCGCGGAGGGCGGAGTCCTGGGCGCGGGCGACGAGAATGAGGCGGGTCCGCTGGGGGTCGGCGAGGGAGGCGACGGCTTCCTGGTACTGGGCACGCTGCTTTTCGAGTCCGGCGAGGGGGCCGAGGCAGGAGGCGTCGCCGCGGCCTTCGGCGAGGAAGCCGCTCCAGGCCCCGGGAAGCTGCAGCAGGCGGATGGTGTGGCCGGTGGGGGCGGTATCGAAGACGATGTGGTGGTAGGCGGTGGTGACGGCGGTGTTGGTGAGCAGTGCGGTGAACTCGTCGAAGGCGGCGATTTCGGTGGTGCAGGCGCCGGAGAGCTGCTCTTCGATGCTGTGGACGACGGAGTCGGGGAGGACCCCGCGGACCGGGCCGACGATGCGGTCCCGGTAGGCCTGGGCGGCGGCCTGCGGATCGATTTCGAGGGCGGCGAGGTGGGGGACGTTGGGAACGGGGGTGATGGTGTTGCCGATGCTTAGGCCAAAGACCTGGCCGACGTTGGAGGCCGGATCGGTGCTGACGAGCAGGACCCGGCGGCCGGATGCGGCCAGGTGGATGGCGGTGGCGCAGGCGATGGAGGTTTTGCCCACACCGCCTTTGCCGGTAAAGAAGAGGAAGCGGGGTGGTTGGGTGAGGAAGTGCATGGGTGAGGGCTCAACAGCAGGAGGAGCCGGGGCAGCAGGGGCCGGGCGGTTGGGTGGCCGGGGCGATGGGGAGGAGGCCGGCCCAGCGGGCGAGTTCGGCGCGGGTGGGATAGCGCCCGGCGAGGGCGATTTCCCCATTGCGGAGGACGAGGGGGAGGGCTTGGGCGCCGGAGTTTTCGAGGAAGCTCCTGACCGTGGGGTTTTCGGCAAAGGCCAGGGGCTGTTGGGCGAGGTTGAAGCGTTCGATGGAGAGGCCGTTTTGTTGGGCCCAGGCGAGGTCGGCCGAGAAGTTGACCAGGGCTGGATCGACGTCGACGCCGCAGACGCCGGTGCTGCAGCAGAGCGCCGGGTCGAAGACCTGGATGGCCGGGCGGGAGAGGGCGGGGGCGGGTTTAGCGGCCCGGATGAAGGCGCTGACGAACTCCCCTTCGACGGCGGCGGCCATGGCATCGACGTCGACGTCATGGCCGGCGAGGAAGGCGCGGGCGTCTTCGACGTTGTAGATGCGGGTGGGCTCGATTTCGATGCCGGTGAAGCCGGCGGCGGCGAGTTTGGAGCGGTATTGTTGCTCTTCGAGGGCACCGGCGAGGCAGCCGACCCAAAGGAGCATGTTTTGCCGGAGTTCGGCGGGGACGTGGCCGCGAACGACGACATCGGAGACGGCGAGGCGGCCGCCGGGCTTGAGGACGCGGAAGGCCTCGCGGAGGACCTGGTCTTTGTCGGCGGCGAGGTTGATGACGCAGTTGCTGATGATGACGTCGACGGAGTTGGGGGGCAGGGGGATGTTTTCGATGTCGCCTCGAAGAAACTCGACGTTGGTGAGACCGGCTTTTTGCTGGTTTTCGCGGGCGAGGGCGAGCATGTCGTCGGTCATGTCGAGGCCGATGGCTTTGCCGGTGGGGCCGACGCGGCGGGCGGAGAGGAGGACGTCGATGCCGCCGCCGGAGCCGAGATCGAGCACGGTTTCGCCGGGTTGGAGGGCGGCGAGGGCGGTGGGGTTGCCACAGCCGAGGGAGGCGAGAACGGCCTTTTCGGGCAAGCCGAGCTTCTGCGCTTCGTCGTAGAGGCCGGAGGTGATGGGGTCGGCGGCATCGCCGGACTGGCTGCCGCCGCAACAGGCGGTTTGGCCGGCGGCGGCCTGGCGGGCGGCGGCGGCGTATTTTTCCTGGACGATTTGCTTGACGGGGTTCATGGTGTCTCTCACTAGGGCTGGGGGTTGAGTTGGCCGATTTGATCGAGGGCGGCCTGGAGGCGGTCAGGGGAGGCGAGCAGTTCCGGCAGGGGCAGGGCGAGGAAGGCCTCGATGCGGGCGCGGAGGAGGCGATAGGCGGTGGTGAAGGCGGCGTCGATTTCGGCGTCGGTGCCGTTGGCGTGGGCCGGGTCGTCGACGCCCCAGTGGCTGCGCGGGACCTGGGTAAGGTAGGCCGGGCAGGTTTCGCCGGCGGCGTTGGCGCAGACGGTGAGGACGAGATCGGGGGTGACCGGCAGGTTATCCCAAGACTTGCTGTGGTAGCCCTCGGTGGCGATTCCTTCCCGGGCGAGGAGCGCGAGGGAGCGCGGATGGACCTGGCCGGTGGGTTTGCTGCCTGCGCTCATGGCTCGCCAGCCGGGGGGCGCGAGGTGGTTGAAGGTGGCTTCGGCGAGGATGGAGCGGCAGGAGTTGCCGGTGCAGAGGAAGAGGATGTTCATGGGAGTTCGGGACAGCAGAGGATTTGGCGCGGTTCGATGGCTTTGCTGCGGGTGCAGCACTCGGCGTAGAGAAAGGCGAGCAGGTCCTGGAGGGCGGTGGTGTTGGCGGAGTACCAGAGGAAGGTTCCTTCGCGGCGGACCTTGACGAGGTCTTCGTTTTTGAGTTTTTCGAGGTGATGGGAGAGGGTGCTGGGGGGGATGGCGAGTTCGGCGCCGAGATCGCCGGCGATGAGGCCGTGGGGGTGGGCGCTGAGGAGGAGCCGGACGATGCGGAGGCGGGGTTCGGCGCCGAGGGCGGCGAGGCGGTCGGCGTGGCGGGTGATGAGTTCGGCGTCGTCGGGGTTGGGCATGGGGGGATCGGTAATTCTACAATAACCGAAATATGGAAGGTGTCAAAGCTTTTTCGTGAGGGGCGGGATATACTGCGGGCATTCCTATGGCGAATTCGATTGGGCTGTGGCGGCTGGCGGCGTTGGTGGTGGTGAGCGGGTTGCTGGTGGTGGCGCAGCGGCAGTTGTCGCTGGCCGGGCGCCTTGAGTTAGGGACGGCGCCGCAGATGCCGGTGAAGGTGTATTTGTTTAAGGATGATAAGCCGTTCCGGCTGAATCCGGTCCAGGCGATTCTGCCGATCAAGGTGGACCTGTTTTACCGGGACCGGCTGTGGCAGGCGGCGGCGGAGCCGAAGACGCTGGAAGTGCTGGCTTATGACCAGTCGCATTACTTTCTGCTGACCGGGGCTGCTTCCTTCGAACTGCCGCCGGGGCGGTACCGCGTGGAGGCTTCGCGGGGGCTGTTCTACCGGCCGGTTTCTTCTTCGTTCGAGCTGCGGGCGGGGGAGACGACGAAGGTGGATCTGCGGATGGAGCGGTGGGCGGCGGGGGATTGGCTGGCGGGGGATGACCATATTCATTTGCCGCGGGGTCCGGAGGAGAACGGCGTTTTTCTGCGGTGGATGGAGGCCGAGGATTTGGCGGTGGGGAACTTTTTGCAGTTGCAGCGGCAGATGGACGCGGCGCCGCAGTATGCGTTTGGGGAAGCGGGCGAGGCGCGGAGCCGGGGGTATGCGATTCGATCGGGACAGGAGTCGCGGAGCGAGCCATTTGGGCATATTGAACTCTTGGGGGGCCGGGAGTTGGTGCGTCCGGTGAGCGTGGGGTCGATGTACGCTAACGAGCCGGGGGCTTATCCGTTTCCGGGGGTGTGGTTTCAGCGGGGGCGGGCGGTGGGGGCGTTGACGGGGTTTGCGCATTTCCACGGGTCGATGGCGCATTCGACGCTGCCGATGGATCTGGCGCTGGGGCACCTGGATTTTCTGGAGGTTTTTCAGTTCGGCAAGTTGTGGACGGCGGAGTGGTATGAGCTCTTGAACGCAGGATTCCGGGTGACGGGGGTGGCGGGGAGCGATTTTCCAGTGCCGCTGGGTCGGGCGCTGCCTTGGCCGCGGTATATGCCGTTGCTGGGACCGGAGCGGACGCTCGTGAAGGGCGCGGCGGGGGATTCGGCGTGGCGGGTGTGGGCGGCGGGGGTGAAGCAGGGGGAGGTGGTGGTGAGCAATGGGCCGTTGGTCGAGGTACGGATGGTGGGAGGGCGAGTGAAGGCGGTGGGTACGTTTTTCCGGCCGCTGGAGCGGTTGGCGATTGTGCGGAACGGGAAGGTGATTGCGGAGGTGCGGGGGGATGGGCGACGGGAGCGGTTGGAGGTGGAGGCGCCGGAGGAGGGTGGGGAGAGCGCGTGGTACGCAGCGCACGCGGTGGGGCAGCGGGGGGAGGGGGAGCCGGAGATGCAGGCGCACACCAATCCGGTGTTCCGGCTGCGGGAGGGGCGGCCGGTGCGGGCGGGCGGGGCGCGGGAGGCGTTGGCGGCGCGGTGGGAGGCGGAGTTGGGCTACTACCGGGGGGCGCAGTTGCCGTTTGCGAAGGAGGAGGAGCGGCGGGAGTTCTTTGCGGCAGGGGAGCGGGCGCTGGGGATTCTGCGGCAGTAAAAAAATCTATTCAAACCGGGGCGGAGCGTCGATAACCACCAACATGATCTTTTCCTCGAAGATGCGCATTATGGCCGGCACAGCGCTGCTGGCGGCGACACTGTTTGCCGGTGACCAGGACTTTACGTTGGCGAACAAGACGGGTTTCACGATTTCGGCGCTGCACGTGGCGCCCTCCAAGGACCGGACCTGGGGTGATGACATCCTGGGGAAGGACGAACTGGACTCCGGCCAGTCGTTGGATATCACTTTTAAGGGCTACGGCAAGAAGACCTGCAGCTTCGACATCATGGTGAAGGACCAGGACGACACCGAGTGGATTATTGAAGAGGTGGACCTTTGCGAGATCCACAATCTGACCTTCTCGAAGATGGGTAAAAAGGTCGTCTGGTCGGCTAACTAACAGTTGCTGACGGGCCGGAGGTGGCTCCGGCCTGCCGGGCAAGGACACAGCAAGGGGCTCGGTCGGAGCCCCTTTTTCCTTTTGGGTGGCGAGGGTGGCTGTGCCGGGATTAGCTCAAGACGCCTTTGGCGACACGGGCGGGTTCGACGCCGGTTAGGCGGAAGTCGAGGCCCTGGAAGCGGAAGGTGAAGCGGGTGTGGTCGATGCCGAGCAGGTGGAGGATGGTGGCGTGGAGGTCGCGGACGTGGACGGGGTTTTCGGCGACGTTGAAGCTGAAATCGTCGGTGGCGCCGTAGCTGAAACCGGGTTTGACGCCGGCGCCGGCCATCCAGATCGTGAAGCAGCGGGGATGGTGGTCGCGGCCGGCTTCAATGGAGTCCCACTGGCCCTGGCCGGCGACGCCACGGCCGAACTCGCCACCCCAGACGACTAAGGTGTCGTCGAGGAGGCCGCGGCGCTTGAGGTCGGTGACGAGGGCGGCGCTGGGCTGGTCGGTATCGCGGCAGCGGGCGGTACACCAGGAGGGGAGGCGGGAGTGGTGGTCCCAGTCGGGGTGGAAGAGTTGGATGAAGCGGACGTCGCGTTCGGCGAGGCGGCGGGCGAGGATGCAGTTGGCGGCGTAGGAGCCGGGGCGGCGGGAGTCGGGGCCGTAGAGGTTGAAGACCTCTTCGGGTTCGTTCGACAGGTCGGTGAGTTCGGGCACGCTCGATTGCATGCGGTAGGCCATTTCGTACTGGCGGATGCGCGTCGCGATTTCGGGGTCGCCGGTTTCCTCGAGACGGCGCTGGTTGAGAGCGGCGAGGCCGTCGAGCATCTGGCGGCGGAGGGGGCGGGGGAGGCCTTCGGGGTCGCGGAGGTAGAGGACGGGATCCTTGGCGTTGCGGAGCTTGACGCCCTGGTAGCGGGAGGGGAGGAAGCCGCTGCCCCAGTAGTGGTCGTAGAGGGGCTGGTCGCTGGGGCGCTGCATCTTGGAGAGCAGGACGAGATAGTCTGGCAGGTTCTTGTTGACGCTGCCGAGGCCGTAGCTGGTCCAGGCGCCGAGGGTGGGGCGGCCGGGGAGCTGGTGGCCGGTGAGGAACTGGGTCATGGCCGGGGCGTGGTTGATCTGGTCGGTGTGCATCGACTTGATGAAGCAGATGTCGTCGACGACCTTGCCGAGGTGGGGGAGCCACTCCCCGAGTTCGGCGCCGGACTGGCCGTGGCGGATGAATTTGGTAACGCCCGGCATGATGAGCTGCTTCTGGTTGGCGGTCATGGTGGTGACGCGCTGGCCCCGGCGGACGGAGTCGGGCAGCTCCTGGCCGGCGAGTTTGCGGAGGCCGGGCTTGTGGTCGAAGAGTTCGAGTTGGGAGGGGCCGCCGGATTGGGTGAGGAAGATGACGCGCTTGGCCTTGGGGGCGAAGTGGGGGAGGGCGTCCATGGCGTTGAGGGCGATGGCGCCGAGGGATTGGGTGAGGAAGAGGCGGCGGGAGTGCATGGGTCAGGCTTCGCGGTGGAGTTTATAGGGGTAGACTTTGCCGGAGTTCCACTGGCAGACGTAGAGGTTCTGTTCGCGGTCGACGCAGACGTCGTGGGGGTTGCGGAAGGCGGCCGGGGAGGACTGGAGGAGTAACTGCAGGCGGCCGTCTTTGTAAGCAGGTGGTTCGGCGCCGGGGGCGGAGATGACTTTGTCGTTTTCATCGAGGATGACGACGAAGCCGCGATTCTGCCACATGCGGTAGTCATCCGGGAACATGCCGAAGCAGACGGCGGAGTAGAGATACTTGCCGGAGAGGACGGGGCGGGAGAGATAGGCGCCGGGGAGATAGACGGTGCGGACGTACTCGCCGGCGAGGGTGAACCAGTGGAACTCGTTGCGGATGCGGGCGGTGGCGACGAGGAGGGGCTGGGGGCCGCGCGTGTCGAGGGCGATGCCGTGGGCCTGCAGGAACTTGCCTTTGTTGATGGGTTGGGAGCTGCGGCCGCCGAACTTACGGATATACTTACCGCCGGCGTCGTAGTGGAGGAGGTATTGCGAGCCGTAGCCGTCGGCGACGTAGATATCGCCGTTGGGGGCGACGGCGGTTTCGGTAGGGCTGTAGATATCGCGTTCGGTGTAGGCGCCGGCCTTGGCGGGATGGGGGAGTGCGAGGACGACTTTGCCTTCGAGCGTGGTTTGGAGGACCTGGCCCGTGCCGGTGTCGGTTAGGTAGAGATGATTGGCGTGGTAGGTGAGGCCGTGGGCTCCTTTGAGGTTCAGCGTCCAGGCGTCGAGGAGCTTGCCGGCGGTGTTGTAGATGAGGATGTTGTTCTGGGGGTGGTTGGTGAGCAGGAAGAGGCGGCCGTCGGGGACCTGGACCATCTCATGGCAGTCATTGACGGGGTAGCGCGTGGGGTCGGCCTGGGACCATTGGGTATCGAGGCGGTAGCGATGGGTGGCGTGGCCGAGGGGTGGTTGGACGAGGAGGGAATGCATTTGTTGGAACCAGCGGCGTCGGGAGTTACTCATGGGTGATCGCCTCGTCTAAGTTGAGGATGAGGCTGGCGACGAGCATGGCGGCGGCTCGTTGGGGCGTGGATGGGCCCTGGGCGTGGCCGGAGCGGAGGAGCTTGGCGGCGTCGGCGGGGTGCTTCCGGTAGTGGGCGAGGGCCTGGTTGTACTGCTTGGTCAGGGTCGCGAGTTCGGGGGCGGTGGGGGGGCGGTGGAGCACCTTTTGGAAGATGGCGGCCGGGGGATGGGCGGCGAGGGTTTGGGCGGCTTCGAGGTAGGTTTCGTCGTTCAGGAGGGTGAGGGCCTGGAGCGGGGTATTGGTGCGGGAGGTACGGACTTCGCAGGAGCGGCGCTGGGCGGAGTCGAAGAGAAACGTGGGGGCGATGGTGCGGCGCCAGAAGGCGTAGAGGGTGCGGCGGTACTGAGCGGGACCTTCGCTGGGCAGGTAGGTGAAGCGGCCCATGAAGAGCTCCTCCCAGACGCCTTCGGGCTGGTAGGGACGGACGGGGGGGCCGCCGAAGGCGGGGTTGAGGAGGCCGGCGTGGGCGAGCGAGGCGTCGCGGAGCATCCAGGCGGGGAGGCGGAAGCGGGCGCCGCGGGCGTACTGGCGGTTGGCGGGGTCTTGGGCGAGCTGTTCGGCGGTGGCGCGGGAGTCGCGCTGGTAGGCGGCGCTGGTGGCGATGAGCCGGAGGATGTGTTTGACGTCCCAGCCGCTTTCGACGAACTCGACGGCGAGCCAGTCGAGGAGGGCGGGGTGGTCCGGGCGTTCGCCCTGGAGGCCGAAGTCTTCCGGGGTGCGGACGAGGCCCTGGCCGAACATGAGCTGCCAGAGCTGGTTGACGATGACGCGGGCGGTGAGCGGGTTGTCGGGCGAGACGAGCCAATTGGCGAGGCCGAGGCGGTTGCGGGGCTGGTTGGGGGCGAGGGGGAAGATGGCGGGGAGGACGTCGGGGGTAACCTGGGGGCCTTTGTTGTCCCAGACGCCGCGGAGGAGGACGTGGGAGGGGCGGGGCTGCGGGAGGTCTGCGAGGACCATGACGTCGACTTTGGCGGAGGCTTTGAGTTCGTCGAGCTGCTGCTGGGCGCGGTCGAGGGCGGCGCGGGCGGCGCGGTAGGGGGAGTGGTCGGCGAGGAACTGTTCAAAGAGGCGGGCGCGGTCCGGCTGGCCGGCGGCGAGCTGATCGAGGGGGGAGGGGCCGAGGGTTTGGACGGCGGGTCCGCGTTCGGCGGTGGCGGCGAGGCGGAAGCGGCCGATGTTCTGGAAGCCGGAGGTGGAGCGGTGGCGAAGTTCGATGAGCACCTCTTCGTGGGGGCCGAGGATGAGGGGTTCGGCCAGTTCGAAGCGGGCGTAGTGGGACTGGGTGTTGGGGGCGCCGAGGGTGGTCCAGCCGTTGCGGGGGTCGTCGTCGAGGGTGTCTTTGATGAGGCCGTAGTTGTTGTTTTTTGCTTTATCGGCGGAGTAGTCGGCGATGGCGTTTTTGACGGCGAGGTCGCGGAGGAGGGAGGTGCCGGGGGTGCGGACCTGGAACTTGACGTCGGTGAGGAGGAACTCGCCGGATTCGTGGCGGGAGAGTTTGGGGTTGGGGAGGACTTCGAGTTGGAAGCCGGTGACGCGGGGGAGGGCGATGCGGGTGGCGAGCCGGTAGTCGTCCTGGCGGGGGTAGGGGCCGGCGGTTTGGATGGCGGCGTCGGCTTCGAGGGTGAACTGGGTGCCTTCGGCGGATTTGAGTTCGTGGGGGCGGAGGGGGAGCCAGGTTTGGTGGCGGACGGGGGGCTGGGATTGGAGCCAGACTGCGAAGGGCCGCTGGGCCGCCTGGCGGGCTTGTTGTTCGGCGGGGCGGCGGGCGGCGACGAGGGCTGCGGTTTCGGCGATGGCGCGGGGGGCGTAGGGGGACTGGACGGAGAGATAGGGGTGGGCCTTGCGGCCGGCGCTGCCGGTTTCATTGATGGAGTTGAAGAAGGCGGTGAAGGAGTAGTAGTCGCGGTGTTCGATGGGGTCGAACTTGTGGGTGTGGCACTGGGCGCAGCCGAGGGTGAGGCCGAGGAAGACGGTGCCGGTGGTATTGGTGCGGTCGAGGACGTAGTCGATGCGGCTCTCTTCGGCGAGGCGGCCGCCTTCCCCGTTGGTCATGTGGTTGCGGTGGAAGGCGGTGGCGAGGCGGGTTTCGGGGGTGGCGTTGGGGAGGAGGTCGCCGGCGAACTGGAGGCGGGTGAATTCGTGGAACGGGGTGTTTTTGTTGAACTGTTCGGCGACCCAGTCGCGCCAGGGCCAGTTGGAGCGGGTGTCGTCGGCCTGAAATCCATCGGAGTCGGCGTAGCGGGCGCCATCGAGCCACCACATGGCCATGCGTTCGCCGAAGTGGGAGCTGGCGAGGAGTTGGTCGAGAAGCTTTTCGTAAGGGAGATTGGCGGTGGGGGGGAGGCCGGTGAGGTCGAAGGCGAGGCGGCGGCGGAGGGTGTGGGCGGGGGCGGCGGGATTGGGGTTGGCGGGGTTGAGGAAGGCGTCGCTGGGGTGACCGGGGCGGGGGGGCGTGGGGCGCGTGGGTTTAACGAAGGCCCAGTGCTGCCCCCAGTTGGCGCCTTCGGCGATCCAGCGGCGGAGGAGGTCGACTTCGGCGGCGGTGAGGGGGGCTTTGTGGGAGCGCGCCGGGGGCATGAGGAGGGCG
>JAINDL010000045.1 GCA_019931245.1 Bryobacteraceae bacterium CoA2 C42
GAGGAACTCGCCCCTCCTGCCGGGCCGAAGCGAGTCCGTTGTGCGCGGTTCCCTAGAAGTAGAACTTCGCGCCCAATACGATCCGCCGCGCATCCAGCGTGCTCGTATACTGCCCGAACGTCCCACTCACCTGCCGGTTCTGCGCATCGAAACGTGCCGTCGTGTCCACCCCCTGGAAGCTCACGTGGTTGAAGAAGTTGTAGAACTCAAACCGCAGTTGCAACCTCTTCTGGTCGCTCTTCCCCATCGGGATGTTCTTGATAAACGTCACGTCAAACACGTTGATCCCCGGCCCCCGCAGCACGTCCTTCGGCGCGTTGCCCACACCAAACTCCGCCCGCGTCGGCGGCGCAAACGCGTCCGTGTCGAAATGCCGCTGCGGTGTCCGCTGGTCCTTCGGCAGAATCGGGCTGCGCAGCAGGTTCACCCGGCTGTCAATCCCCGCTCCGCTCGCCCCCACCAGGTCCGCCCCGCTCACCAGCGAGTAGCCGATCCCCAGCGGTTGCCCCGAAGTGAACGTCGTCAACCCGCTTAACTGCCAGTCGTCAAACACCGCCTTCACCACCGGATTATCCTTCGCCAACCGGCTCGCCTTCGGCAGGTCGTACAGATAATTCAGCACGAAGTTATGCGTCCGGTCGAAACTCGCCCGCCCGTACTGCCGCATCCGGTAGTTCAAATACGGATTCACCGCGTCGCCGTTGCCATTGACGATCGTCATCGCCTTCGACCACGTCCACGCCACCCCAAACTGCAAACCCTTGCTGAACCGCTTGTTCAACTGCGTCTGCATCGAGTGGTAGTTACTCGTTCCGGCTAACTCAATGTACAAAATGTCGCCATAGCCCGGCTGCGGCCGCAGGAAGTTATCCGGCAGCGGGTTCCCCGTCGTGCTGTCGATGCTCGATGGCTGGAACCGCGTCCCGTACGGCAGCGCATTCAGGCTCCGCCGCTGCATCAACCGCCGGCCCACGTTCCCCACGTAAGCCACATCGAGTACCGCGCCAAAACCCACGTTCTGCTGAATGCCAAAGCTCCAGTTGTATACCGTCGGCGGACGGAAATCCCGCTGAATCGTCGTCACATTCGCCGGGCTCACCCGGAACGGACTCCGCAGCAGCTCCGCCATCGTCGTGTTCACCGCCGTCGGCGTAATCACGTTCGGCGGCAGTTCCCGGTGAATCAGCACCTGGTCGTCGTTGAACCGGTCATAAAACACGCCCACGCCGCCCCGTACCGCCGTCCGCGCATTCCCGAACACATCCCACGCAAAGCCCAGTCGCGGCGCCACCTGCAGCGGCGGCGTATTCTGCAACCGCTCGTTGTACACCGTCATGCCCTGAAACGGCGCCACGCCCGAAGCGAACTGCCCGATCGATGCCGGCGATACCTCCTGCCCGCTCACCGGATCCCGCCCCACCCGCAGCCCCGCCGCGTTCCGGAACGGTTGAATCAGTTGCGGCTGCTTCGTCCGGTCATAGGCCGCCAGGTCGAACGCTGCCAGTTTGTCCCCGGCGCTCCAGGTCGGTTGAATGTAGTAAAACCGCACCCCCGCGTCCACCGTGAACCGCCGCGTTAACTTCCACGTGTCCTGCGCAAACCACTCCACGTTCAGGTACCGCGCATGGCCGTCCAGCTTCGCCGTCGCCTCCGAGTAGCTCTGCACGCTCCCGATCAGCGCGTTCGAATACGCCCAGTTCGTATCAAACGGGTTATTCACATCCCGGTTGAAATTGAAGGTCCCGTTGAAAGCCGAACCGCGCGCCGCGTTGCGCGTGGTCCGTTCCACGTAAAGCCCCACCTTGATATTGTGGCTGTTCCAGATCTTCGACACGTTATTCGACCAGTTCCAGATGTTATTCGTTCCAAAGAACGGATATCGCGACTCCACGCTCAGCACCCCCGCGTTCGGCACCCCGCCAAAGTTCGCGTTCGGCACCAGATTGCTCGGGTTCGCCTGCGGGAAAAACTGCGGCAGGTTCGGCAGCACCTTCGCCCGCACGTTCCGGTCCAGTCCCGCTTGCGACAACGGGTCCACCGTCTGCTTGGCCCGGTTCACCCCAAACGTGAACTCGTTCACCAACGTCGGCGAAAACGTATGGATCAGCGTCGACACCATGCCGGCCGACCGGATCTGGTAGTTAATCGGCAGCTGCCCCCAGGAAGACGACGCCAGCACAAACGCAAAGTCGCCCCTGAACGCCTCATAGTCGTTGATGCCGCGCCAGTAGAACTGCGTCTTCGAGCCCAGGTTCCAGTCCACGCGCAGGATCTGGTCCCGCCGCGGCTGGTCCACGGTCCCTTGAATCAGCGCGTTGAAGTTATTCGTCGGGTCCACCGCGTTCGGCTGCGGAAACAGGTTCAGAATCGTCTGTCCGTTGCGGTCAATCCGGTTCTGCGGAATGATGTTGCCGGGGAAGGGAATCCGGTTGTTCAGCGGATCCCAGATCGGAATCAGCGCCCGGTTGGTGTCAAAGGTCTGCGAAAAGTCCCCGTTCCGCTGCGCCTGGGTCGGGAACGTCCGGCGGAACAGGTCCGTCGGATAGTTCCGCGGCAGAAACTCCTGCGACCAGAAGAAAAACAGCTTGTCCCGGTTCTTGTTGTATTTCAGAAATGGCACCGGACCGCCCACGAAGTATCCCGGATAGTTGAACCGGTACAGCGGCCGCCGCAACCCGTCCCGGTTGCGGAAAAACTCATTCGCATTCAGCGCCTCATTGCGCAGGAAATAGTAGGCCCCGCCGTGGTACTCCCGCGTGCCGGACTTGATCACGGTGTTGATCGTCCCGCCCGACGACCGTCCGTACTCGGCCTGATAGTTCGTCAGCAGCACCTTCACCTCCGCCACCGCGTCCACCGACGGCGCCAGGTACGGTCCGCCCATCGACCCCGTGTCGAGCGACGAAATGCCATCCAGCGTCAGATTGATCGTCCCCTGCCGGTTCCCGTTGATCGTAATGCCGCCCAGGTTGTTCCATCCCGGGGCGTTTCGGTTCGCCGTGTCGATCACGCCCGGCAGCAGTTTCACGAGCCCCAGGTAGTCCCGCCCCTTGAGCGGCACGTTCTGCGTCTGGTCAAGCGAAATCAAGCCGGACCGTTCCGCCGACTGCGTCTGCAGGCGCGCCGTCTCCGCCGTCACCTCGACGGTTTGGGTCAATTCGCCCAGTTGCAACTCCACCCGCTTCAGCACCACGCGCTCCGTGGCCGTCAGAATGATGTCGGACTGTTCATACCGCCGGAACCCTTTCGCGCTCACCGACACTTTGTAGGTGGACGGCAGCAGTTGCGTGAACACAAAGTCCCCGTTCGCGTCCGGCTGTGCCGTACGCGTCTGTCCGTTGGCGGTGTTGGTCAGCAACACCTCGGCCGCCGGCACCGCCGCGCCGGTCTGGTCAGTCACGTTCCCGGTAATCGAACCCGTGAGTCCCTGTGCGTAAAGCCCGGGGACGAGCAGGCAAAGCATCGCCACCTTGGCGTAAGACATTCCCATTTAAGTAAACCCCTGTTCATCAATTGGGCGCAGACTGGCGCCGTCAAAATATCCAGAGAATAGCAAAAAATATACACCGTGCAAACCCGTTTCCTACACCCGTTTCCTACACCCGTTTCCTACCCTCGCGCCCGGGCGTCCACCCATTCCATTGCGGAACAAACTATAGTTAGAGACGTCATGCGATTGTTGCCCATCCTGCCGGCCCTCTTCTTCTGCTCCAGACTCGGAGCCCAGAGCCCTCAGGCCGTAACCCCTGCCAGCGTGCTGGCGCGGACAGCGAACTCCACTGCCGTCGTGCTTTCGGGCGCTGGTTCGGGGCGACTTACCGGACTCAGCACCGCCGTGGTAGTCCGACCGGATGGTGTCCTCTTGACCGTGTACCACCCCCTCAAGAATGCCCGTGAAGTGCAGGTTCGCCTGAAGAATGGCGAAACGTTCGATCGTGTCGTGCTCCTTGGCGTGGATACCCGAAGGAACATCGCCGCTATTAAGATCCCGGCCGCCAAACTGCCGGCACTCGCCCCGGCGACCGCCTCCGATCCGAAGCCCGGGGAAGCCGCCTTTACTGTTTCCAACGCCAATGGCACCACCTGGACCGCCACCCAGGGAATCTTCTCGGCAACGCGCATGGCCGACGAAATCCAAGGCATCGGTCAGGGCTACAAGGTTCTCCAGTTCACCGCGCCCGGCGCCTCGGGCCCCATCGGTGGTCCGCTCGTGGACGCCCAGGGTGGCCTCGTCGGGATCATCCTCGGCGGAAACTCCGGAGGCGCCGCCCTCGCCGTCCCGGTGGACTCCGTGATCGGCCTGGTCGACGGCGGATTGAACACTCCCTTCGGCGAGGGAACCGCCCTGCAGTTTCCGTCCAATCAGCCCGCCCCGGCCTCCCGGGCTGTCGCCAACGCGGATCCCAAACAACTGCTGCGCGACGCCAAGACCGCACTCATCTATTCGCGGACCAACTTCTTCACCCCGGACGCGCTCGCACGAGAGTGGATCAAGGATTCCGGATTTCAGTCCCTCGGCCTGGCGCTGGTCAAAGACGAGCGATTGGCGGACCTCGAAATCAAAATCGATCGCCCACTCTTTACCTACACGTTCACTTATTCGATTACCGACAAAAGGACCTCTCGGCTGCTCGACAGCGGCAAGGTGACCGCCATTGATGGGAATGCGGCGGCAGGCAAACTTGCAAAGGCAATCCTGAAAAGGCTTCAGGACGCTCGGGCCGAGCCGAGTAAGAAGCCGTAAACAGTCCCGTCCCTGGTTACGCCTCCAGATCGCTCGAGACGAGCATGTCGTTTTCCACCCGGGCCAGACAGGTGGGTCCGGTCTCCTACGCGTCGAGTCATCAGTGTCCGCTTGCCATGCTGGAGAACGACGCGGACCGCATGATCTCCCACGCCGCGATTTGCCCGCTTCACTTGCTATCCTCCTACAAGGCAACAGCCTCCGCGCCGCACCCACTAACCCCCATGCCCGCCCCCTCCCGCCCCCTCCGCATCGCCGTCGCCGGCTTCCTTCACGAATCCAACACCTTCCTCCCCGTCCCCACCACCTACGACCACTTCGTGAACGCCAGCCTCACCCGCGGACCCGCCCTGCTCGCCCGCTGGGCTCACGCCCATCACGAACTCGGCGGCTTCCTCGACGTCCTCCAATCCCCGCCCGCGGAAAATCAACCGCCCCTCGAAGTGGTCCCCCTCCTCGCCACCTTCGCCATCCCCAGCGGCGCCATCACCGCCTCCGCCTTCGAACGTATCGCCGCCGAACTCCTCGCTGACCTCGCCAACGCCGGCCCCCTCGACGGCCTCCTCCTCGCCCTCCACGGCGCCACCGTCAGCGAAGCCTACCCCGATGCCGATGGCGAACTTCTCCGCCGCATCCGCCTCGCCACCGGCCCCCACCTCCCCATCGTCACCACCCTCGACCTCCACGCCAACGTCTCCCCCCAGATGATTGCCCTCGCCAACGCCACCGTCGCCTACCGCTCCAACCCCCACCTCGACCAGCGCGCCCGCGGGCAGGAAGCCGCCCATCTCCTCCTCCGCACCCTCCGCGGCGAAATCCGCCCTGTCCAGGCCCTCGAAACCCCGCCCCTGCTCATCAACATCTCCCGCCAGCAAACCGCCGTCCTGCCCGCCCGCGCCCTCTACGACGATCTCGCCCACGTCCTCACCTGGCCCGGCGTCCTCTCCGCCAGCGTCACCCTCGGCTTCTACTACGCCGACGTCCCCGAAATGGGCGTTGCCTTCTTCGCCGTCGCCGACAACGACCCCGCCCTCGCCCGCCGCGCCGCCCGCTACCTCGCCACCCGCGCCTGGCAAAGGCGCGACGAGTTCGCCGGCGCCCTCCCCACCCCCGCCGAGGCTGTCGCCCAGGCCGCCCGTGCGCCCCACCGCCCCGTTGCCCTGATGGACATCGGCGACAACGTCGGCGCCGGCAGCCCCGCCGACTCAACCGTCCTCTTCGCCGAACTCCTCCGCCAGAAAATTCCCAACGCCCTCGTCATCCTCTACGATCCGGAATCCGCTGCCGCCTGCCTCGCCGCCGGCCCCGGCCAAACCGTCCGTCTCCGCGTCGGCGGCAAGACCGATACCCTGCACGGCGCCCCCGTTGAGGTAGAAGGCGTCGTCCGCGCCCTCACCGACGGCCGCTTCGTCGAGCGCGAGCAGCGCCACGGCGGTTGGGGCGCCTGCGACCAGGGCCTTACCGCCGTCGTCGAAACCCCGGAAAACCACTCCATCATTCTCACGAGCCGCCGCATGGCCCCCATGAGCCTCCAGCAGGTCCTCAGCACCGGCGTCCAGCCCGCCGCCAAAGACATGGTCATCGTCAAAGGAGTCGTCGCCCCCCGCGCCGCCTACGAACCCGTCTGCGCCAGCATCCTGCTCGTTGACACCCCCGGCGTCACGAGCGACAACCCCCGCCATTTCACCTATCACCGCCGTCGCCGTCCCCTCTACCCGCTCGAACCCGATGCCACCTACCATCCGGAAGCACTCCCCGAACCGCCCTCATCCGAGCCGGGATAAAAGCAGGCTTACCCCGCCCCGGCCAAGCAACCGAGCCAGCGTACCCTGATGGAGCGATTCATCCGTACTCATCCCCTCGCGCTGGCCCGCATCAGGGGATTGCACATCAGTTGCGTGAGAGATGCGTCTCGTCCCCTCTCCTCAATCCCCCGCCTTCCTCCTGTCCTTGTATAAATCCCGCGTCTCAAACCACGCCAGCGATGTCCGGCTCAAATGCGGCAACCCCTCCCCGCCCGAAACAAACCCCAACACTACCCGCGACCCCACAAAGTGAATCGCGACATAGCAGTACCACCCATCCGCCGCCGCCAGCACGTCCCGCCGCCGGATCCACGTCCGCCCTTCATCTTTCGATATCGCCACCGTCAGCGGCGTCCGCTTCCCCCCGCTCTTCTCGTTCGCCCGGAATGACTCCTCCACTCCCGTATGATCGTTCCACACCGCCAGCAAATCGCCCGTCTTCGGCAGCCGCTTGATCGACGCCGGCGACAAAGGCCCCACCAGCGCCGACGGCTTCGCCTCGCTCCAGCTATCCCCGCCATCCGCCGAATACGCAACATACTGGCTGCCCAGCTGCGTCCGGATAAACATCATCACCCGCCCGTCTTTCAGCTCCACCACGCCCGGCTCCTGAAATCCCGCCCGGCTCTCCGTCGGGCACTCGAGTTGGCTCTTGCTCCGCCGCCACGTCTTGCCCCCGTCGTCCGAAAAGTACACCATGGAAATCCCGCGCCCGGACCACCTCCCCCCGGGACTCAGGTGCTGCGCCACCGGCAGCAGAATCCGCCCGCTCCGCAGCTGCACCACGCGGTCGTTGTTCAGGACAAAATACCCCTCATCCGGAATCGCCAGCGCCGCCTCGCTCCACGTCTTCGCCTCATCGGTCGAAATCCGTAAGTACACCCGGCAGTCCACCAGATTGTTCTTGCGCAGATAAAACAGCCCGATGCGCCCGTCCCGGAAGCGCAGCAGCGACACGCTCATCGCGTTCATCGTTCCTTCGCGCTCCACCATCGGCTCATCGGTCGTGCTCCAGGTCTTCCCGCCATCCGCCGAATACCGCCCCACGATCGAAGCGGCGTCATGGTCTCCGCCCCCGCCCGTGAACTTGGTATAGGCAAACAGCACCCGCCCGTCCCGCAGGGTCACAAAGGAGCCCTCCGTATTGCGCGGATTACCCGGCCCCGGCGGCAACAGCCGCACCACCTCCGCCGATCGCAGCGGGGGATTGCTCTCCCCCCACGCCGCCCCCGCGGCCACCGCCGCCACTGCCAAAAACCAGAGTCTGTTCATCGTGCTCCTCCTCGCCTACCTCCCCAGAATACAAACGCTCCCCGCTCGCCCGCTACGCCCCTCGTTTTTTCGAAAATGACGATTCGCTGCCCCTCCCGATTTTTATCTCCCCTGTTTCCAAAGCCTTGCCCCGGCCCTCGCCCCCCGTCCGGTTCCGTCGATAGCAGAATCACCATGCGGGGAGCAATCTCCCCGCCGGCGGGTTGTCCAGCTCTCAAGCGCACAGGCACAGGCCGCGCAGGCCCGGCACCAACGGGCGAGGAACTCGCCCATCCCGCCGGGTCGTAGCGAGTCCTTTGTGCGCGGTTCCTTAAAAGCGGAGCACCCTGGTCTGCCCAGGGCCAACACTGAGAAGGAACGGGGCGCGAGCGATGTGGCAAACTCAGACAAGCGCGAGCGGCGGAAGTAGGCCGTCCTAGCATTGGTGCCTTTGAGCCCGATCAAAAGCTTGGTCCCGAGTTCAGCGCACAATCCCTTGGTTACAGCAGTGGCACTGCCGCTAGCTGATTCCGTTTAAAAGAGGGCCCTCTATTTTTTTTCGCGACTCGGCCCTGCTCGTGCGTCCCTGTTCTTTGAAAAATCCGCTCGCACACTGACAGGCTTCCAGAGTCTCTAAGGTTCGTGTGCCCGAAAAACGCCAAAGGGCTAACTTTCCGCAAAACGGACCGCGCCAATATCCCCAAGTCGTTGAATACAAAACCCGTAGGCTGTGGTTCCTTAAAAGAGCGGAAGCCCTCCGAACGAAGCCAATTTTTGACCGTTTGTTGGGGTGTCCAAAAAATCTAAAAATGTTGATAAATAAATACTTATCGAAAAACAATACCGCTCAAGCCCCGAAAACAACGTTATTTTTTACGGACGAAGCCAAACTGCCCTCCGCCAGGCGCGCCAAACAGCCGTTCCGCCACCCTATGCTACCCTAAGGAGGTAGTGGTCGACCCCTCAACGCCAGCCGGAGAAGAGTTCTCCCGTCTAGTCGCCCTCATGGCGAAGTTACGTGCCCCCGATGGTTGCCCCTGGGATCGGGAACAGACCTTCGACTCCATTAAAAAGTACACCCTCGAAGAGACCTACGAGGTCCTCGACGCCATCGATCAGCGCGACTGGCCCGGGTTGTGCGAAGAGCTCGGCGATCTGCTCCTACAGCCCGTCTTCTATGCCCAAATGGCCTCCGAAGAGGGTCTCTTCGACATCACCCAGGCCCTCCGCGCCATCAACGAAAAGCTCATCCGCCGCCATCCCCATATCTTCGGCGACGCCCGTGCTGAAACCGCCGAAGCCGTCCTCGATCAGTGGAACCAGATCAAGGCCGCCGAAAAGCCCGAACGCCGGCGCCTCCTCGACGGCATCCCCAACGCCATGCCCGCCCTCCTCCAGGCCCGCGAAATCAGCAAACGCGCCGCCAAAGCCGGCTTCGATTGGGAGAGTCCCGCCCAGGTCGTCGACAAACTCCACGAAGAGCTCGCCGAACTCGCCGCCGCCACCCCCGAAGAGCGCGAAGGCGAAATCGGCGACCTCTTCTTTGTCCTCGTCAACCTCGCCCGCTTCTATCAGGTCGACCCCGAACAAGCCCTCCGCCGGACCAACGCCAAGTTCCGCCGCCGCTTCGCCCACCTCGAGGACCGCCTCGATGGCCAGATAGCCGGCGCCCCCCTCTCCCAACTCGAAGCCCTCTGGCAGGAGGCAAAGGCCCAGGAATGATCGAAATCCGTGAGTTAGTCGAACTCCCCGACTTAGTAACTGCCGTCAATCTCCAACGCGAAATCTGGGGCTTCTCCGATCTGGACTTACTCCCCGTCCGCCTCTTCGTCGTCGCCACCAAAATCGGCGGCCAGGTCCTCGGTGCCTTCGACGGCGACCGCATGGTCGGCTTCTCCATCGCCATCCCCGGCGCTAAACCCGGCGGCCGGGCCTTTCTCCACAGCCAGATGATGGGCGTCGTCGACGGCTACCGCAACGCCGGCGTCGGCCGCCTCCTCAAGTTCCGCCAGCGCGAACTCGCCCTCGCCGCCGGCATCAACCTCATCGAGTGGACCTTCGACCCCCTCGAAACCAAGAACGCCTACTTCAACATCGAACGCCTCGGCGCCGTCGTCAGCCGCTACGTCCTCAATCAGTACGGCAATACCTCGAGCAAACTCCACGCCGGCCTCCCCACCGACCGCTGCATCGCCGAGTGGTTCCTCGATAAAGAGAAGACCCCCGTCGACATCACCGCCCGCATCGAAGTCCCCTACGAAGGCGCCCGCACCCGCGAAGTCCAGGCCCGCATCAGCCAGCAGTTCCTCGAACACTTCCGCGCCGGCCGCACCGTCGTCCGCTTCGAACGCGGCGAAACCCGCGGCGCCTATCTCCTCGCCGACAAGGACGGCCTCCAATGAGCTTTCAAATCGACGAAATCCGCCTCCGCCAGGTCAAAATGCCCCTGGTCCACTTCTTTGAGACCAGCTTCGGCCGTACCTACGAACGCCACATGGTTCTCGTCGAGGTCGTCTCGGACGGCGTCTCCGGCTGGGGCGAAGTCACCGCCGGCGAAAACCCCTTCTATAACGAAGAGTGGACCGACTCGGCCTGGATGATCGTCCGCGACTACGTCGCCCCCCGCGTTCTCAACCACCCCCTCGAATCCGCCCGCGAAGTCGCCCCGCGCCTGGCCCACATCCGCGGCCACCGCATGGCCCGCGGCGGCGTCGAAGCCGCCATCTGGGACCTCGAAGCCCGCCGCCAGAACATCCCCCTCCATCAACTCATCGGCGGTGGCGCCCGCACCGAAATCCCCTCCGGCGTCTCGCTCGGCATCCAGGACTCGGTCGACGACCTCCTCCGCGTCATTGACAAGGAACTCGCCGCCGGCTACCAGCGCATCAAGATCAAGATTAAGCCCGGCCGCGACATCGAAGACCTCCGCGAAGTCCGCAAGCGCTTCCCCCACGTCAAGATGATGGCCGACGCCAACTCGGCCTACACCCTCAGAGACGCCGACCGCCTCCAGGCCCTCGACGAGCTCTATCTCATGATGATCGAACAGCCCCTTGCCCACGATGAGATCATCGACCACGTCGAACTCCAGGCCAAACTCCAAACCCCCATCTGCCTCGACGAGTGCATCCGCTCGGCCCACCACGCCGAACAGGCCATCCGCCTCCACGCCTGCGGCATCATCAACATCAAGCTCGGCCGCGTCGGCGGCTTCGCGGAAGCCATCAAAGTCCACGACATCTGCCAGCAGCACAACATCCCCGTCTGGTGCGGCGGCATGCTCGAAAGCGGCATCGGCCGCGCCCACAATATCGCCCTCGCCAGCCTCCCGAACTTCGTCCTGCCCGGCGATGTCTCCGCCTCGCAGCGCTACTGGAAGCGGGAACTGCTCACGCAGCCTGTTGAAGCCACCCCCCACGGCACTATCGCCGTCCCCACCGGCCCCGGCTTCGGCTTTGATATCGACTTCCCGTTCCTTGATTCCATCACCGTCCGCCAGGAGATCGTCCGTTGAACGATGGCAGTAGTAGTCCGTGGAAGCTGTACCTGATCGTCGTCGGCGTCTACCTGTTCTGGGGCGCTAACTTTATCTTCTCGAAGATCGTCCTCCGCGAGATGCCCGGCCTGGTCGCCGCCA
This sequence comes from Bryobacteraceae bacterium CoA2 C42, assembly GCA_019931245.1. GTDB lineage: Bacteria > Acidobacteriota > Terriglobia > Bryobacterales > Bryobacteraceae. The sequence continues at coordinate 11,438 of JAINDL010000045.1, forward strand.
GCCTCCGCACCGTCCTCGCCGCCGCCCTCATGCTTCCGGTCTACTGGTGGAGCGTTCGTCGTGGCGCCCCCGCCGTGAAGTTTCGCGAGTTGCCGATCTTTTTGTTCCTCGGCTCGGTCGGCATCGCCATCAACCAGGCCTGCTTCCTCATCGGCATCGCCCAGACCTCGGCCGGAAACGCCGCCCTGGTGATCAGCTTCACCCCCATCCTCGTCCTCTTCCTCGCCGCCGCCGTCGGCCAGGAGCGCATCACCCCTCTGAAGCTCGTCGGCCTCGCCGTCGCCATCGGCGGCGTCGTACTCCTGCAACAGGGTCACGAGGGTGGCGCCTCCTCCTGGGTCGGCGATCTGTTCATGCTCGCCGCCGGCGCAAGTTTCGCTGTCTACACCGTCTTCGGCAAACACGCCACCCGCCGCCACGGCGCCATCCCCATCATCGCCTTCAGCTATTCCGCCGGGGCACTTACGATGTGGCCGTTCACCTACTCCGCCGTCGCCGCTTTTGACTTCGGCGCCGTCTCCACCAAGGCCTGGCTGGCCTTCTTCTACATGACCGTTGTCTCCTCCACGGTCTGCTACCTCTTCTTCTACTACGCCCTCCATCGTCTCGCCGCCTCCCGCATCTCGGCCTTCGCCTATCTGCAGCCCTTTGTTGCCACCCTCCTGGCCATTCCCATGCTCGGGGAACCGCTCACCGCCGCCGTCATGGGTGGCGGCACCCTCGTTCTCGCGGGGGTATTCCTCACGGAGCGGGGCTAGCCATGGCCGGCTTTACCCAACTCCTCCGCCAGAACCACAACTACCGCAATCTGTGGTTCGGTCAGGTGGTCAGCGAAGTTGGCGACCACTTCAATACCATTGCCGTCTTCAGCCTCGTTCTCCAAAACACCAACTCTGGCTTCGCCGTCTCCGGCGTCATGCTCGCTCGCGCCATCCCCATGCTTCTGGCTGGCCCCCTCGCCGGCGTGGCCCTCGACCGGCTTGACCGGCGCAAACTGATGCTCTGGAGCGACTTGTTCCGCGCCGCCATCTCTATCCTGTTCATGTTGGCTATCCCCGCCGGCCGCACCTGGCTCGTCTATTTACTCAGCGCCCTCCTCATGGGCGCTTCGCCCTTCTTCACCTCCGGTCGCACCTCCATTCTGCCCGCCATCGCCAGTAAACAGGAACTCCACACCGCCAACACCATGACCCAGACCACGCAGTGGACCACCACCGCCATCGGGTCCTTCCTCGGCGGCGCCAGCGCCGCCGCCTATGGCTACGAAGCCGCCTTCTTCCTCAACGCCGTCTCCTTCCTCTTCTCCGCCTGGAGCGTCTCCCTGCTCCAGGGCGAGTTCACCGCCCGCCGCGACCACTCGCTCAACGAAACCAAGGTCATGAAGCCATGGAACGAGTACGTTGAAGGCCTCCGCTACATCGCCTCCATCCCTCTCGTCTTTGGCCTCATGATGGTCGGCGTCGGCTGGGCCACCGGCGGCGGCGCCGCGCAGGTGCTCTTTTCGCTGTTCGGCGAACGAGTGTTCCACCGCGGCCCGGCCGGCATCGGCGAACTGTGGGGCGTTGCCGGTCTCGGCCTCGTCATTGGTGGCTTTTTCGCCCACCGCCTCATGCCCCACCTCTCGTTTGCCGCCTACAAGCGCACGATTGCTCTGGCTTATCTCTTTCACGGCGGCTGCTACGTTGTCTTCAGCCTCATGACGAATTACGGCTGGGCGCTCTTCTTCCTGTCAATGTCCCGCGCTGCCGTTGCCTTTAGCTCCGTGATGAACATGACCCTTCTGCTCCGCCACGTCAGCGACGAGTACCGCGGCCGCGTCTTCGCTACTCTTGAAACCCTCGTCTGGGCCGTCATGATGCTCTCGATGACCGGCGCCGGACTCGCTTCGGACCGCGTCGACACCCGCTGGATCGGCGTGGCGAGTGGTGTCCTCAGCTCCTGCACCGCCTTCTATTGGATCTGGGCGAACACCAGTAACCGTCTTCCCCAGCCGTCGCTGCCGCCCCATGTCGTCGAAGTCGAAGATCTCGAAGTGCACGGTGAACCGGCGGCCTAACCAGTTATACATGGCAAAAGGGCAGGGCTGTCGCCCGGCCCTTTTTTTCCGCGCAATTTGTTGCTAATTGGCGTCCGGCAGGACCAAGAGTTCGAACTCGCCACCGGCGGTCGAAGGATCCAACGCCACCACCGTCCTAGCCGTGTTGCTCATCAGCGGAAACCGTCCGGAGTCGATCGCCACGGTGCGCGTTCCAGCTACCGTCGCGCGAGCCTGGTAAACTCCTGCCGGGACCGTCAGATAGTGGCTCGCCAGCGGAAACGGCACGTTGGCCAAGGCCGGAGCGCCAATCAACGGGGCATACAGAGCCGTCGCATAGATGTCGACGTTCGGGGCGGTCGAGGCGCCATGCACGACGCGGATCTTCGCCATGCCCATGCCCGGGGCCTCGACCTCATCGCCCGCGCCCATTATCTGCAGCGTGCCACCCCGAACGCGGCCAAACGCGAAAAAGGTATATGCAGAGCCACCCCGCAAAGTCGTCGGGCCGCTGCGCAGCACGGTCGTGGCCGTGCCGCTCACGTTGACGCTGAAGTCATAGGTAGCCGGAGGCACCGGGGTGTATTCTGTGAAGCCCTTGTACTTGATTCCCTGGAACACCAGATTGCCGTTGGCCAGAATATCGACCGCCGGAGCGTCAGAAGAAGCGTGGACCACACGAACCCAGGCCACGCTCGAGGGCACCTGCGCTGAAGCAGCAGAAACAAAGAGTAGGGTAGCGGCGGCGGACAAAAACAGCGTTTTCATGAATCGGTCTCCTCAAATTAAATTAGGGTACTTACCGTGCCGGAGGGGCAGCAGGATGGTGCTCGAAGCATGGAAATTGCATCCATGCGCTCTTTCAGATATGCCAATCGTCCGGGAGGATCTATTTTTTGGGGCACTCTCCACGTACCATGGAGTAAGGAGCACCTGCTGCCCAACCTCTACGGAAAAGTCATCCTGGTCACCGGCGCCGCCAAACGCATCGGTAGATCCATCGCCCTCCGCCTCGCCCGCGAAGGCGCCCAGGTCGCCTTGCACTACCACTCCTCGGCAAGCGAAGCCCGCGAAACCGCCCGGGAGTGCGGCGGAGTTCCTGTCTTTGCCGCCAACCTCGAAAAGGTATCGGAAATCGAGGCCCTGTTCGCCGCCGTCGACCGCCATTTCGGCCGTCTCGACGGCCTCGTCAATAACGCCGCCCGCTTCACCCGTCTCGATCCCCTCGAGATGACCGAGGCCGACTGGGACTTCATCCATAACGTCAACCTTAAGGCGACCTTCTTTTGCTGCCGCGAAGCAGGCCGCCGCATGAAAGCACAGGGCCACGGTCGAATCGTCAACATCAGCTCCCTTGGCGGCCTCCGCCCCTGGGCCGATCATGCCCACTACTGCGCTTCGAAAGCCGGTGTCATCATGCTGACCCAATCCCTCGCCAAGAGCTTCGGTCCAGGCGTCACCGTCAACTCCGTCGCCCCCGGCGTCATTCCGTTTGGGGAAACCATTCCGGGCCTGGACGGTATGATCCGGTCGACGCCCGCCGGCCGCCCCGGCACTGGCGACGAAATCGCCGATGCCGTCAGCTATCTCCTGTCCGCCAGCGATTTCCTCACCGGCCAGGTCCTGGCCGTCGATGGGGGACTCAGCCTCCGATAACCATGCGCCTTCTTCCTGTCCTGCTCCTCGCCTTCGCCGTCCACGCTGAAATCCGCCCCATGACCTTCAAGGCCGTTCTCGAAACGGCCCTGGCGCAGAACCCCGACCTCGCCCTCGCCCGTCTCGACGAACGCAAAGCCGCCGAAACTGTCCGGGCCGCGCGCGACCCGTTCGCCCCCAGCGCCTTCGTCGGCAGCGGACTTGCCTACTCGAGCGGTTTTCCCATGAGCATGGAGGGTTCGGCCCCGTCCATCGTCGAGGCCCGCGCCATCGCCAGCATCTTCAACCGCCCTCAGCGCCTCCTGATTGAAAAGAGCCGCCAGGACGAGCAAACGGCCAGGATCTCCAGCGAAGAACGCCGCGAATCGGTGGGCTACCGTGCCGCGGCCCTCTACGTCGAGGCGGGCCGGATCGCTGAAGCCGCTAAGACCGTCAGTCAGCAGATCGCCAGCTTGGAGAGCCTGCTGAGCAACGTCAAGATCCGCATCGAGGCGGGCAGGGAACTGCCGCTCGAAGAGAAACGCGCCCGCCTCAAACTCGCCCAGGCCAAACAGCGCCAGCAGCGCCTCGAGTTCGATCGCGAGGCGGCTGAAACCGACCTCGCCCTGCTTCTCGGCCTTGCTCCCACCGACCGCGTCCAGCCTCTCGAGCCCGAACGGAGCGTCCCCGCCATCATCGACAGCGAGACCGATGCGGTCACCAACGCGCTACGCAACTCCCGCGAACTCCAGCGGCTCGATTCTCAACTCAAAGCCAAAGCCCTCGAACTCCGCAGCCACGACGCGGCCCGCCTGCCCACCTTCGACCTTGTGGCCCAGTACGGCCGTTTTGCCCGGTTCAACAACTACGACAAGTTCTTTAACCGCTTTGCCGCCAATAACGCCCAGGTCGGCATGTCCTTCCGCATTCCCCTGGTTCCCTCGCTGGCCAGTCGCGCGCAAAAAAACATCGCCTCGGCCGACATTGTCGCCCTGCGCACCCAGGTCACCTCCGCGCGCGGCCGCATCGCGGTCGGCGCCCGGCGCGCCTGGCAGTTCGTCGCCCAGCAGCAGTTGAGCGCCGAGGTGGCTAAACTTGACCTCGAAGTCGCCCGGGATCAGGTCTCCCAACTTCTCGCTCTCTTTGAGGAGGGCCGCGTCCCGTTCCGCCAGCTCGAAGAGGCCCGCATCCAGGAGAGCGAAAAATGGATGGCGCTGTTCGACGCCCGCTACGCCCTCGATCGCGCCCGTCTTGATCTGCTTCGCGAAACCGGCAACGTGCTGGCGCTCCTGCGCTGAGCCGTGCAACTTTCACCCGTGCCGCGGGTTATAGTGGAGGATTCCATGCGTCTCGTCCGTGTCCTCCTCGCCCTGGTGGCTCTGGTTCTTCCGGGACAGGCCGCTACTCTGGGCACCGTCATCAATATCACCGGCGGTGCCAGCGATCTGGTTCTCGATGATACCCGGGGCCTGCTTTATCTCGTCCGTCCGGCTCCCTACAATCGAATTGACATTTTTTCGGTCACGCAGCGGCGGGTGCTTTCGTCGGTGCTGACGGACGCCCTGCCACTCTCGGCGGCCCTGTCGCGCGACGGCAACATCCTCTATGTCACCTGCCATGATGGCTCTTCGCTGAACATCATTGACACCCGCGCCAATCCTCCGGCCGTGGTCCAGAAAGTCTCCCTTCCCGCTAAACCCGAAGGCGTTGCGGTCGGCGCCGATGGGCGCGTGCTGATCACCACGATCGGGTCGGGCGCCGGGAACCTTCTGAACACCCTCCTGATCTATGACGCCTCCGTGACGGACACCGCCCGGACCCTGCTAACGGTACCGGTCGCCACGCCTCCTCCGCTGCCGCCGGTCCTGCCGCCGCTCTCCGGCCGGGCCTTTCTGGCGAACCGCAGCCAGTTGATTGCCACGCGCAACGGCGAGCGCATCATCGGCGTCAACGGGTTCAATAATACCCAACGCGTGGTTTTTGTCTATGAATCGGCCTCCGGCAGCGTGATCCGCAGCCGGATTGTTAACGATACCTCGACGGTTCTGTCGGTTTCCCCGGATGGCGCCCGGTTTATGATGGGCCTGCGTTTATTCGAGACCGAAACGCTGAGCGTACTCGCGCAGCAGAACGCCGCCAATGCACCGTTTCCTTTGTCGGTGACCGTCACCGCGGCCGGCTTCACGCAGGTAGGCGGTCAGTTCAACCTCCAGCAGAACCAGGGCGGCAGCGCCTTCACCCCGGACGGTTCCCGCATCTTCGCCGCCTTCAACATTGCTCCAATTCAAAACCCGCCGGCGCGGGCGAACGTGACACAGTTGTTGATCGACGATCCGGATAATCTGCTGATCTATGATGCTCTGCAGTTGCCCGAGAATCTTGCAGGCAAAATCGTTGCCAGCCTCGACGGATCCGCCCTGTACGCTCTCAGCGAAAGCGGCATCACGATCATTCCCGTCAACGAAATCGCGCGCAGCCCGGTCCTGCAGCCTTCCACCAACGCCGTGGTCGTGGCGACTGATCCGTGCAACTCGGTGCCGGAGACGCGGTCCTTCCGCGTCGATATTGCCAACGTCAACCGCACCCCGGGTCCGCTGAACGTAACGACGACGCTGCTCCAGCAGCTTTCGACGACCACCAACGTGAACGTTCCCGGCATCGGCGGCGGTTTGCCCGGTCCGGGCGGCGGCGGGATTGTCATTCCCATTCCCGGTCCCGGCGGCGGCATCGTTCTACCGGGCAATCCCAACCAGAACCCGGCCGCCGCGGCGCTGCAACAAGCCCCGACGGTTCGCGTGCTCCGCGATGGCAACTCCACCTCGGGTTTTGAGTTTTCAATCAACGCCGTCGCCGCCCGTTCTCTCGGAACCTCGCAGTCGTATGATTATCTGCTTTCGGCGCCCCAGGCCGTGAATGTACCCTCCGTTGTACGCGTCTATCAGAATGGCCGGAATCCGGAAGCCCGCGGCAACCTGGTCCCGATCCGGACCAGCCTGTCACCTTCTGAAGGGCTCACGGATCTCGTGATCGACTCGGTGCGCCAGCGGCTGTATATCGCCAATTCGGGCATGAATCGCGTGGAGGTCTATGATCTCCGCCAGCGGCGTCTGCTCAACCCGATCAAAGTGGGGCAGCTGCCGCGGACGCTGGCCATGTCGCCCGACAACGCCACGCTCTTTGTCGCCAACTCCGGCAGCGAATCGGTTTCGATCGTTGATCCGGAGCGGTTGGAGGTCACCGGGCGCATCAAGTTTCCGCCGATTCCTTTTAACGGCAACGTGCCGATTGTGACGCCCTCGCACGTGGGCGTCACCCAGCGCGGCGTGCAGATTGTGATGAGCAACGGCACGCTGTGGCGCGTGGTGGGCGACGAGGCGGTACCGCGCGCGGTGAGCCCGATTATTGGCTCGGTGACCGTCCCCGCGCCACGGACCCTGACGGTGACCCCGAATGGGGAATACATGCTGCTGCTGGCCGGTAACGGGAACGCCTATCTCTACGACGCCCAGGTGGACGACTATGTCCAGGCCCGCCAGGTGGCTCCCGCCCCGGTGACGGGGTACTTCGGTCCGGTCAGCGCCGGTGCCCGAGGCCAGTACTATGTGGTCAATGGCTTGGTTCTGAACCAGAGTCTGTCGCCGATTGCGGGAAGCACGCCCACCCCCGGCGGTCCCGGAGGAGGTCCAGCGGCCACGACGACGCGGCCCATTGCCGCGGTTGTGGCGGGCAGCGGCACGGTCTACGCCCGGTTCACCCAGCCCGTGATTGCGAACGCCAACACTGTGGTTTCCGATACCCCGGCCGTAGAACTGGTGGATGCGACCACCGGGGGCCTGTCCCGGTCGGTTGCGGCGCTAGAGGGGCCGCTGTCCCGCCTGGTGGGAAATCAACGGGTCAATGTCGAAGGCCGGATGATGGCCATTGACGCGGCGCTGGCCAACGCTTACCTATTGACGATCAGCGGTTTGAGCATCATTCCTCTCGATGTGATCCCCCCCACGGCCCGGCCCGTGGTGGCGGCTAATGGGATTGTCAACGTGGGCACCTACGCCGCCGGCGCGGCCCAGAACGGCCTGATTTCTATTTTCGGCTCCAACCTGGGGGCGAGCGCAACCGCTTCCGGGACACCGCTGCCAACCTTGCTGGGTGGCCTCTGCGTGACGCTCAACAATGCTGCGCTGCCTTTGTTGATGACATCAACCGGTCAGGTGAATGCCCAGATACCGCCCAATCTGGCCGCGGGACGGTATCCGCTGGTGGTACGGTCGGTGGAGCGCAAGGCGGCTGCGACGCCGGTACAATTGACCGTGGCGCGTTACAGTCCGGCGGCGCTGGCGGACCCCGCGACGAAGCGGGCGCTGCTGTACCGGTCGAGCGGGGCGGCGGTTACCGCCGAGCGTCCGGCTCGGCGGGACGAACCGCTGGTACTCTACGCGGTAGGGTTGGGGATCCCGGCTCGTACCACTTTGGCAGCCGGGGCGCCGGCTCCTTCGTCGCCTCTGATTGAGACGGACGATGTCCAGTTGTACTTCCGCAGGGTGGCCTCGCCGGCCGACCTCACCCGGGGGCCAACGGTGCAGGAAGAGATGATCGTCGACTGGAGCGGACTGGTGCCCGGCTACGTCGGTCTTTATCAGATCAATCTGCGTGTGCCTGGATTCCACGAAAAAGGCCCGGACTTGCGGGTAGTCCTACGGATAGGGGGCGTGGAGAGTCCGCTGACTGGGCCCCTGGTTCCAACTGTTCCGGTGGAATAGGAATAAAGATCAGTACTTCTGTCATCTGCGCGGAAAATTCGGTGCGTTGTACCATTAGGTATAGGATTCCTTCAACACGCCGATGCCCAACCGTTTTGTCACCGTTTTCATCCTTACTCTCTCCCTGCTGCTGAATTCCTGCCTGAGCGACCCGGAATCTCGCAAGAAGAAATTTCTCGCCAACGGCAACAAGTACTACGAAAAGGCGAAGTTTCGCGAAGCCTCGATCATGTTTCGCAACGCCCTCAAAGAGGACGCCCGCTTCGGAGAGGCGTACTACCGGCTGGCTCTGACGTCGGTAAAGCTGGGTCAGTACGGTGATGCCTTGAACGCATTCCAGCGGGCGGTCGAGTTACAGCCGGATAACCTCGATGCCTTCCGGCAGCTGACGGATCTTTACATGGCGGCCTACTCGGCCAATCCGAAGAAGTTCAGCAATATTCTGAAGGAGGTGCAGGATCTGGCGGACCGCTTCAAGAAGACCCATCCCTCCTCGTTTGAGTACTTGCGGTTGCAGGGAATGCTGCAGCAGGTTGGGAATAAGCCGCAGGAGGCTCTTGACAGCTACCTTGCCGCCGACAAAGTGAAGGCGAACGACCCGGACATTCAATACGCGATTGCGACCTGCTACATTGCGTTGAACCGCGTGCCGGAGGCCGAGGAGTTGCTGAAGAAGCTGACCGTAAGCGCCAAGCAGTATCTCCGCGGCTACGACCTGCTCTACGGACTGTATGCCCGGACGGGAAAGATTCCTGAAGCTGAACAGGTGGCCAAGCAACGAATGGAGTCCAATCCGACTCTGTCGCAGGCTTACCTGGCGCTGGCGGCGCACTACGCCGGCTTACGCAACGAGGCCGCGATGACGGGGACGCTTGACGGCCTTCTCAAGAACAGCGATAAGATCACCACTGCCTACGAGGACGTGGGTTCGTTTTACGCCAGGCTGGGCAAACACGACAAAGCGATTCAAACCTTTGAGGCCGGGCTGGCGAAGCTGTCCGATGAAACGCTCAAGAAGAACCTGCGTAAGGGAATTGTGGCCTCCTACGCGAGCCAGAACAAGCTGGCCGAAGCCCTCGCGGTGGTCGATGGCATGTTGAAGGCTGACGCCAAGGATCCCGATGCGCTGGCTTTGCGGGCGCATCTTTGGCTGATGGGCGGAGATCCGAAGAACCTGAACGCGGCGATCACCGATTTACAGTCGATCGTTTCCAAGAGACCGGAAAACCCGGTGCTGCGCTTCGACTTAGGGAATGCACTGCTCATTCGGGGTGAGTTTGAAGCAGCCAGGGTGCAATTGCTTGAGGCGATTAAACTGCGGCCCGACTTCTTCCCGGCGCGCAACTCTCTGGCACAACTGAGTTTGCAAAAGCAGGACTGGACCTCTGCGCTGCAACTGTCTCAGGAGGTGCTGTCGCAGGATCCCTCCAACATATTCGGGTTGCTGGTGCGGTCGCATGCCCTGATGGCGACGAACGAGTTTGGCCAAGCCAAGGAGTTGCTTGAGAAAACGATCAAAGCTTATCCTGCGTCGCGCGACGCGCAGTACCAACTTGGTTACCTGCTCTTCCGGGAAAAGAATTTCAAGGCGGCCGAGGAGAGCTTTCGGCGACTCTACTTCTCCGAATTCCAGGATTTGCGTGGCCTGATGGGATTGATGGAAAACTACATGGCGCAGAATCAGTATGATGCCGCCGCCAAGATGCTCGACGCGGAGATTGCCAAGTATCCCAAGGCGCTGGCTCTGCAAATTGCCCGCGGTACCGTTGCGGCGCGCGGCGGGCAGCACGGCGAGGCGGTAGAGGTTTTCCGGAAAGCGATCAAGGAACAGGATAAAGTTCCGGATCTGTACCTGCGCCTCGCCGAGGCGCAGCGGTTGGCAGGGGATGCGGGGGGTGCCTTGGAGTCGTGGAAGAAGGCCTCGGAGCTGGACCCGAATTTGATTGTTCCGCTGCTCAACCGGGCGACCACGCTGGATACCATGAAACGGCGGACCGAGGCCCGGCCGCTTTACGAGCAGGTCCTGAAGATCCAGCCGGACCAGGCCGTCGCTCTGAATAACCTTGCCTACCTGCTGGCGGAAGAGGGCACTGATCTCGACACGGCGCTGACGTTGGCGCAGCGGGCCAAGCAAAAGGCGCCAAACGATCCGATGATCTCCGACACGCTGGGTTGGATTTACATTAAGAAGGGCTTGGCCAATAATGCCCTGCCCATATTCACCGAGTTGACGGCTAAATTCCCGGCCGTGTCCACCTTCCACTACCATCTGGCGATGGCGCACTCTCAGCGCGGGGATAACGTACAGGCCAAGCGGGCTCTCGAAGCGGCACTCAAGGCCAATCCGCAGAAACAGGAATTGGAGGACATCAGGAAGTTGCAACAGAAGATAGGCTAGTAGGATATGCCTGTGCTGTTTGTGATGATACTGGCAGCGGTGGGCCTGGCGCCCGCCGCTGTTGTGCGTAAGGACCTGCTCGCCGGCCCGCAGTCCGTTCTCGTTTCGGTGCCCGCGCCCGGGCAACTGGGAGGCGAGACGGTGCGGGTGGAACTGCGGCGGCGGGGTGAGGTGGTGCTCACCAAGCTCCTGCACGCTGGTGATGGCGATCTGTTCACCTATGTGGGGGCGGGGCAGGGAATGCGCTTGGAGGTGACCCATCCGGACGGAGTGGCCGTCCGGACGGTGCTGCGGTCGCTCGACCGGGCGCCGCAGGTTGAGAGCGAGCCGAATGATAGCTGGTCCTCCGCGACGCCGGTGGTCCTTGGCCGGCCCGTTGCCGCCTCGGGCGATGAGGCTCCCTACATTCCGCTCGGTGACAGCCGCCAGCAGGCCCCGGCCGAAGACTGGTTTCGCTTTGCGTTCCCGGCCGGGCCGCCGCAGCTACTGCACCTGGCGCTTGATGTGCCGGACCGGGATAACATTCCGGTGGATGTCAGTCTGCACCGGGTGGTGAACGGGAAGCTGGTGGAGTACTCCGAGGGCGAGGATCCAGTGGCCCTGCCGCATGAGGTCCAGGCGCTGCCGGGCAACAAGTTTACCACCCGGGTGCTGAGCCAGCCGGGCGCTTACTACATCCGCGTACGGATGTCGCATCCGGCCTACACCCTGATTACGCGGCTCTACCCGGCGCCGCCCTACGCCAAGCCGCAGGAGGCCGTGCAGGCCGCCATCGACTATCTGATCGGGGCCGGCGACTCCTGGCACGCCAACACCCCGCGCCGGGGCGGGGTCTACGACCGGATTGCGACACCGCACCAGGAGACGACCCTGTGCGTGGCCTGTCATCCGACCCACTTCACGCTGCGGGCGCAACTCTACGCCAGCCGGCACGGCTATGCTACGCACTATCCGCGGCAGCTTGCGTTTCTGGCCGAACGCTTCTACAACAACCCGCGGCCGCTTTACGGCTTTGAAAAAGAGGGCGCGGTCTGGTCCCGGGTGATCTCGGCTGGGGCGAACGTGCTCAGCCGCATGTCGCATCTGACTACACTTTACGAGCAGCAGGCCGGGGCGCCGCGGCGCGAGGATTTCCACCGCGGCGTGGGGGAGTATCTGCGTCTCTACTACCGGGACCGCACCAAGCTGCCCCCGGACGAGACGAACGGCAATACGCCGCTGGTATCCACCTATGAGGTGGCCTGGTATGCCTGGGAGAACACCCGGGACCCGCGCATCGCCGCGCTGCTTGAACAGGACGCGGTCAAGAATACGATCGATATGTGCTACCAGACGCTAGCGCTGGCGGCGATAGATCCGCGCAAACATCAGGCAAAGATTGCGGCCAACGCCGCCCGCCTGCTTGGGCTTCAGCGCGCCGATGGGCAGTGGTCGGCCAAACTGGAGCCGGAGTCGCTGCCGGTGGAATTCCAGACCGGCCATGCGCTCTGGACGCTGGCCGCGGCCGGGGTGCCGGTCTCGCATCCGCAGGTGCAGAAGGGACTGCAGTTTCTGCTCAAGCGGCAGCGGCCGTTTGGCGGCTGGCTCGATCCGCTGCAGACGTACGAGAACTTCCGGACGCCCTTTCGAGAAACGCAGATGGCGGTTCTCGCCCTGAGCGCCTACTTTCCGCTGACCAAGCCCGCTCCCGCTCCTCGCCGCACGAAACCGAATCCGGACTTCCGGGCGCTCGGCGATGCGTCAAAGCTGGTCCAGCGCGAGACTGCGGCGCAGGTCCGGCAGCTCTACAGCGAGTACCCTGCTACCTCGGCGCAGCCGCTGCTCGATGCTCTGGCCTCGCCCGACGAGCGGACGCGTTGGGGCGCGACGCGGGTGTTTGCGTCGCACTTTGCGGCCCTGGCCCGGCGGCCGGAGTTTGCCGCGCCCCTTGCGAGGCTCCTGGGCGACCCGGCGCCCGCCGTCCGTTTGCAGGCCGCCAAGGCGCTGTGGCAGTTCTGGTTCTGGTCGCCGGACGCGGCCGCGCGCGAGACGATTGAAGACGCGTTGCTGGCCGCGCTGGCCGAGCCGCAGCACCCCTGGATCGACCGGGCGCTGCGGGAGGCCGTCTACAACCTGGCCGATGAGAACATCCGCTATCTGTACAACAACTGGGTTCCCGGCCTCGCGCGTCCGGCGGACCGGGAACAGGTGGTGCGGGGCCGGCTGGCCGTGGAAGACCGGCTGTCCCGCAAGTTTGCACGCGTGCTGGAGCAGGGTACGCTTCGGCAGAAAAAGACGCTGTTAACCGGGCTCACGGAGTTTGAACTGCGGCGCGGAGACGTCTACGACCCTACGGCTGATCACACGACGCCCTTTCCGCCCGTCTATAACCGCATCGGCAACGATGTCGAACAGATTGTCTTCTTCGGCGAGGCAAACGACCGGCTGGCGCGCGCGCTGCTGCCGCTGCTGGACCATCCGGAGTTGGGTTCGCTGGCCCGCGGCGCTTCGATCATTCTGCGGGATGTGAACTTCGGCGAGGCGGCGCGGCTGGCCGGTCCGCTCGTTGGCGATCGGGAGCCGATCGTCAGGAAACTGCTCAGCGAACTGCCCGCGCAGCTGCCGAATCTGCAGGCGTGGGGGCGCGCTCCGGCGGCGCCGCGCAAGCCGGGCGCTCCCCGCGCCACCGCCACCGGGGCCCGGCCCGATGACGATTACTTCCGCGGCTACGTCGAGCCCATCCTCACCACGCGGGGTAAGGATGGGCAGGCCTGCGTGCACTGCCACGCTTCGCACACGCAGTTCAACGCGACGTTAACCACGGCTCGGAACGTGATCAATCTCGAAGATCCCGAGCAGAGTCTGATTCTGCTCAAGCCGATCTCCGATGCCGAGAGCGAAGGAACGCTCGGCGCGAAGAAACTGGCTCATGGCGGGGGAGTCCGTTTTGAAAAGGGCTCGCCCGAATACAACACCATCCTGAATTGGATCCGGGGGACCAAGCCTTGAGGAATCACCCTGCCATTCCCTATGTCGCGCCGTTTGCGGCATTTCTGCTGCTGCTGATGGCCGCGCCTTACTGGCCGTGGGACCCCCGCTGGGAGCAGTACTGCCGCGTGGTGGTGCTGGCGGTGATCGTCTGGTTTTTCTCGCGGAAGGTGGTCGACTTCCGGTGTGCGGCGCCGGTGGGAAGCATTGCGGTGGGGGTGGTCGTCTGGCTCCTCTGGATTGCTCCCGATACGCTGATTCCGGGATACCGGCAGCATTGGTTGTTTACCAACTCGCTCACCGGTCAGCTGTCGAGTTCGATTCCTCCCGAGGCGCTCGGTTCGACCGCCGTGCTCGTGTTCCGGACGCTGCGGGCGGCGATTCTCGTACCCATCCTCGAAGAGCTGTTCTGGCGGGGCTGGATGATGCGCTGGCTCATCAATCCGGACTTCACCAGCCTTCCGCTGGGCGCCTACTCGCTCTCGTCGGTGCTGATCACGGCGGTGCTGTTCGCCTCCGAACACGGGCCTTTCTGGGAGGTCGGTCTACTGACCGGGGTCATCTACAACCTCTGGATGGTGAAAACCAGGCGATTGGGTGATCTCATCCTGGCGCACGGGGTGACGAACCTTTGCCTGTCGCTCTACACCATCGCCACGGGACGCTGGGAATACTGGATGTAGCTTGAAGGTTTTTGTCTACTTCATCGGGAAGGTGCGCGATCAGCACGCCCAGGCGCTGACCGAGGAGTATCTGAAGCGCACCTCGCGCTATGCACCGGCCCAAGCGCGGGAGGTCAAGCCGGAGGCGCTCGACTTTGTCGACCGGCATCCTTCGGCGTACAAGATCTTTCTCGATCCGGCGGGCAAGCAGTTGCCTTCGCCGAACTTTGCGGCGCTGGTCGGGAAGCTCGAGGACGAGGGGCGCGACTTGCTGTTCCTGCTCGGGGGGCACGACGGGTTGACCGATGCGCAGCGGGCACGGGCGGACCTCCTGCTGTCGCTCAGCCTGATGACCTGGCCGCATGAACTGGCGCGCGCCATGCTGGCCGAACAGATCTACCGGGCCTTCGCCACGTTGCGGGGCCATCCGTACCCGCGCTAACCTAAGGGCTAATGTCCTGGTGGACCCGTAAGACCCCGAGCGTTACGACCGAGCCCGAAGACGAACGCAAACTGAAAACCGAAGGGCTGTGGGAGAAGTGTGACGGCTGCGGCCAGATCATCTGGAAGAGGGAACTTGAAGAGAACCTGTCGGTGTGCACGCAGTGCGGCTTTCACTGCAAGCTGAACGCCGAGGAGCGGCTGAACCTGTTATTTGACGATGGGCAGTGGCAGGAACTGGATGCTACGCTCCGTTCGACCGACCCGTTGCACTTTGTCGACTCGAAACCCTACGCCAGCCGGATGGCCGGCATGGCGAAAACCACCGGGCATCGGGACTCGCTCATCGCGGCGGTGGGCACCATCAAGGGCCGCCGTGTGCACTGCTGTGCGTTCAATATGAAGTTCATCGGCGGCAGCATGGGTGCAGTCGTGGGCGAAAAGATTGTGCGCGCCATTGAACGCTGCCTGGCCGAACGGACCCCGCTGCTGATTGTTTCGGCTTCGGGCGGCGCCCGCATGCAGGAGGGCGCCGTCAGCCTGATGCAGATGGCCCGGACCTCGGCCGCGCTGATGAAACTCGACGAAGCCGGTCTGCCGTTTATCAGCCTGTTGACCGATCCCACCACGGGTGGGGTCACCGCTTCGTTTGCCATGCTCGGCGACCTGAACATCGGCGAACCTGGCGCTCTGATCGGCTTTGCCGGGCCGCGCGTCATCGAACAGACCATTCGCCAGAAGTTGCCGCCGGGGTTCCAGCGCTCGGAGTTCCTGGTTGAGAAAGGCTTTCTCGACGCGGTGGTCAAGCGCAGTGACTTACGCGATTTTCTCGCCAACGCCTTCGACTTCTTTCTCGGCCCCGTAGCCCGTTAATTCAAGGACTACTCCCATGCGCCTGCTGTTGTTTGTCGCTCTGGCCGCTGCTGCCTTCGCCGCCGATTTTGATGTGTTGATCCGGAACGCCCGGGTCATCGATGGCACCGGCAACCCCTGGTTTCGCGCCGATGTCGGTTTGCGCGCGGACCGCATCGCCGCCATCGGCAACCTGAACGGCAAGACCGCCGGGCTTACCATCGACGCCCGCGACCGCGTTCTGGCGCCCGGCTTCATCGACGTGCACACGCATCTTGAAGGCGCCGTCGAACTCAATCCGCAGGCGGCCAACTTTCTCTATCAGGGCGTGACGTCGGTGATCACCGGCAACTGCGGCGGCTCCCGCACCGACCTCGCCGGGTGGTTCAAGCGGCTCGAGGAGATCCGGCTGGGGTTGAACGTCGGCTCGCTGATCGGCCACAACGCCGTGCGGCGCGATGTGATGGGCACGGCCAATCGCCGGGCGACTCCGGAAGAGATTACGAAGATGCAGGCCTTGGTCGACCAGGCCATGCGCGACGGCGCCGTGGGTTTTTCAACCGGTCTGATCTATGTTCCCGGCACTTACTCGGATACGCCGGAAGTGGTGGCCCTGGCGCAGACGGCCGGCAGTTACAACGCGGTCTACGCCAGCCATATGCGCGACGAAGGGCGGAAGGTGAAGGAGGCGATCACCGAAGCGGTCACCGTGGGGAAGTCCTCCGGACTGCGCGTGCAGATTTCGCACTTCAAGATCGATACGCCGGCCATCTGGGGCTATTCGAAGGAGACCATCGCCCTGGTCGAACAGTTCCGGCGCGATGGCGTCGATGTCGTCGTCGATCAGTATCCCTACGATCACTCGTCGACCAACCTCGGCATCACGCTGCCCAGTTGGGCGCTGGCCGACGGGCCGGGGGCGATCAGCGAGCGGCTCCAGTCGCCGGAAACCCGCGCCCGCATCACGCAGGAGATGCGCGCGCAACGGGCGGCGCTGGGTCACCAGGATTACTCGTACGCCATTGTCGCCAGCTACAAGCCCAAGCCGGAGTATGAGGGCAAGAACATCGCCGCCATCGCCAAAATCGAGGGCAAGGCCGAAACCGATACGATTCTCGACATGATCGCGGCGGGCGGCGCGCAGATGGTCTATCACTCGATGGGTGACGAAGACATGCTGCGCATTCTGCAATACCCCAATACGGCGATCGCCAGCGACGCCGGCGTGCGCGACTTCGGCGTCGGCATGCCCCATCCGCGGGGCTACGGCACTAATCCGCGCGTGCTCGCCGAGTATGTGCGCAAGCGCAAGGTCCTGACGCTCGAAGACGCCGTCCGGCGCATGACCTCCCTGCCGGCCCGCACCTTCCATCTCAAAGACCGCGGCCACCTGCGCGAAGGCTTTGCCGCCGATCTCGTGCTGTTTGATCCCGAAAAGGTTCAGGATACGTCCACCTACCAGGCGCCCCACGCCTACGCCGCCGGCTTTGACTACGTCTTCGTCAACGGCCAGGCCGCCGTGGCCGAGGGTAAGCTCACCGAGACCCGCGCCGGCCGCATTCTCCGCCACCAGCCCTAAATGATCACGCTCAACCTTGCCGGCAAACGCTTCGGCCCCAAACTGCTGTTTGAAAACGTCTCCTGGCTCATCACCCCCCAGGAGCGGGCGGGCCTCGTCGGCGGCAACGGCACCGGCAAGTCAACGCTGCTCAAGGTCCTCGGCGGCATGGAGTCGCTCGATTACGGCTCCATTCAGTTCACCAAGGGCATGACCATCGGCTACCTGCCGCAGGATGGCCTGTCGCTGCGCGGCCGTAGCGTCTTTGCCGAATGCATGAGCGTGTTCGACAACCTCAAGGCCATGGAGCAGGAGATGGAGGCGCTGACGGTGTCGATGTCGGAGTTGGACCCGGCCGGCCCCGAGTACCTCGCCGTCACCGAACGCTTCCACCGCCTCGAAAATGAGTTCACCACCCGCGACGGCTATAACATCGAATCGCAGGTCGGCATGGTGCTCGATGGCCTCGGCTTTCACAAGGACGATTGGCGGCGGCCCACCGAAGAGTTCTCCGGCGGCTGGCAGATGCGCATCGCCCTCGGCAAACTGCTGCTTGAAAAGCCAAACCTGCTGCTGCTCGACGAGCCGACCAACCACCTCGACATCGAAGCGCGCGACTGGCTCGAACACTATCTGCAGAACTACCCCTATGCCTTTGTCATGATCTCGCACGATCGCTACTTTCTTGACGTCACGGTCAAGAAAATCGTCGAAATCTGGAACAAAGGGATGCATTTCTACAGCGGTAACTACGAAAAGTATCTCCAGCAGAAGACCGAGCGCCGGGAACAGCTCGAAGCCGCCTATCGGAATCAGAAGGAGCGCATCGACGCCCTCGAAGCCTTCATCAACCGGTTCCGCGCTCAGGCCACCAAGGCCAAGCAGGTGCAGAGCCGCATCAAGGAACTCGAAAAGATCGAGCGCATCGAGATTCCGCCCGAAGAAAAGACGATTCACTTCTCCTTCCCCCAGCCCAAAGCCAGCGGCCGCGTCGTCGCCGAGTGTCGCGGCATCGCCAAGGTGTACGGGCCGAAAACCGTCTTCTCCGACGTCTCGTTCACCATCGAACGCGGCGACCGCATCGCCCTTGTCGGTCACAACGGGGCAGGGAAGTCCACGCTCATCAAACTCCTCTCCGGGGCCGAGCCGCTCACCCGCGGCACCTACACCCTGGGCCACAACGTCGACGTCGACTACTTCGCGCAGGACCAGTACAAGGAACTCGACGTCAACGCGACTCTGCTCGACGATATCTCGAGCGTGGGCGGCGGCAAGACCCAAACCGAACTCCGCAGCCTGCTCGGCTGCTTCCTGTTCAGCGAGGACGATGTCTTCAAGCGCATCGGCGTGCTCTCGGGCGGGGAGCGGAACCGCTACGCCCTCGCCAAGATGCTGCTGCGTCCGTCGAACTTCATGCTCCTCGACGAACCTACCAACCACCTCGACATGCGGGCCAAAGACGTCCTCCTTGAGTCGCTGGCCTCCTTCACCGGCACGGTCGTCCTCGTCTCCCACGACCGTTACTTCATCGATAAGCTGGCCACGAAGGTGTTCGAAGTGGGCGGCGGCGGCCTGACCGTCTATCCCGGTAACTACGAAGAGTATCTGTGGAAGAAATCCGGCCAGGACGAAGTACTCGAAGCCCGGATGGCTGCACAGTTGACGGCTCCCCCGGCGCCGGCTGCCGCCGCTCCTCCCCCCGCCGAGCCCAAGAAGCGGGTCAACCCGATGAAGCTCAAGCAGATGGAGGATCGTTGCAAGCAGTTGGAGGAGACGATCGCCCGGACGGAGACCGAGATCGCCGAACTCGAAGCCCGGCCCTACCTTAACGCCGAGGAGGCGATGCGCGTCTCGGGTATCCTCGACCGGAAACGCGCGGAGTTGGAAAAGACGATGGCCGATTGGGAGGAGACCTCGGCCCAGCTCGAGGCGCTGGCCTGACCGGCCGTGCGCCCCGGAACTTCCGAAATACCTTGCGATAACTCCCGGGATCCGCAACAATCGGATCAATGTCTCGCTTTCGGGTCTGCTTATTTTTTGCCGTATGTACTGCCTCTCGTCTCGCCGCGCAGGATGTTACCGGCGCATTAAGTGGCACTGTAACCGACTCCTCGGGCGCCGTGGTGGCCGGAGCCAAGGTGACGGTCTTCAGCACCGCGCGCGGCGCGGTCGTTTTTGACGGAACGACGAGTGATTCGGGCGCCTACTCCGCCCCCGCTCTCCCCGCCGGAGTCTACTCCCTCCGGGTCGAGGCCAAAGGCTTCAAACGGGCCGAGGTCTCGTCCGTTACCCTGCAGCTCAAGCAGCGCGCCCGCGTTGACGTGATGCTGACCCTCGGCGATGTCGCCGAAACCATCACCGTCGTCGGCGAAGGCCTCGGCCAACTGGAGGCCGAAACCTCGGCGATGGGCGCCGTCATCAACACCTCGCAGGTTAAGGACCTGCCCATGCCGAACCGCAACATCCTGAACCTGCTCACCCTCGTCGGCGGCGTCTCAAGCGGCGGCGCCGCCACCGGCATCAACGCCTCGCAGCTTTCGATTAACGGCTCCCGCACGCTCAACTCCGAATTCGCCGTCGACGGCGTCAGCGTCGTCTCCGGCTCCACCGGCGGGGTGGGCCGCATGCCCTCAACGGAAGCCATCCGCGAATTCCGCGTCCTTACGTCCGGCTACACCGCCGAGTACGGGCGCACCTCCGGCGGCTTCGTCAGCGTCGTCTCCGACAGCGGCACCAACCAGTTCCACGGCAGCCTCTACGAATACTTCCGCAACGAAAAGCTCAACGCCAATAACTTCTTCCGCAACCTCCGCGGTCAGGAGCGCCAGTCGGACCGCTTCAACCAGTTCGGCGGCAAACTCGGCGGCCCCGTGCGCCTCCCCAAACTCTACAACGGCACCGACCGCAGCTTCTTCTTCTTCAACTACGAGGGGCTCCGCCGCGTCTCGCCCTATAACAGCCAGTCCACCATCCCCACCGAAGCCGCCCGCCGCGGCGACTTCGCCGCCAACCCCATCTCCCTGTTCGACTCCTCCGCCAACGCCCCCTTCCCCAACAACCGCATCCCCGCCTCCCGCCTCGACCCCGCCGCTCAAAAAGTCCTCTCCCTGCTACCCACCCCCAACCAATCCGGCGTCCCCGACCCCGCCAACGGCCGCACCCTCAACAACTTCCTCAGCGCCGGCTCGAACGCCACCGTCGATAACCAGTTCACCCTCCGCGGCGACCACTCCATCGGCGCCGCAGCCCGCCTCACCGGCCGCTACACCACCTTCAGAGTCACCAACCCCAGCGGCCCCATCATCCCCGGCCCCCTCGACTCCCGCGTCGGCGACAGCCTCACCACCGGCCACCAGGTCTCCCTCTCCTGGACCCACATCTGGTCGCCCCGCATCATCACCGAAGCCTTCGCCGGCTTCCAACGCAATAACCCGCGAATCGATCCCCCCAGCCTCGGCATCAACGTCCGCGAAACCCTCGGCATCGAGCGATCTTCCTTCGCCGCCACCCCCATCATGAGCATCAGCGGCTGGCGAGGTCTCGGCATCGATACCAATACCTACCGCCGCCAGATTGACAACAACTACCAGGGCTCCTTCGCCCTCACCCGCACCACCGGCGCCCACACCCTCAAAACCGGCCTCCAACTGCGCAAGAATCAGTTCAACGTCTTCAACCCCGGCGGCAACTTCGCCGGCGTCTACAACTTCAACGGCGAACTCAGCGCCGCCAACCGCAACCCCGGCAACCCGATTCACGCCCTCGGCGACTTCCTCCAGGGCCTCATCGCCACCGCCAACTACGACCTCCCCCAACCCCCCACCGGCCGCCGCAACACCAACCTCGGCCTGTTCGTCCAGGACGACTGGAAACTCTCCCGTCGCCTTACCCTCAACCTCGGCATCCGCTACGAATACGAATCGCCCATGACCATGTCGAACGACATCTACTCTCGCCTCGATATCGTCACCGGCAAACTCCTCGTCGCCGGCGTCAACGCCACCCGCTCGCTCAACCTCCAGGCGGCGAAAACCAACTTCGCCCCCCGCGTCGGCTTCGCCTACTCGCTCGACCCGAAAACCGTCATCCGCACCGGCGCCGGGTCGTTCTTCAGCCAGATCTTTTCAAACCTCGGCGGCGTTGTCACCTACCCCGGCTTCACCGTCGCCCAGGCCTTCCCCGACCTCGGCGTCGGCGTCCCTCAGCCCTTCCGCTTCTTCCAGGGCATGCCGCTGCTCGCCGTGCAGAACTTCGCCGATCCCTTCTTTGTCGAACGCACCGCCACCCTCACCAATCCCCTCAACTCCGGCGCCCAGTTCGGCCAGATCAACCCCATGCCCCGCAGCTACCAGTGGAACTTCGGCATCCAGCGCGAAGTCCTCCGCGGCACCGTCGCCGATATCAGCTACGTCGGCAGCCGCGGCAACAACCTGCCGCTGAGCCTCCCGTTCAATCCCATCCCCTTCGAACGCGGCGAGGAACTCGCCCGCATCGGCACCGCCGCCGTCAACCAGCAGGCCCGCCGCCTGCCGCTCGTCGGCGGTCTGAACTCCTTCGTCCACGCCGGTACCTCCAGCTACCACTCGCTCCAACTCAAGGCCGCCAAGCAGTTCTCCCGGACCTTCGGCTGGAACGCTACCTATACCTTCTCGAAATCCATCGACGACGGGACCGGCCTATTCAGCTTCTCCCAACCCAACGATGTGGACGGCGGCCAGTTCCCCGCCTTCTTCCGCAATCTCGACCGCGCCCGCTCCAACTTCGACCGCCCTCACGTCTTCGCCGGCTCCCTGCAGGTCAAAACCCCCGGCCCCGCCTGGCTTCGCGGCTTCACCATTAGCCCCATTCTCATTGCCCGCAGCGGTCTGCCCGATACCATCTCGCAAAGCAACCTCTGGCCCGGCGCCAACCAGCAGCGCCCCTTCGTCGTCGGTACCGACGGGCAGGCCAAAGCCCCCGCCATGACGCCAGAAGGCCTCGCCGTCCGCTACCTGCTCGCGCCCACCTCCCCCAACTTCCCCTTCCGCCCCGCCGGACCCCTCTTCGCCGGTGCCGGCGCCAACCGGACCCTCGTGCTCCCCGCTTCGCTCGGGAACCTGGGCCGCAATACCCTCCGCCAAATCGGCGAGTTCAACATCGACCTCGCCGTCTCCCGCACCTTCCCCATCAAGGATCGGGTGCGCTTTGAACTTCGCGGCGAAGCCTTCAACTTCCTGAACTACACGAACTTTGAAGGGCCCAATACCAGTCTCAGCGTCCAGGTGAATCCGGCCGGCCAGGCGTTCTTCAACTCGCCCAGCTTCGGCCTCATCACCTCGGCCAAAGCCGCCCGCTTTATCCAACTGGTTGGCCGCTTCGAGTTTTAAACATACGCTTTACTGCCTAGGAATCTATCAGATCCATGAGTCTCTTCAACCGCTTCTTTCAGTCCGCCGATGACGCGGACTCCTCGCCGCCGCTCCCTGCCAACCTGCTCGAAATGGAGATGGCCGTCGTCTTCAAACACAGCCAAACCTGCCCCGTCAGCTGGGCCGCCCAGCGGAAAGTGAATCAGTTCGCGGCGGATCATCCAACGGTTCCACTCTACACAGTGATCGTGCAGAAAAATAGAGAGTTGTCGAATCAGTTGGCCGCCAGTACCGGCGTCCGCCACGAGTCTCCCCAGGTCCTCGTCTTTCGTCGCGGCAGTGTCACCTCCCACACCTCCCACGAACAGATTACGGTCGACTACCTGGTCGACGCCACCCGGCCCTAGCGGAAAATAGTTGACGAACCGACAGGTCGGTTTGTACCCTGAAAAAGACCGACCGGTCGGTTTTCATGACCTCCAAATCTGCACTCTCCCGCGCCAAACTCCTCAACGCCGCCCGCGCCGTCCTCGAATCCCAGGGAGCGCGCGCCCTCACCCTCAATCAAGTCGCTGCGAAAGCGCAACTTAGCAAAGGTGGATTAACCCATCACTTTAAGTCAAGGCAGGAGCTTCTCCTCGGCCTGTTCGATCTTGTCGCTGCCACGACGCTCGCCCGCATCGACGCCCTCCTCGACGAAGAGCCCGACGATGGCTCTCCCGGCCGCTTCACCCGCGCCTACCTGCGCGCCAACCTCCAGTCCATCCAGACCGGCGAGGCTCTCTCGCTCCGCTCGCTCCTCGAAATGCTGGTCGCTGAACCCGCTATCGCCCCCCTCCGCCGCGCCCAAATCGTCGCCGATTACAAGCGCCTCGAAACCGATGGCCTCCCGCCCATGCAAGCTCTGGCCCTCGCTAGCGCCAGCGATGGCTGTCTCACCGAAGTGCTCCTTGGCTTCTGCGACGCCAAGGATCCCAAAGTCACCCTGCTCCATGACTATCTGCTCTCGCTCACCCGCCACCCGCTCCCGCTTCCCGAGGCCCGCTCATGACCTGCATTCTCCTTCTCGCCTTCGCCGCCGAACCGCTCACCCTCGGCCATGCCATCGCCCTGGCCCTCCGGCAGAACCCCGAACTCGTGGCCGAGCGCACCGCCCCGCAGGCGGCCGCCGCCGCTGTCCGGGCCGCCCAGGGCGCCTTTGATCCTGTCCTCGGTTTCCGCCTCGCCCGGCGCAACGCCGCTACGCCTGCTACCTCCATTCTCCAAGGGGTCAATGGCCGCCTCGACGAACGCCTCTCCACCCAGGCCACCACGCTCCGCCAGCGTCTCCCCTGGTTCGGCGCCACGTTCGAGAACACCGTCGAAAACAACCGCATCTCCACCACCAACCCCTTCACCTCTCTCAATCCTTACTACGCTCCCGTCTGGCGCTCCACCCTTTCGATTCCTCTCTGGCGCTTCCGCCGGGACGACCCCTTCCGCTCCGCCCTCCGCGTCCGCCGCCTGAACCGGCAGGCCGCCGACCGGGAACTGCAGGCCAAAGTGCTCGATATCGCCGCCCGCGTCGAGGCCGCCTACTGGAGTTGGGTCGCCGCTCTTGAAGCCGAAACCGCCGCTACCGCCAGCGTCAACTATGCCCGGGAGGCGCTCGACTCCACCGCTCGCCTCGTCCGGGCCGGCGAACAGGCCGACAACGAACTCGCCGGGGCCCGCGGCCAGCTCCGCCGCGTGGAAGAGCAGGCCGCGCAGGCCCGCGGAGCGGCTGGAGAAGCTGCCCAGCAGCTCAAGTCCCTGTTGGCGGCCCACGGTTCGGACCCCATCTGGGAGCAGCAGTGGCGCCCCGTCGAGACGCAGCTTCCTCTCGACGCCAAATCCGCCGGCGAACTGGCCGAACGTGCCCTCCGCTTCCGGCCCGAACTCGCCGCCGCCGCCCATCGCCTCGCCGCCGAGAAGGAGAGCACCAAACTCGCCGCCGAAGCCCGCAAACCCGCCGTTGACCTCGCGCTCTCCCGCACCGCCCAGGGGCTGGCCGGCCGCGCCGTGCCGCAGGGCGAACTCTTCCCCGGCTTCTCGCTCGACCCGCCGGGCCAGCTCATCGGTGGCCACGGTCGGGCCTACTCCCAGGTCTGGCGCAACATCTACCCCACCTACGAAGCCACCCTTACCGTGGAACTCCCGCTCCGCAACCGGGAAGCCGAAGGTCGCTTCGGCCAGCAGCAGGCGCTTGAACGCCGGGCCGCGGCGCAGCTCCGGCAGCTCGAAGTGCAGACCACCCTCGAAGTCCGCCGCGCCTGGGAATCCTACTCCGCCGCCCAGTCCCGGGTCCGCGCCGCCGAAGACAGCCAGACCGCCAGCCGCGAGCGCCTCGAAAGCGAACTGCGCCTCTATCGCGAAGGCCAGTCCAACAACCTCAGCCTCAACGTGCGGCAAGGCGAACTCGCCGAAAGCCAGCAACTCCTCGTCAACGCTCGCCGCACGCTCAACCTCGCCGCCGCGGAACTCCGCCGTGCCGCCGCCCTCACCCTCGAAACCTTCTCCATCCAGGTCGAATAGCCGCTCCCATGAAACCTCTTTCCGCTTCCGTTGTCGTCTGCCTTCTGCTTTCCGCCTGCAGTCGCACCCCCACCCCAGCGCCCGCGGCCAACACCCCGGCCTCGGTGCCGGTGGTCACCATCGCTGCCATCCAGGCCTTCGACGCCCCGCCCGCGCTCGAAAGCTCCGCCGCCTTCGCCGCCATCGACGCTGCCGAACTGGCCCCGGAAACGGAAGGCGTGGTCCGCGAGATCTACGTCCGGACAGGCGACTCCGTGCCCGCCGGCGCCCCTCTCCTCCGCCTGGAGGACCGCGAGGCCCAACTGCGTTTGGCCGAAGCCCGCGCCCGCGTGCGCGAGATGGAAGCCCTGCTCCGGCAGGCGGAAGCCCGCCTCGGTACCGAGGGCCAGGCGGCCGTTGAACGCAGCGCCGATGTCCTCAACGCCCAGGCCCTCCTCGACCAGGCCGCTGAAGACGTCCGCCTCGCCGCCATCGACGAAGCCCGCGCGAGCCGGCTGCGCGCCACTCGCGACATCTCCCAAAACAGCTACGACCGCTCCCAAAGCAACCTCCTCTCGGCCCAGGCCCGCCTCCGCGGCGCCCGCCAGCAGGTCGCCCTCGCCACCAGCACGGCCCGTCAGGCGGCCCACGGCATCGCCATCGCCCGCGCCCAGCTCGCCTCCACGCAGGCCCAGGAGGCCCAGGCCACCAAGCGTGCCGCCGACTCCGTCCTTCGCGCTCCCTTTGCCGGGGTCGTCACGGGCCGGTCGGCTTCCGTCGGTGAGTTTGTCTCCCCCCAATCCAAGCCGCTCCGCCTCGAGCGCGTCGACCCGCTCCGCCTCGTCTTCGCGCTGTCCGAGTCCCAGGCCGCCCGCCTCAACCCCGGCCTCGCCGTCGAAGCCCAGGTCGCTGCCCTGCCTGGCGAGACCTTCTACGGCAAGCTCCGCGCGCCCAATGGCGCCCTCGATCCCGCCTCCCGCGCCCTCTCCGTCGAAGCCGAGTTCCCCAACCCCCAGCGCCGCCTCAAACCCGGCTACTTCGCCCAGGCTCGTATCCTGCTCGGCGGCACGCAACCTCTCATCCGCCTCCCCCTCCGCGCCCTCGATTTCGACCCCCGCACCGAAACCTACCGCGTCTGGACCTACGCCACCGGCCGGGTCAAACTCCATCTGGTCGGCCTCCCCCGCAAGCGCGGCGACGCCGTCGAACTGCCCCCGGCGCCCGGACTCGCCGGCGGGCTTTCGGTCATCGTCGATCCCCCGCCCAGCCTCCATGACGGCATGACGGTAACAGCCGCGGGGAAACAATAACATGCAAACCCTCGCGGCCCTCTGTGTCCGGCGGCCCGTGTTTGCCGCCATGCTCATCCTGTCGATGTCCGTCGTCGGCACCGTCAGCTTCTTTCTGCTCGGTCTCGACCGCTTTCCCAATGTCGACCTCCCCGTCGTCACCGTTACCACCGCCAACCCCGGCGCGAGCCCGGCCGAGATTGAGCGCGAAATCACCGAACGAATCGAAGCCACCGTGAACACGGTCGCCGGGATCGAAGAGCTCCGGTCCATCTCGAGTGAAGGCATTTCCAATGTCGTCGTCCAGTTCCACATTGGCCGCAGTATCGATGCCTCCGCCGCCGAAGTCCGCCAAAAAGTGGACCTTGTCCTCAACGACCTGCCTCGTACCGCCGAAAAACCCGTCGTACAGAAGATCAACTCCGACGCCGCCGACGTGCTTTTGTACGCCATCGCCTCGCCTCGCGAACTCACCGCCCTTACCGAACTCGTCGATAAACAGATCGTCGACCGCCTGGCGAGCGTCAGCGGTGTCGGCAAGGTCACCCTCTACGGCGGCCGCCCCCGCGAACTACAGATCCTCGCCGACCTCGATAAACTCCGCGCCTACCAGCTCACCATCAGCGATCTCGCCCAAGCCCTTCGCGCCCAGAATCTCGAACTCCCCGGTGGTGCGCTCGACCAGGGACCCCGCTCTCTCACCGTCAAAACCATGGGCAAGATTACCGCCGTGGACGATTTCGCCCGCATCGTTGTTGCCCAACGCAACGGCTACCCGATCCGCATCGCCGACGTGGCCACCGTCCGGGACGCGGGCCGGGAAGCCAAAAGCATTGCCCGCCAGAACGGCGCCAACGCCATCGTTCTCGCCGTCGCCAAACAATCCGGCGTCAACACCGTCGCCCTCATCGACGCCGTCGAAGAGCGCCTCACCGAAATCCGCGCCGAACTTCCCCCCGACATTCAACTCACCAAGATCCGCGATCAGAGCGAATTCATCCGCGCGAGCCTCCACTCAATTGAAGAACATCTCGTCGTCGGCGCTCTCCTCGCCGCCCTCGTCGTCTACATCTTTCTTGGCAACCTGCGCAGCACCCTCATCGCCGCCCTCGCCATCCCCACCTCCATCGTTACCAGCTTCGCCCTCATGGCCGCCCTCGGCTACACCCTCAACCTCATGACGATGCTTGCCCTCACCCTCATGGTCGGCATCGTCATCGACGACGCCATCGTCGTTCTCGAAAACATCGTCAAGGTCATGGAGGAGCGCGGTCTGCCCCCGGAACAGGCTGCCATCGAAGGCACCCGCGAAATCGGCTTGGCCGTCATGGCCACCACTCTCAGCCTCCTCGCCGTCTTCGTTCCGATTGGCTTCATGGGCGGCATCGTCGGCATGTTCATGTCCAGCTTTGGCTTCACCAGCGCCGCCGCCATCGCCGTCAGCCTCCTGGTCAGCTTTACGCTCACCCCCAGCCTGGCCGCCCGCTGGCTCCGCCACTCGCCCGGCGCCCCGCCCAGCGCCGCCTCGCCCCTGAACCGCTGGCTCGACACCGCCTACACCCGCCTCCTCGTCTGGAGCATGGCCCACCGCGGCAAGGTCGCGCTACTCTGCCTGCTCGTCGTCTCGAGCACCATCCCCCTGGCCTGGCTGACCGGCTTTCAGTTCATCGCTCAAGATGATGAAAGCGAATTTGAAGTCTCCGTTCGCCTCCCGGAAGGCGCCAGCCTCGCCGCCACCGAAAACGTCATGGAAGAGGTGGCCCGCCTCATCCGCCGTGAGGTGCCGGGGGTGAAAAGCACCCTCACCGTACCCGGCTTCAACGCCCTGCAGAAAGTAAACCAGGGCAATATTCTCGTCCGCCTCCTGCCCCCCGCCGAACGCGAACAGGACCAGCAGGCCCTCGTCGCCCTCACCCGCCGGAAAATTCAGCGCTTTCCCCCGGATATCTACACCTCCGTCCAGCCCATCGACCCCTTTAGCGGCGGCGAAAAAAACACCGAAGTCCAGTTCGTCCTCCGCGGTCCCGACCTCGACCGGCTCGAAGAGTACTCCGCCCGCGTCCTGGCGATCATGAAGAACAATCCCAAACTCGCCGATAGCGACCGCAGCCTGCTGCCCGGAAAACCCGAACTGCGCATCCACGTTAACCGCGAACGCGCCGCCGACCTCGGCGTCCAGGTCGATGATATTGCCGCCGCCATCAATACCCTCTACGCCGGCGAACTCGTCGGCAACTACGGCGAAGGAAAAAACCTGTACGGCATCCGGCTCCGCGCCCGCCTCGCCGAGCGCGGCGATGCCGCCCGCCTCGACGAAATTCTCGTCCCCCGCCGCCTGCCGGGCGATAGCGAAGACCGCGGCCTCGTGCCCCTCAGCCAGCTCGTGCGCCTCGAACGCGCCGCCGGACCCGGCTCCATCGACCGCCTCAATCGCCAACGCCAGGTCACCCTCTACGCCAACCTCGCCCCCGGCGCGAGCCAGAGCGAAGCGGTCACCGCCATCCGCGATGCCGTCCGTTCGCTCAATATGCCCCCCGCCTACACCGAAGCTCTCACCGGCAACGCCAAAGAGCTGGAAAAAACCGGTTACTACTTCTTACTCGCCGTCGGCCTTACCTTTGCCTTTATGTATATGGTGCTCGCCGCCCAGTTTGAAAGCCTCATCCATCCGGTGACGATCTTACTGACGCTGCCGCTCAGCATCCCCTTCGCCCTTCTGAGCAGTTACCTCGCGGGCCAGCCCCTGAATATCTTCTCGATGCTCGGCATCTTACTGCTATTCGGCGTCGTTAAGAAAAACGCCATCCTCCAGATCGACCACACCAACCAACTCCGCGCCAAAGGCATGCCCCGCTACGAAGCCATTCTCGCCGGCAACCGGGACCGCCTCCGCCCCATCCTCATGACAACCCTCGCGCTTGTCGCCGGCATGGTCCCCCTTGTGCTCGGCGGCGGACCCGGCGCAGCCACCAACCGCAGCATCGGCCTCCTCGTCGTCGGCGGCCAGAGCCTCTGCCTGCTGCTCACCCTGCTGGCCGTTCCTGTCTTTTACTCGCTGTTTGAGGATGGTTCCCACTGGCTCCGGTCGCGGTTCGGTTCCGCGGCGCCGGCTGCGGCACCCGTACCCACCCCTTGATTTCCCGCTACGATAGGGAAATGCGGCGCCATCTCGGCACCTATCTCGAGGACCTGGCCGGCGATCAGCGTAACCTCGCCTATGTCTACGCCGACGGGCTCCGCACCCGCCGCATCACCTACGCCGAACTGGCCCAACTTGCCTGGCAGACCGGCGCCTGGATGCAACGCCAGGGCATCCAGCCGGGCGACCGCGTCATTCTCTGGGCCGAAAACTCCGGTGAATGGGCCGCCGTCTTCTGGGCCTGTCTCGCCACCGGCATCGTCGCTGTCCCCATCGACGCCCAGTCCAGCCAGGAATGGGCCAATCGGATCGTTGAAGAAACCGGCGCCAAACTCCTCTGGCAGCACCGCGAACTGGCCCATCTCCGCCAGACCGTCGCCGGCCTCCCCGCCGCGCCTCCCCGCGGCGAAGGCCCCGCCCGCGACGCCCTTGCCCAGATCATCTTCACCTCCGGCTCCACCGCCGCGCCCAAAGGTGTCTGCCTTACCCACGGCAACACCCTCGCCAGCCTCGAGCCCATGGAGAGGGAGATCGCCAAATACCTCCCCTGGGAACGCCCCTTCCATCCTGTCCGCTTCCTCGTCCAGCTCCCTCTCTCCCACGTCTTCGGCCAGATGCTCGGCCTGTTCGTACCCCCGCTTCTGCGCGGCGAAATCCACTTCATCCCCGCACTCAGCCCGGCCGACGTCATCCGCTCCCTGCGCGAACGCCGCATCTCCGTCCTCGCCACCGTGCCCCGCTACCTCGACCTGCTCGGCGCCGAGGTCATCCACCAGCATCATTTAGCCCCGCGCCTGGCCATCCCCGCTCGGGGGCACTTTTTGAAAAGCTGGTGGCTCTTCCGCGACGTCCACGCCCGCCTTGGCTGGAAGTTCTGGGCCTTCGTCTGTGGCGGCGCCTCGCTCCCGGAGCAGACCGAACGGCTCTGGCGCCGGCTCGGCTACGCCGTCATCCAGGGCTACGGCATGACGGAGACGGCGTCGCTCATCAGCGTCAATCACCCGTTTAAGATGAGCCACGGCAGCATTGGCAAGTCCATGCCCGGCCGCCAGGTCCGCATCAGCGAAACCGGCGAGATTCTCGTCAAGGGAGAAACTGTCTCCCCCGGCTACTGGAGCAAGGAAGGCGGCGCCCAGGGCTGGGGCGGCGAATGGTTTTCCACCGGCGATCTGGCCGAAACCGACGCCGCCGGCAACTTCTTCTTTCGCGGCCGCAGCAAGGAACTCATCGTCGCCTCGAACGGCATGAACATCTACCCGGAGGACATCGAGCACGCTCTCCGCGCCGAACCCGAAGTCGCGGACGCCATCGTCGTTGGCGTTGAACTCCCCGGCGGCCCCATCCCCATGGCCCTCTTCCGCGGCCACGCGGATTGGGAGGCCGTGGTTCAGCGTGCCAACACGCGTCTCGAACCCCACCAGCGCATCGCCCGCTGGGCTGAGTGGCCCGACCTCGATTTCCCGCGCACCGGCACCCGCAAAGTCCGGCGCGGCGTCGTCCGGGAGTACGCGCAGGCGATCGTCAGCGGCGAACCCGTCGAATCCCTCCGCGCCAGCGCGCTCGAACAGGCGCTCCGCGACGCCGGCGCCCGCTGGCAGGGGGCGCTGCGCGACGACTGGGAGCTTGGCCGCCATCTCGCCCTCGACTCGCTGGCCCGCGTCAGCCTGCTTGCCGCGCTCGAATCCCGCTTCTCTCTTTCGCTCGACGAAGGCGAGGTCGGCGAATCAACCACCATCGGTGCCCTCCGGCATACCATCGCGGCTCGCCTCGAAGCCGGAGCTGTTTCCCCCGCCGCGCC
This sequence comes from Bryobacteraceae bacterium CoA2 C42, assembly GCA_019931245.1. Taxonomy (GTDB): domain Bacteria; phylum Acidobacteriota; class Terriglobia; order Bryobacterales; family Bryobacteraceae. Next base: position 42,849 of record JAINDL010000045.1, read on the forward strand.
AGCCCCTTCGCCGCCCGTCCCGGAGACGGCGCCGGAGACGGCGCCGCAGACGGCGCCTCGGACGGCGATGGAGACGGCCCCGGAACAAAACCCTGTCTTTCCCCGCTGGCCCCAATCCTGGTGGGCTGCCGCGCTGCGCGCCCTGCTGCACGGGTTGCTCCTCCGCCCGCTGACGGCCTGGTTCTCCGGCCGCGCGCCCCTCTATGGTCTCGAGCATCTCGAGGGGATCTCCGGCCCCGCGCTGCTGTTGGCGAACCATCTCACGGCGATCGATGGCGCGCTGCTCGTCGGGCGTCTGCCGTGGCGCCGTGCCCGCCGCGTGGCGATTGCCATGAGCGGCGAACTGCTTGGCGACTACCGCTGTCCGGCTCCCTCGCTGCCGTGGTTCCGGCGCCTGGCCCGGCGCGTGCAGTATGGGCTGCTGCTGCTGGCTTATCAGGTATTCCCGCTGCCGCGCAGCGCGGGCGTTCGCCGCGCCTTTCAACACGCGGGCCGGCTGGCGGACGCCGGCTATTCGGTATTGGTGTTCCCGGAGGGCCGCCGCTCGGAAACGGGCGAACTTCTTCCCTTGCAGCCCGGCGCCGGGATTCTCGCGCGCGACCTGCGCCTGCCCGTGGTACCGGTGTGGTTGGCGGGGCTGCGGGAGCTGCGCGAGCAGGGTCGCCGCCGCGCGGCGGCTGGCGAACTCAGTCTCCGCGTCGGTTCTCCCCTCGCCTTCGACGCCACTGCCGATCCTGCGGCCGCCACGGCTACCATCGAGCGGGCCATGCGCGAGTTGGGCGGCCTGCCTCCCCGGTAAACCGCCAATCGGAAGGTTCAGGAGCGTGGCTCTCAACGCGAAGGTGGCGAACCAGAAACGAGCCGCCACCACCACGCAGTTCGACCGCGTTCGGCCCGCCGTCTGTCGCGCCAGAAGGGGCGGAATCGCTGGCGGTGCCAACGCTCGATCGTGCCGTGCAGGAAGCGGTTCCCGGCCACCAACGCCCAGGTTCGCAGGCAGTACCCAACGAGGGAAATCGAACGGAACTCGACATGGCTTGTCGAAGATCGCCCAATACGAGAGGTTACCGGCCTACCCTCGCGGGCTCAGACGGAATGGCTGCGGGTAGCGGTCGAGGGCGGCGTGCCGTCGCCAACGGCAGCGCCGGCTATCCTCCCTGCGTCAAGAGGTCTTTCACCACCGTCCCAAACACATCCGTCAGCCGGAAATCCCGTCCGGCATACCGGTAGGTCAGACTCGTATGGTCAATACCCAGGGCGTACAACAAAGTCGCATGCAGGTCGTGCACCGAAACACGGTTCTCGACGGCCTTGAAGCCAAACTCATCCGTCGCCCCGTAAGTCAACCCGCCCTTAAATCCTCCGCCCGCCGTCCACATCGTGTAGCCATAGGGATTGTGGTCCCGGCCCGTCCCGCTTTCGGAAACCGGCGTCCGCCCAAACTCCCCGCCCCAGGTCACAATCGTCTCATCGAGAAGCCCGCGCCGCTTCAGATCCCGCACCAGGGCCGCCGCGGCCTGATCCATCGGCGGACAGTTCTTGGCGTAGTTCGCCGGCAGTTCCTTATGGTCGTCCCAGTTGCCCAGCGCGACGTGCACATAGCGCACTCCCCGCTCCACCAACCGCCGCGCCAGCAGGCAACTGTTGCCCGCGTTGTGTTCCCCATACTCGGCCCGGATGGCCGCCGGCTCCTTCCGAATGTCGAAGGCGTCCGTCGCCGCCGTCTGCAGTCGAAACGCCGACTCCATCGATTGAATCCGGCCCTCCAGAAAATCATCCCCGCCGAAGGACTGCGAAAACTCCCGGTTCATGGCCTGCACCGCATCCAATTGCCGCCGCTGGCTCGCCGTGTCCAACCAACGGTTGCGCAGGTCCGGAATCATCTTCTCCGGCTCCGTCTGCCCGCTGTCAAAACCCGTCCCCTGATGCTCCGCCGGCAGAAACCCCGCCCGCGTCGCCGATCCCCCCAAGCCCCCGCCATTATCCCGCGCCGACAGCGCCACAAACCCCGGCAGGTTCTCGTTCTCCGTGCCCAATCCGTACGACACCCACGACCCGATCGACGGCCGGTTCAACAATACCGTCCCCGTATGCCACAAACTCAGCGCCGGTGTGTGCGTCGGGTTGAAGGAATACATCGAGCGAATCACGCACAAATCATCCGCTACCGTCGCCAGTTGCGGGATGATATTGCTGATCTCCATCCCACAACGGCCCCGCTTCTGGAACTCAAACGGACTCGGCAGCAAGCCTCCGGTCTGCCGCTCCGTCCGCACATCCACCGCCCCCGGCCGCTGCCCCTGATACTTCACGAGCGCCGCCTTGGGGTCGAACAAATCCACTTGCGATGGCCCGCCCGTCAACCACAACGCAATCACCCGCTTGGCCTTGCCCGGCGTCCGCGGCCCGCTGTACCGCCCGGCGGCCCGCGCTTGCTCCCCTGCCAGCATTCCCGCCAGCGCCGTACTGCCCATCCCCCCGAACAACTGCCGCAACATCGCGCGCCGTCCCGCTACCTGCCTCATGGCCAGAAGATCTCCTCATTGGTCGCCAGCAATACCTGCGCGAACTGCTCCATCGTTCCCTCGTTCAATAACGTCAACGCCCGGTCGATCTCCGCCGGGGACGCATCGCGGCTCAATGCCTTGCGGAACAGCAGACGCACGGCCTCGGCCTTCGACCCCGCTCCGCTCACGCTCGCCGCCAACGCCTCGGCCGCCGCGCGCAGAAACTCGCTGTTCATCACAAACAACTGCTGCAGCGGGCTGATCGTTAACTCCCGCCCCCCGGCCGTCTGCATCGGGTCAGGGAAGTCGTACGTCTTCAACAAAGCACTCATCACGCTCCGGCTCACCCGCCCATAAACCGTCCGCCGCACGTTCTCCGGCGCGTGTACCTCCTCCGGCTTCCCGTACATCCGCCCGTCCAGCCGGCCCGACAACCGCAGCAGCGTATCCCGGTAGGCCTCCACCTCCATCCGCCGCGGATTCATCCGCCACAGCAGCGCATTGCCCGCATCGAGGCGCATCCCCTCCGCTCGCGGCTGGCTCGCCTGCCGGTACGTCGCCGAGTGCACAATCTCCCGGTGCAGCCACTTGAGCGACCACCCGTGCGCGATCAACTCCGTCGCCAGATAATCCAGCAACTCCGGGTGCGTCGGCTTCTCCCCCTGCACCCCGAAATCGCTCGCCGTTGCCACCAGTGGCCGTCCAAAGTGCCAGCCCCAAACCCGGTTGACGATCACCCGCGCCGCCAGCGGCGCCGCGTCGGTAAAGATCCGTTCGGCCAGCTCCCGCCTCCCGGAACCCTGCCGGAACTCCGCCTCCCCCTTGGCCAGCACAGCCGGAAAGCGCCGCCGTACAATCTCGCCCGGGCTGGCGTAATTGCCCGCCCGCAGCACGGGAAGGTCCCGCGCTTCGCCAGGCTTGTAGTGGATCATCGTCACCTGCGTGTCGCTGCCATCCACCACCTGCGCCGCCTCGTACACCACGTTCATGAACGGTTCGGTCGAAGCGTTACTCCGGTTCCAGATCGGCTGCGCGTTCGCTCCCTTCGGCTCGGGCTCCTCTTTTTTCCAATACTTCTCCAGGCTCTCGGTCAGCTTCGGATACCGCTCGGCGAACGACAACGCCTCCTGCTTCAACGCCTCGAACTCCACCTTCCACTTCTCTACCCGCTCGGCTGCCCCGGTCACCGTCGTCGGCTGATCCGTCAACAGCTTGATCAGATAATGCAGATCGAACAGCCGGTTGCGCAGCCACAGATAGCGCTGCTCGGTGGCCGCATCCACTGCGAACAACGGGCGCTCACTCCGCATCGTCGACGCAAACACCCCGGCCAGTCCGTAGTAGTCCTTCGTCGGAATCGGATCAAACTTATGGTCGTGGCACCGTGCGCATGCCACCGTCATCCCCAGCAAGCCCCGCGATACCGCGTCCACGCGCTCATCGAGATCATCGGCAAGGAACCCGCCAATCACTTGCTCGGACAGACGCAGATCCTTGTGGTACACCGGCGCTGCCCCCAGATAACCCAATGCGCGCAGATCCTCTCTCGGCGTTCCCTCCATCAAATCCGCCGCCAGTTGCAGCTTCACGAAACGGTCATAGGGCACATCCTTGTTGATCGCCTCAATGATCCAGTCCCGGTAACGCCAAGCATACGCAAAACCCGGATTGGTCGCCTCCCCTGTCGGGTTGTCCTCCCCAAAGCGCGCCACGTCCATCCAGTGCCGGCCCCACCGCTCCCCGTACCGCTCGGAGGCCAGCAACTCGTCAACCAGCCTGCTGTAGGCCTCCGGGGTGGGGTTGCTCGCAAAAGCCTCGACTTCTTCATAAGTGGGCTTGTATCCCACCAGATCCACATAAAGGCGCTTGACCAGCGTCCGCGCGTCGGCCGGTCCGGAAGGCTGCAGGCCTTTGCTCGCCAACGCCTGCCGCACAAAACCATCAATCCCGTTGTTCGCTCCCGTTGCCTTCTGCAGCGGCTGAAACGCCCACCACTTCCGCCCCTCGGCGAGTGACATCCCCTTGTACGCCGTCGTCGCCGGCTGGCTGTCCTCCGCCCGCGGGTCGTCGGCGCCGCTCGCAATCCATTGCCGAAAGTCCGCGATGACCGTCTCCGGCAGCTTTCCCGAAGGCGGCATCTGCAGGTGCGTGTCCTCGTAGGTCATCGCCTGCAGAAGCCGGCTTTGCGCCGGTTTCCCGGCCACCACCACCGTACCGTTCACCCCGCCCCGCTGCAGACCCGCCTTCGTATCGAGCCGCAGTTCTCCCATCGGCGCCTTCATCTTCGACGAATGACAGCCGTAGCACCGCGTCGCCAGCACGGGCCGGATCTTCGATTCAAAAAACGCCGGATCTCCCGCCGCGGCCCCTATCGACGCCGCCAGCAAGATACACATCGCTCTGACTTGCAAGCAACCCCCCACGTGTCCCATCGTACTCCAATCCGTGTGTCCGAAAAACAGACCGGCTGGTGCCCGCCCCGAGGGGCGGCCGCCAGCCGGCACGACCATACCCAACTCTCAGAATGCGTACTTCAGCGCCATCTGCCACTGCCGGGGAACGTAAGAGGCAAACGCCCCAAAGATACGGCCCGCTACCCCGGGGCAGTCCACGCAGGCGTTCGGGTTGGCCAGATTCGTATGGTTGGTGAAGTTAAACGCCTCGGCCCGGAACTGAATCGAGTGGCGTTCGTTAAGGGAGAACGTCTTAAAGAACGACATATCCAATTGGCCGAAGTTGGGGCCATAGATGGCGTTGCGGCCGATGGTGCCGAAACGGGCCCGCTGCGGGCGCTGCCAGGGGCCATCCACCTGCCCGTTCGCCGTCAGCGGCACGCTCGCCGTCTTGAACCAACCGAACTGGCTGGGGTCAGCAACCGAGAAATCACCGATCAGGTCCGGACGGCACCACCCGGTATCCCGGTCGGCGTTGCAATCCCGGTAGCTCGGCGTGAAGGGCTGGCCGGCCATGTAACTCCACGTGCCGTTCATCTGCCAGCCGCCGATCACCAGATTCGCCGCGCGGGAACTCGTGTTCAGGAACTTGCGGCCCTTGCCGAACGGTAGTTCGTAGAGAGAGGCGAGGAAGAAAACATGGCGGCGGTTGTTGTTGGAAATGCCCCGGGCCAAACGGGCATCGCGCGGGTAGTAAGTCCCGTCATAGTCGATGTTCTTCGACCACGTGTAGTGGGACATCACGTTAATGCCGCTAGCGAATCGTTTGTCGAAGCGGAGTTGCATCGAGTGGTAGTTGTTGCTCGCGTCACTGCCGTAGTACCGGAGGTTTTGCGACCAGCCAAACAGATTGAAAAACGGACGCCGCTGGTTGGTCGTCAGCGTGCCGAAGCCATTGATATCGGGTTGATTCGGGTCGTAGTCGCCGCCCGTGCCGGCGAACACGTGGGTGCCCTTGGTCCCCACATAGGCGATTTCAAACGACGAGGAGGCGTTCAACTGGCGCTGGATGGTAAAGTTCCAGGCATCCACGGTGGGGAAGCGGATCGGGTTGGTGATCACGAACGCCGTCACGCCGTTCGGAAGAATGTTACGCCCGTTCGGCCCTTTGCGCTGCGCGGCGAGAATCGAGCCCGGGTCCAGCGCGGTCGGGCCGTTGGCCAGTGTGAACACGGCGTCGAAGTTATTCGTCGGCTGGTTGCTCTGAATGCCCAGCACGGGAAGATTCTGCGTCACATTGTGCCCGAAGATCGACCCGAAAACCCCCAGATTGAAACCGCGACCGTACCCGGTACGGATCACGGTCTTCGGATTCAATTGGTAGGCAATGCCCAGCCGGGGAGCGAACAGCTTGTTCGAAGTCTTCACGTTCAGGTCCAGGCCGACGCCGTCGCGCCCCGCCACGAGTACCTCCCCGGTGGCGATGTCCACAAAGCCCCCGTTCCCCGCCGCGTTCACCCGCTGCGGACGGTAGTTTTCCCAACGCAAACCATAGTTGACCGTCAGTTTGCTGGTCACGCGCCAGGAGTCCTGGGCGAAAAAGAAGAACCGGTTTTGGGTTTCGCTCGCGTCGAGAGCCTTCGACACGTAGCGCTCAAAACGGGAGACATCACCGATCAGGAACGACGCCAGCCCGGAGCCCCCACCCGTGGGTCCCTGCGTGCGGGCCGCATCAAAGTTGAGTTCGCCCGACCGGTGGCGGTCGGACGGCACGCGGAGGTTTCGCGCGTGGCGAATGTCGGCGCCGAACTTCAGCGTGTGGTTGCCCTGGATCTTGGTCCAGTTGTTGACGAACTGATACTGCTTCTCATCCTGAATCAACGGACAGTTGCATCCGTTGACGCCGAGAGCATAGCCAAAGCGGAACAGGTTGCTGCCGTAGCCATTGATAAAGAACGCCGGCATGCCGGAGTTGAACTTATCATCCACGTTCAGGCCAGGGATGCCGGCGTCCTTCGCCGGCGCCGTGCCAATACCATTCGGCTGTCCAAAAACGTAGTAGCGCATGAAGCCAAACCGGAAATCGGTCAGCAGATTGGGGCGCATGTTGTAGTCAAAGCCACCCGCCACGGAGTGGTTCTGCGAATCGGAAGCGCCGGCATATGCGTTGGTAGAGCCCGAAGCGTCTAAGCCGGGTCCACCGGCCACCAGCCCGAACGCGCCAGGAGCCACCATGCCGAAATCCTGAATGGAGTAACGGCCAAACAGGTGAACCTTATCCGTGGCGAAGTAATCCACCCGTACGTTGGCGGCGTTGTCATTAAACCGCACCCCGCCGGATGCGGCGAAGTTGGGCTGATCCAGGATCGAGTTCACGTTCGGCCCGGGAATGAAACGAAGCAGGGCTTGAGTTTGCGGGGCCAGCCGGCTGGCGGGAATCACATTGTTCGGAAACGGTGCGCGAGAGGAAGGCGCCGCTCCCGATGCCGGGTCGAATATGTTGATGCCGGTGGCGCTCATGTCGCCCGCCCGCTCCGCCTGCGAGGGAACCCGCAGCAGCGTGCCCCCGCCCGTATTCCGCCGCGTCCCCTGGTAATCGCCAAAGTAGAAGAGCTTGTTCTGGATGATGGATCCGCCAATCGACCCGCCAAACTGGTTCCACTGCGTCAGCGGGATAAGTCGCCCGTTCGAGTTCGGAATCGGCCGCGACTGCGTGAACGGGTTACGGGCGATCATCTTATCGTTCCGCAGGAATTCAAACAGCGATCCATGCAACTGATTGGTACCCGACTTGGTCTGCGCGCTCACGACGCCCGCCGAGGCCACGCCGAACTCGGCATCGTAGTTCGCCGTAGTGATCTTGGCCTCGGTCACGGACTCCAGTGTCGGGTTGATCACAATCCACCCCAGCACCGCATCATGGTTGTCCGTGCCGTCCAGCAGATGGGAGGTTCCCGCAAAGCTTTGCCCATTGACGAGCATGCGATACGATCCCTGCGGATTCTCCGCCGATGCAGCCGTCATGGACGTAGGAAAGGCGACTACCCCAGGCGTCATCAGCTGAAAGTTCGTGAAGCGGCGGTTCAACACGGGCAGTTGGGTTACCGTGCGTTCGGAGTAGGTGGAGGCGACATCCGAACGCTCGGTCTTGAGCACGCTCGCCTCCGCGGTGACCTCCAGAGTCTGGGTGACTTCACCTACTTCCAGTTTCGGGTCAACCCGGATCTCGCTATCAACCGATACCGGAATATTGTCCTGGACAAAGGCCTTGAACCCCCCCGCTTCGACGCGAAGGCGGTAGCGCCCGACAATCAAAAAGCGCTGATTGAAGTTTCCAGACTCATTGCTGGTGGTCAACTGACTGACCTGACGGCCGGTGTCCGTAATGATGATCTTGGCGTTAGGAATGGCGGCGCCCGATCCGTCCGTCACCGTACCTACAATGGAGCCATACACGGCCTGACCATAAGCGATGGGAGATAGCGAGAGTAACGCCAGCGGAAACAGTAGGGAAAATGGAGTTATCTTCATGATTGTCGAGTCCAGGACAAGATACTGCTCGGGGGACTCTATCAACTTGGATCCTCGTCGTCAAGCGCTCCCCACGCTCCTCAGGCGCGGGACCGCGGCACAAGCTGGCACGGCTGTGCGGCGCCTATAATGGTGTCGAAAGTAGTCATCTTGTGGAAACGGAGTAATCGAAAGCTTTGGCCATCACTGCCATCCTGTGTGCCCTCCTGCTGACCAACGCAGACTGGATCGCTGAAGCCAGAGCGCGCAAAGCCAAGGGCGATGCCGCGGGAGCTTTGGACGCCTTCAGCCAGGCGGCGCGGAGCAGTCCACAGCCAGCCTGGGTCTATGACGAAATGGGCTTCCTGCTCGCCGTGTTGCGGCGCCCGGACGAGGCCATCAAACACTTTGAACAGGCCGTCGGCCTCGATCCACGCCTCGCCATCGGCCACTATCACCTCGCCGTGGCAAGATGGCTGCGACAGGATCGCGACGCGGCGGTGGCGAGTCTGCAGCGCGCCGTCACCTTGGAGCCCGGCAATGCGGAGTACCGCTACCGCCTCGCGGGAATGCTCCACGAGACCGGTCAGTTGGACCTCGCGGCCGAACAGGCCGAACGCAGCACCCGCCTCGGGCCGAAACGGGCCGAGGCGTGGAATCAACTCGGCGCGATCGAACAGGCCCGGAATCGAAACCCCGCTGCCCGCAATGCCTACGAGCGCGCGGTAGCGCTCCGTCCGGAAGATCACGACTTCCGCAACAATCTCGGATTGATGCTCGTAGAGACCGGCGACGCGGTGCGCGGCATCGCCGAATTCGAACGGATTCTGCAGCGGACTCCCGGCGATCGCGGCGCCCGGATCAACATCGCCTTCGCCTTGCTGCAGAAAGGGGACTACGACGCCGCCTTGCCGCGGCTGCGCCAATTAACCCTCGATTTTCCCGAGATGGCGTTAGTGCACTATAACCTGGGCCTCGCGTTGAAGCAGAAGGACGAACTCACCGAGGCCCGAAAGGAATTTCGCGAAGCGCTGCGGCTCCAGCCAGACATGGCGGAGGCGTATTACACCTTGGGAATCACGGCCTGGCAGGAAGGCGAGTTCGATGACACCATCGCGGCCATGCGCGGCGCCGTGGAGCAACGGCCGAACTACGGTGCGGCTTACTACATGTTGGGGACGGCCTTGAAGCAGAAGGGGGACCTGGAGGGGGCAGCCAAGGCCCTGCAGGAAGCGATCCGGCTGGACCCGACCACGCCGGGGCCATTCAACATGCTGGCGCAGGTGCGGCAGCAGCAGGGAGAAGCCGGGGCGGCGCGGGAGTTGTTTGCCAAGGCGGCCGCGGTGAAGAAGAAGCTCGAAGCCGATCAGGTCAGACGGTTATCGACGATGGGCGCGGGAGGAGCCGCCCTGCCCTCACGCCGGTGAGGAGCCTTCGAGAACTTTTACGATCTGATTGACGGGCAGGTCCGGGAGGCGGTCATGCAGGCCGCTGGGCCACAGAATTTCAATCGTGGCGCGATCGGCCGAGGCGAGGCCGAAGTGGACGCGGAGATCGTTTTGGGAGAGGTAACTACCGCCGCTCGATACCTCGGCGATCAGGCGGCGTCCGGCGGCGTGGCAGATGACGCGTGCCCCGATGGCGCTGCGGTTGGACCGGACGCCAACGGCTTTGATCTTGATCCAGTTGTGATTGTGGGTGGACTGGCAGCGAAGGAGCTGCGGAAGGTCATTCACGCAATTGACGAGAACGTCGAGATCGCCATCATTGTCGAAATCGCCGACGGCCATGCCGCGGCCGGGCACCTGTTCCAGGATACCGGGACCGAGGGAGGCCGAGACCTCCGCGAACTTACCGTTACCGAGATTGCGGTAGGCCACTTTGCGCTGCCGGTAGCCGGATTCCGTGCTGGACTCTCCAACCTCGGGAAAAACGTGGCCATTGCAAAGGAGAATGTCCGGGTAAGAGTCGTTGTCGAAATCGAGGAACGCCGCGCCCCAGCCGAGAAAGCGCGTGACCCGGCCAAGACCCGCCTGGAAGGTTTGATCATCGAAGACCCCTTTGTCCACGTTGCGATAGAGGCTGGTCGTGTCGCCGGCGAAGTTAGTTTTGACGATGTCGAGGCGGCCGTCACCATCGTAATCGGCGACGGCCACGCCCATGCCCGCTTGGGGCTTGCCGTCGGCGGAGTAAGCGGCGCCGGCTTCAATGGCGATATCCGTGAAGGTGCCGTCGTGGTTGTTTCGGTAGAGTGTTGAGGAAGTGGAGTCGTTGGCAACGTAGATGTCAGGCCAACCATCGTTATCGAGGTCGGCGGCGACGACACCGAGACCATAGGTGCCGGGAGTTTTCAAAATGCCGCTCGCCGCGGAGACATCGGTGAACTTGCCGTTGCCCTCGTTGTGGAAAAGGATGTTCTTGCCGCCCTGAAGGCCGGGAGGGCCGCACGCAACGAGGATGCCTTTGTACTTGCAGGGGCCGGACTCGGGAAGCGGAGCCGTTTTGGGATCGAAGTCGATGTAGTTGGCGATGAAGAGGTCGAGATGGCCGTCGCGGTCGTAGTCAAGGAAGGCGCAGCCGGTGTTGTGGCGTTTCAGACCGGAGGTGGTGCGGGTGGTGACGCCGGCCGAGGCCGCAACGTCAACAAACTTGCCGTTGCCCAGGTTTTTCCACAGCGAGCAGTCGCCCCAGTACGTGACAAAAAGGTCGTCCAGGCCGTCGTTGTTGTAATCGCCAACGCAACAGCCGGAGCCCCAGCCGGTGCGCGCCATGCCGGAAGGGATCGTGACATCAGTAAAGGTGCCGTCGCGATTGTTCTTGTACAGCCGGCTAACCGGGGCGGCGCCGGCGGGCCAGGTGGTTTCAAAGCGCGTGCCGTTGACGAGGAAGATGTCGAGCCAGCCGTCGTGATCAAAGTCGAAGAAGGCGGCGCCGCAACCGGTCGTTTCGATGAGGAACTTGTTGCGGGCCTGGCTGCCGTAGATGGTTTGGGCGCGAAGGCCGGATTCCTTGGCGACATTGACGAATTCGACGCCGAGGGGGAGACCGCCGAGTAAGTCGGCGCAGCTGAAGACGGCTGCGGAGCGGGAGAGGGAGCGAATGAAAGTCCTGCGGTGCAAGGGTCGGATTCCTGGGTAAACCCATCGGGGAGACTGGGCGAAAACTGATACGGTAGAAGCGCTGCTCGGTTTGTGATTACTCAGCCTGAAAGGGAAAGGGAGCCTTTCCGTTATTGTCCGTTCCGCTCTTCAGGAAACGACTCGCCAGTAGAGTAATTCCGGGCATGGTTGCGTCCCCGCAGAGCCTGCTCCAACTTCCTCTGGCATCGCCATTATAGTTGAAGGCTCATGCGGCCGGCCAGCATGGCGGCCGGAGTCACTGATCCAATCGCGCCATGCAGCCGCACCGTGTTGTTGCGGTCCCCATACTGCTGGAAGAGCGCGTCCCTCTTCTAAAACGGAGAAAGTTCCGAGTCCTGGTGATCTCGGGTCAACCATCGGCTCGGTGATCCCGACCAGGGGCGTGCGCCTCCGGCATGCTGTCGAACGGCTGCACTCCCATCACTTTTCCTGAGTTGCCCGGGATGCCCGGGGGTAAATAGGCACGACGGCAAAGCCGGATGGGCCACCCGGACGCCGCCGGCGCCGAAACGCCGCCGTTCCGGCCTGTCGTAGCTCTGGATCCGCCGGGAAATCATTCCAGCGGAAAAGCGCTTCGGTTGGCCCGCGTAGCCTCCCGGACTCCGGGCGCCCGTCAGAAACAACCCCCATCGTTCGAGAGCGATTGGCAACGCTAATTCTGACGCAGCACCCGTCCCTGTCGCACCGTGTTGGGCTGGCCTTCGTCCACCGAAATCGCCCCGTTGACCAGCACAAAGTCAAAGCCGGTCGTGTACTGGTGCGGCTTGTTGAACTCCGCCTTGTCCTGCACCTTGGCCGGGTCGAACAGCACCAGGTCGGCGGCGAACCCCTCGCGCACTTGCCCCCGGTCCTTCAAGCCAAAGGTCCGCGCGGGCAGGGAAGTCATCTTCCGGATTGCGTCTTCCAGTGTCAGTACGCCGCGCTCCCGCACATACTTGGCCAGCACGCGCGCGTTAGTCCCATAGTTGCGCGGGTGGGGCATGGTTTTCCCGAACGGCACGAGGCTCCCATCGCTAGCCACGGCGGTGTAGGGGTGCTTCATGATCCGGTCCACGTCTTCGTCGCTCATGGTGTGGTACACAATCGACGGCCGGCCTTTGAGCCGCAGGTCGATCACGGTCTCGATCTCGTCGGCCAGGGTGGCTTTCCGGCCCCTGGCGAGATTGATCTCGCTGATGTTCTTGCCTTCGAGGGAGCGGTCTTCCGGCGAGTCGGAGATCACGGCAAACGTATAGTTAGGCTGGCCCTGACGGAGGCCGACCTCTTTGGCCATCTGGGCCGCGATCCGTTTGCGGCTGGCCGGGGAGGAGAGGCGTTCGTGAATCGCCGCCGGGCCGTCGGCAAAGACATCGCGGGGGAAAAAAATGTCCATCGTGGCGCTCGCGGCGGTGTAGGGATACTGGTCCACCACCACGTCGAGCCCCTCGTTGCGGGCCGCTTCCACCAGGGCGAGCGTCTTGGTGGAGTTGCTCCAGCGCCGGCGGTCAATGATCTTGAAATGGGAGATCTGCACCGGAAGCCCCGATTCGCGGCCGATCACGACAGCTTCGTTGATCGCGGCTTCCACCGACATGCCCTCGTCCCGCATATGCGTGGCGTAGACCTGCGCACCGGCCGCCGCGGCGGCGCGGGCCATCGCGGCAACCTCCGGAGTCTGCGAGTAAGTCCCGGGGACGTACCAGAGTCCGGTCGAGAAGCCAACGGCGCCATCGCGCACCGCCTGGGCGACCAGCGCGTTCATCTTTTCCTGTTCGGCCGGGGTGGGCGGCCGGTTGGCGGATCCCATCACTGCGGTCCGGACGGCATTGTGGCCGATAAGAGCCGAGATGTTGGGACCAATGCCGCTCTTTTCGAGGCGGGCGAAGAACTCCTTCATGTTCACGGCCGACATGCCGCAGTTGCCCGTGACCAACGTGGTGACGCCGTCGCGGAGAAAGGAATCGGCGCGCGGAACCAGGAAGATGCCCTGCTCGATATGCGTATGGACGTCGATGAAGCCGGGGGCGAGGGTGCGCCGGGCCGCGTCGATTACCCGGTCGGCCGAGGCATTGGGAAGCATACCGATCTTGGCAATCCGGCCGTCCTTGATGCCTACATCGGCCAGGAACCACGGGTTCCCGGTGCCGTCGACCACGCGGGCGTTGCGTAGGAGCACGTCAAAATCGGCGCCGTGGGCGGCTACCGCCAGCAAAACAACCAGTGGAATTCTCATCATGAACCCTTCTACTGTATCCCTGTCCGCCCATGAATTTGAATTCTGGGCTTTTCATCGACACGCAACGCCAGTGCGTTTAGTGGCGGATTTAGGTACAAACCAACCACCTCGGCGGCCTTCGGCGCAAACTCCGGATCAGTGCTGACACACCAAGTGCGCAATCGCTGCAGGTAGAGCCTCAGAACTTCCAGTTCAGCCCCACGATGGGGAACAGTCCCAGTTGCGTTTCGATCGTTTGCCTGTTGTTGGTGCGACTCCAACTGGGAAAGGCAAAGTTCTGCCGATTCGTGGCATTCTGCAAGCCAACAAACAACACAACCGGTTTCTCCCGAAAGGTGAAGGTGCGATCTACACGGAAATCGAGCCGGAAGTAGTCTGGAGCGCGAACACTGTTGTAGCGGGCCAGGTCAAACACGGCCCGGCGCTGAGCAGCGGACAGAGCCGTGTTGAAGGGGGTGATCGGTCGGCCTGTCAGGTACGCTCCACGGACGCTGAAGTCCCACTTGCGGTTCAGTGCGTAGCCAATAACGCCATTACCGACCAGCGGATAGTCGAAAGAACCGGGCCGGAGAATTCCATCGAACCCAGCGTGCCGCGTCCGTGACCAGGACCAGTTGGCTTGACCGTACCACTTCCGGGCGAACTTTTTCTCCACGAACAATTCCAACCCGCGCACCCGGCCTCGGCCGAAACTGACGTAAGGAAGCAATAACTCATTCTGCTCGAAGCTGTCACCCGCGTTCGCCAGACTGAATTGAGGAAAAAGCGGGCTCACGGGGTAGTCTTTGTAGCGTTTGAAGTAGCCTTCGAGGGTGACCCGTGTGTTGCTGTTCACAATCCAGGTCAAGCCCGTCAAGAAATGATCGGAACGTATGGGAAGCAACTGCCGGTTCTGTGGGAAGGCACCGGAGAGAAAAAACACTGGCTGCTGATGATAAGTTCCCCAGGCGGCGCGCCAGGAAACGTTGTCCGTGATGCGGTAGCTCAGGCCGGCTCGCGGGCTCCAGCGTGTGGCGCTGAGATAACGGTAGTTGTCATACCGCCCACCCCAAGTTAGGCTGATGCGCTTCCCCAGATTCTGTGTGGTTTGTATGTAGCCGCCTGGTTGAATTACATTGAAGTCATTCCGAATGTTGAACGGCAGAATGCCTGCAGTTGGGGAAAACTGACTGTCAAAGCCGAAGGGCTGCGTGGCGTTCAGTCTCACCCGGAAGAGCTTCATCGATCCGCCGGCCTGTACTTTGTTGAACAGCGGCACGTACACACTCAGGTCGTACTTGAGTGTGGATTCTCCTTCTCTCGTGCGGTCCGTAAAGCTCGTTTGTTGATTCAACAGACGGTCGCTTTGAGTCTCCCGGACCGCGGCTTCAGAGTGCGCGAGCCCAAGCAACCCCACGCCACGGCTACCAAACAGGCGCTGCCAGTTAAAGCCGGAGGCGCTTCGCCAACCGCCTGCCCTGATTGTCAGGGTGTCATCGGGTTCGTTCGCTCTCGGCCTGATATTGATGTAGTCATATCCCGTGATGTTGACGAACCAGAGGCGATCCCGCGGAGAGGCATCGTAGACGAACTTCGCGTTCAGATTATAGTTGACGGGCACCCCCCCAAGGCCGATGTCATCAGTGAAGGCGTCGAGAAAGCTACGGCGGGCGGAGACAATCCAGGACCCTTTCCCCTTTGCTACCGGTCCCTCGACAATCACCCCCGCCCCGGCGAAAGCAAGATCGGCGCGCCCGGAAAACCCTTTGCGATCGCCCTCCCGTTGAGCGACTTGCAAAACACTGGAAAGGCGATTGCTGTAAGGCGCCGGAAAAGCCCCGGTTAGGAAGTTGACGTCACGAATCAAATTGGCGTCGAGCGTGGAGACCGGTCCCCCGCTGGTTCCAAAATTAGCGAAGTTATTGATGTTGGGGATATCTATGTTGTCGATGACGAACAGGTTTTCGAGTGGGCTCCCCCCGCGGACGATCAGGTCATTGCGTAAATCATCGGAGCCGATCGCCACGCCGGGCAAAGTCTGAACATATCGGGAAACGTCCTGGATGGCGCCAGCCGACTTTAGAATCTCGCGAGGCTGGACCAGAAAGCTCGACCCTTTCACTTCCTCCGGAGCGACGAGGATAGACTCAGATACGACTATCTCCTGACGGGAGACTTCCGGCAGGGAAAGCAGCACCTCGACCCTCGCGTCCAGACCGGCGCGAATCTCGATACCTGGCTGTCGCAGTGGTGGCTCACCTTTGACCTGCACGGCAAGGGAATACACTCCCGAGCGGATCTCGCTGAGACGAAAGTTACCGAGCTCGTCCGAAGTCGCGCATTTTGAAAGTTCAACGATGCAGACGCGAACCCCCGCCAGCCGCCGCGGGCCCCCTGGCGGCGCAACACCGGCAGGAGTTGAGGCAACGGCGCGGGCGATGTTGCCATTCAAACCTCCCACCCCAGCGGTGTTTTGAGCATCGAGCAGCCCGCTAAAAGCGAGTAGGCCACTAAATGCGTGAATCAATCGATCAAACTTAGACATGACAAGAAAGCTCCTTAATTACAGTACGAATACCAGCCGGCCCTAATTGACCGTGAAAAGACCGTTTTGAGTCCGGCATGAGAGGCCCAGACTTAGTTCGCGCCAGAGTTTGGCGCAGCACTCACCAACGGAAGTTTCCGTCTGCGCCGCGTCATCCATGGTGATGAGGGATGTGCCTTTCCCGTAAGGCTGCACTTCGGTAACGCGGGCAATGATGACGAGTGCGGACCCGGAGGTGCGTCAGAATCGATCAGCAGGCAAACCTGCTTCAAGATCAGCAAGCTGATCACTCACAACACATTGCGCCGACGGCGTATAGGCCCAAACAGGACCCTATCCATGCGGCCCATCACCCTTGCCCTCCACTAAGCGGCAAAGACGACCGTGGGCGTCCCTTACCGCAATCTTCAGTAGGCCCGGCCCGGCTTTTGGCGCCACGCTCTGCTGGATGGCACTTTCAACGAACGGCATCCGGATCAGCGTCCGGATGCCAGGCAGACCGATGACCGGACCCGCCTCAAACCGAAGCCGCGGCCGTCCTTCCAAGCGAGTCTTCTCAATTGCCGGATACCAGCGGATACCGCCCAACTCCTCCGCCCCCGATACCCTGTGGTGTACCCTGTGCCGGCAATAATTCATCAAGACATGGCGCAGAGTTTCGGTCAGCCTTTCCATGGCCCGTGCTGCCATTCGCTGCCTAACAAGGATCAGGTCAGCAATCGTGTTCAACGCCTGGGAGAGAAAATGCGGACTCGATTTCACCCGGGCTTGCTTGAAGATTTGCCTGAATGAGTGCTCCATCCGTCGAAACAAGATTGATTCGTCCGTGATGGTTGCCATCAGGTATTCAATTCGGCTGAGTCCGTCACTGCAGTCTGGCTCATAGAAAAGCCAGCGCCACCCGCCCGCCCCCATGGTGGCTCCGAAGACGTGAAAGCCGGCGGAATTGCCCAGAAACTGGACCAGCATGAGAGCGGCAACAGAGAAGATAAAGCGTTCCATTCCACATGTCCGGATCAAAAAACTGTTTCTCAAAAAAGGTGCCTTGCGGCACCAATCAAGTCCATTGCTTGCATTCCCTCGGGGGGCACCAGAGCCGCTGCCTTCCGATCAACAACATAAGTTCATTGCCCCACCGAGGGTCGCAAACGGGCTGTTCCTCAAATGGAGATGAGAACAGACACCTCTTACTTCGGCGACGAAAAGGCCTCGACCCCATAGTGATCCGCGTACCCATCCTCGAAACCTGGAAGAATATCGAGGACTGAGAAGTAGCGGTCCCAAAATGGTGTTTCGCGCAAGGCCTCCACCAGGGACTGATAGGACCAAAGCTCTGCGGTCTCCAAAACAAAAACATCACTGGCCCGGGCCGAGAATGCCTCAACGTCAAAGAATCGAAACTTGATATCGGCATGTTTGGCGAGCAGAGGCACCAAGGCCTTCCGCACAAATTCAAATCGCTCGGCAGGCGCGAGGGCAAGCCACTCGGTTGTCGTCTTTACAATCAGGAAGATAGTCAAGTTGCGCCTTGTTTTCATGAAGATAGTATGCAAGCAAAAGCTCGCGTAGTATACTCGCATTCATGCCTCGAGCCGCGCGCGCGCTAAACCCACGAAAAGTCCCCAAACAGGCACGTTCCGAGGCTATGGTGGCAACGATTCTGGAGGCGGCAACTCGCGTTTTGAGGAAGTATTCGCTCGAGGGATTCAACACAAACCGGGTAGCGGCTACCGCCGGAGTCAGCATTGGGTCGCTTTACCAGTACTTTCCCAACAAGGACGCTCTGATGGCTGCGCTGATCGAGCACGTCCAGCAGCAACTCAGAATCAGCTTCGAAAAACGCCTGCTGGCGGTACAGGGAAAGTCCCTCGAAGTAGCTCTTACGGGACTAGCTGAGTTTTGCGTCGAGCAGCAGTTCACCGATCCCGTGTTTGCTGCGGCGATCGACCAGGAGGAGCGTCGGCTGACCCTGGCGCAGGTGCAGTTTGCGAGCCGGCAAAGCATCCTGAACGGATTGGAAGGGCTCTTCCAAAGTTATGGAGTGCCCACGTCACGGGTCGCCGCTGCTGATTGTATTGCCATCGCCAAAGCGTTGGTTGAAGCGGAACCCCATCCATCTGCCGATCTCGCCGACCGCATCCGCCGTGCAGTAAGCGGCTATCTCCGGGAGCGAGGTTTGGAAGCCACACCGCTAACCGGACCCTAATGCTGGATCAGGCTCTCTTTGCCTCCCGCCCGACCGCGCCCAGACACGCCTCCCCCACCTGGTGCACCAACCGGACGAGTTGCGCTGAACTGAGCAAAGCCATAACAACCTGAAACAGCCGCACCGGATCAGCAGTCGCGTGACGCCCGACACGGCAAGGCATCCTAACGCGGTCACGACATTGTTCTGCCTCGGTTGAAAGCGGAGGAATCGGTTAAAACTGGGCGAAACGCGGCCGAAGCGGTCTTTGGAGCGAGACCTTGAAGAAAGAAAGACGGCATTGGAGCGCGGACGACAAGATTAGATTGTTGCGCCTTCATCTGATCGAGAAGCAGGCGATTTCCAAGATCTGCGAGGAGGCCAGCCTTTCCCCGATGCAGTTTTACGCCTGGCAAGAGCAGCTGTTTGCCAACGGCAGCGCGGCGCTGGCCTGCTTCCGCTGCTTCCGGAATGTCTTGCGGCGCTGGAGACCATTCAGCCTCGGCAAGGGATTCGCATTGGGATCAATCCGTCCCGCTGAGCGCATTACGCCGGATCCTTCTTCCAAGTCACCGCTACGCGGTTCTGATCGGGTTTGTAGACGACACGCGCCACCAATTGCCGCAGTCGGCCCGCGTCCAACGATTCCCCCTCGCGCACATTTGGCTGCCTTTTCCACATCATCGACTCGATTTCCCAGGCGGGAATCAGATACCCGCCTGGCGCCCGGCCTCCGGCAGTCGCCCGGCAAAGGTAATAGCGATAGACTTGGTTGCCTCGCCGGCAGCTGTGCGGCGACAACGGCTGGCCACACCGCCCGCAGCGGATCTTGCAGGAGCGTGTGCGACTCAGAGACGCTGTGAATCGTCCGGCGCGCTCGGGGATCGACCACTACTCCCGCACCGTCAAATCCGGCTCAACCAACAGCCGCCCCGCGGCCACCGGATACACCGAACCCCCCATTTTTACCTCCGGATCGAAGTGCAGTCGCACGGTCCTCGCCCCCAATCCATGGGTATCGACGGGAACCAGTTCGATCATGCCGGCGCCGCTCGCGGCGTCGGTGACCGTGATGTTTGTACCGTGATGCTGGAGCCCACGGCCTTCTGAAAAATGACGGTGCTCACGCCCGGCGAGGTCTTGGCCGTGAACCAGACGCCGGCACCGGTGAGATCCACCGGATTCCCGCCGAGCGTAATGGAAAAATCCAACAACATGGTGTTGCCGCGAAACCTGGTCAGTTGCGTGAATCCAAAACGGCCCAACGTTTCTCTCGCCAAAGCGACCACCCCAAGGGGCCGCGAAGACCAGACGCGCCGGCCTCCCCGACCCAGGTGTCCCGCTCTAGGGCTGCGGCGCCTGGAAGAGGGACTAGGAATTGGGACGCACGACGCGGGGGGCTGATTCCCAGGCGTTTTCGCGGCCGCCGATCTCCTCCCAGTACTTGTTGAACGGACTGGTGGCGGTGAAGACGAACCGCCGCTCACCCAACTTGATCTGCTGGCCGAGCCACGGCGAAAAGGTGCTGGTGGTGTAGAAGCGGCTAGGCTGATTCGGGATCGGGCCGCCGACGGGACCGCCGATGGAGCCCTCGTCGGTCCCGTCGGAGAGCAGGAAGCTCTTGGGGTCGATGGTCGAGACCGGGCGGCCGGTGCCGGCGATCTTCATGGTGAAGAAGTCGTTGAAGCTGAAGACAGCCTCCACGGCTTCGTCGGGACGGGGTTCGCCGCTGGTGCCGCCGTTGCGGGCCCAGTCGCGGGCGGCGTCAAGAAAGCACTGCTCGGCGGTCTGATTCATCTGTTGCGCCATCCGGACGCCGTTTGCAATGAAGTCTGGCGTGGCAGCCTCCGTATCCGCCCATGATTTTCCGCGCGCATCCCGCCCGGTCGCTACCACTTGTCCTCCAATATGCCCGCCCCCGGTGCCCCTCTCGGGCCCCGGAAAAGAACGTCCAAACAGGACAAGGGTGATCGATCGGTTCGTGATGGATCGCAAAAGTACCGAAATATTGGCCGAAATTCCTCCGTAAAGCCACTTTTTTCCCAAAAAGCAAAGCCACCACAAAGCCAATTCTCCGCCCCGGCCTCATCGCCACGCCCGCCTGCCGTCTCCCCGTGCCTGCCGCCCTTACCGATCAACCAGGCCCCGGCAATCTCGGCCGGCGCCCACGCGCGAGATTTACCTGGCTTCCCATTCCAAACCGTAAGCGTCCTGCCCACCTATCCCCTGCCCTCTTATCCCCTGCCCACCTATCCAATGACTCTTGCCGTCCTCCTGCGCGACAACGCCGACCCCAAAACCGGACTCGAACACGGAACCCAGGTGGGAGACGGCGGATTCATCCTGAAACCATCCGACGGTGCCGGAACCAGCCGCAAGTGGAAGGCCCATGCCTTCTCCAACGGCCCCATCAATGGCGACACACGAAATCCACGTGTCCGCAACATCCCCATTCCCCCGAACTGGTTCGCTCCCGACCATCCGCTGACCGGCCAGCAACGCCTTCCCGGAACTTACCGAATTCTATCTTCCCTGTTGACAACACCTTACGGCAAGATCCGCCCCCGTCCGCCCCGTTCCTAGGCCAACATCGTCACGTGGCCGCTCCTCCGTCCGCCGGTCCCCAGGGCAGGGATGCCGCCCACGACACCGCAAAAAACGAAGCCATTTTCCGCGGCCCCGCAAAGCCGCCATGGTTTGTCCAAGTCAAGGAAAAATAATGGCTTATTCGTTTGCATGCCACAGCCCGAGCCGCCGAAAACACAATTTTCTCAAAACGGAGCCAGCCGCCAGACCCGCGAAATGACCCTTCACCTATGAGAGCGCCTCGTGTCAAGTCCGGGTTTCAACGGCCGAAAAGC
>JAINDL010000073.1 GCA_019931245.1 Bryobacteraceae bacterium CoA2 C42
GGCGCCTCCATCGACGCCTTCCTCGACGCCAAACTCCGCGCCGCCGCCGTCCCCCCCGCGCCTCCCCTCTCCGACCTCGAATTCCTCCGCCGCGTCACCCTCGACACCACCGGCCTCATCCCCACCCCCGCCCAAATCCAAGCCTTCCTCCGCGACCAACCCGCCACGCGCCGCGCCAACGCCATCGAACGCCTCCTCCAGGACCCCTCCTGGGCCGACCACTGGGTCGCCTACTGGCAGGACGTCCTCGCCGAAAACCCCGGCATCCTCAAGCCCGACCTCAACAACACCGGCCCCTTCCGCTGGTGGATGCACAACGCCTTCTCCGACAACATCCCCTTCGATCGCTTCGTCGCCGAACTCGTCCAGATGGACGGCTCCCCCACCCTCGGCGGACCCGCCTCCTTCGGCCTCGCCACCCTCAACGACGCCCCCATGGCCGCCAAAGCCGACATCATCGGCCAGGCCTTCCTCGGCCAGAAGCTCAGTTGCGCCCGCTGCCACGACGCCCCCTTCCATCCCTACAAGCAGAAGGACCTCTTCGCCATGGCCGCCATGCTCAACGGCGGCCCCGTCAAGCTCCCCGTCACCAGCACCGTGCCCCAGGGCGAGGGCGGCCGCAAGCCCAACGTCGTCTCCGCCCTGAAACCCGGCGAATCCATCGCCCCCGAATGGCCCTTCGCCAAGCTCGCCGCCCACGCCGCCACCGGCGACCTCCCCCCCGCCAACGCAAAAGAAACCCGCCGCGAACTCGCCGCCTACCTCGTCTCCCCCGAAAACGAACGCTTCGCCCAGGTCGTCGCCAACCGCGTCTGGCGCCGCTACATGGGCATCGGCATCTTCGAACCCGTCGACGACTGGGCCCGCGGCCGCGCCTCCCACCCCGAACTCCTCGCCTACCTCGCCCAGCAGTTCGCCTTCTCCGGCTACGACCTCAAACATCTCGCCCGCCTCATCCTCAACTCCCGCGCCTACCAGCGCAAAGCCGTCGGCACCCCCGCCGACCAATTGAACTCCGCCAAACGCCTCTTCGCCGGCCCCGCCCACCGTAACCTCACCGCCGAAGAGCTCGTCGACTCCCTCCACCTCGCCGCCGGCAAAACCTTCGACTGCGAACCCATGAACCTCAACCCCGCCGGCGACCGCACCGCCAAGCAGTTCCTCGACCTCGGCAGCCCCACCCGCGCCTGGATGATGACCGCCCTCTCCAACGAACGCGACCGCCCCGCCCTCGCCCTCCCCGTCGCGCAGTCCATCGTCGACGTCATGACCACCTACGGCTGGCGCCAGTCCCGCCAAAGCCCCGCCACCGACCGCGACGATGCCCCCTCCCCCATGCAAACCCTCATCCTCGCCAACGGCGTCCTCGGCACCCGCATGGCCCGCCTCTCCGACGACTCCTGGTTCACCGCCCGCGCCCTCGCCGCCGCCCGCCCCGAAACCCTCATCGAAGAGACCTTCCTCCGCCTCCTCTCCCGCCCGCCCCTCCCCGCCGAGCGCACCCAGTTCGCCAATCTCCTCGCCCCCGTCTTCCCCAACCGCATCGTGGCCGGCGCCGCCATCCGCTCCACCCGCCGCGAAATGGACGGCCGCGTCTCCTGGTCCAATCACCTCAGCGCCGAAGCCAGCCTCATCCGCATGGAAGAGGAGCGCAAACTCCGCTTCGGCGACCAGCCCACCGCCCGGCTCACCAAAAACTTCCGCGAACGCTACGAAGACATGCTCTGGGCCCTTATGAATTCGCCCGAGTTCACCATGGTGCCCTAATGCAGTTCACCCGTCGCGAATTCACCCAAATGGCCGCCGCGGCCGCCCTGCCCAAAGGCAAAGCCGACGCCTGCATCCTCCTCTGGCTCGGCGGCGGCGCCGCCCAGATCGACACCTTCGACCCCAAACGCCGCGGCGACGGCAAAAAGATCCCCGGCTCTTACTACAACGCCATCAATACCGCCATCCGCGGCGTCCAGCTCACCGAACACCTCGCCAAAACCGCCCCCCTCCTCGACCGCTGCGTTCTCCTCCGCTCCATCACCCACTCCATCGTCAGCGAACACGCCGCCGCCGCCAACCTCGTCCACACCGGCCGCATGCCCTCCGGCACCCTCCAGTACCCCTCCATCGGCTCCGTCGTCTCCCACCAGCTCGGCCCCAAAACCGAAGAGGTGCCCAGCTACGTCGTCATGGGCTACCCCAACATCACCCGCGACCCCGGCTTCCTCGGCGCCAAGTACGGCTACATCTACCTCACCCAGGTCGATATCGGCCCCAACGGCCTCGTCCGCCCCCCCGACGTCGACGCCTCCCGCCAGGACCGCCGCGAAACCCTCCTCGCCGCTCTCCGCGAAGGCCACCAGCAGCGACACCCCGCCGACCCCGTCGTCCAGGCCCAGGCCGACGTCTCCCGCCAGGCCTTCCGCCTCGCCGGCCCCCGGTTTCTCAACGTGTTCGACCTCAACCGCGAAAGCGCCACCCTGCGCCAGGCCTACGGCAGCGAGTTCGGCCAGCGCTGCCTCCTCGCCCGTCGCCTCGTCCAGTCCGGCGTCCGCTTCGTCGAGGTCTCCTACAATCTGAACTTCCTCAACGGCAGCGGCTGGGACACCCACAACGACGGCCAGCGGAACCAGCACCTCCTGATCCAGGACCTCGATCAGTCCTTCGCCACGCTCCTCCAGGACCTCGAACGCAACCGCATGCTCGACACGACCCTCGTCGTGATCGCCACCGAGTTCGGCCGGCCCCCGGAGTTCGACGCCGGAGGCGGCCGCGGCCATCAATCCGAAGCGTTCTCCATCCTGCTCGCCGGCGGAGGGTTAAAGACCGGCCAGGCCATCGGCACGACCGATGAGTTGAGCAAAAAGGTGGTCGACCGCCCCGTCACGGTCCCCGACCTCCACGCCACCATCCACCGCGCTCTCGGCATCGACCCCCACAAAAACCTCTACGCCGGTGACCGCCCCGTCCCCATCACCGACCAGGGCAAACCCGTCACCGAAGCCTTCTCCTGACCACCGGCCCCGGCCATCCGCTTCCGAACACGGGCCGCCCACCGCGCCACCGCCACAAGCAGTTCCCCGGAGCCGCCGCCCCTGATTTCTGTACCGATTCAGTCGACTCCGGTCAGGCAGTTCAAAGAGATCCAGCCACCGCCCACATAACCCAGAGCAAGGCAACGCCCACCACGGAGAGAGCTGTCTGATAAACGCCCGTTGGCCGATGCCGAACGACCACGTTTTGCGATCGATCCCGCGTAGTTGAACCGGTCCTGATCAGAGTGGATCGAGCGGAACGGAGGGTAATTAGCATCACCAGCGGCACGCCAAGAGCTGATCCCTTGAGCCACACCTTGAATTCCCGTTGGAGTGCGGCACGGATGCCGATAGGAGCAAGATCCGCGCCAAGAACCCGAACACCAAAGAACACCAAAGAACCACTTACCCAGAGTACATCCAGTCAGCGCAATCAAGATCGCATCCAACGGAATGGCGGGCAAAGACGCAAAGAAACCACTCATAATTTTGTTGCCTGACGCGTACCCCAAGAATCGCTCTGCCACCTTTTCGTCGATGAATGCCCACAGTAAAGCAACAATCAGCCCAGTAATCGAACCGTTGATGGAGAGATCAAGCGATCGAGCAAAGTATCGCCGCCATGGATGTGGTGCGTCGTCCGCCCAACTGACCGAGTTCGTTTCGGACTGTGCAACAAAAAATACTTTTGCGACTTCCGGCACGTAACCGGCACTCACGGCTCCAACACCCGCACTGCCAACGAAGCCACTGCTGTCCGGAGCAGCGGAAGTGAACCACGGCCAACTGCACACGTGGCGGCGGCAGTTTGAAGAACGCCCCAACTCCGCCTTCTCCGGCGAAGGCCGCCGGCGGCAGGAAGAAGCCATCGTCGCCGAACTCGAAGGAAAGATCGGGCAACAGGCCGTGGCGATTGATTTTTTAAAGGGTTGCTTGCGGCAGATCGAAGAGAAGGGGCCTCCGAAGTCCGATATCGGTTTGCCGGCAGGCGGTTGCCAGTGCAAGGCAGGAGAACAGACAGCATCGAAGAGCGCGAGACTCAGTGGTCATGACGAGTCGGTCTATGCACAGGGCTACGAGGCGACGTTTCCCGCGCCCCTTCCTCCCCAGGACCGTTCCTCTTTAACTCAGCAAGCACTACGCCTCCCTGAATGATAACGAGGGGTATTTATCGTGATCTATTTCGATCTTGTTTTCAATAGAGAATCTCGGATGCACCAACCCCTTCTCCCGCAGCCACCCACGTCGACCCACCTCAAGCAGGACAAGCGCGCTTTGTCCGTGGAGGCGAAGTTCGAAGCGGTCTGGCCGCCCGCCAGGATCCGGTTAGCTGGCTTCGCTTCGCATCGCCAGCCATTGTTGCGTGGTTTCCTCAGCGCATGTCTCGGAAGTGCGTGCTGCAACCTTGGGACTGCGACCGCACGCCAATTCCGCTACGGGGAGTTCTCGCTAGCCGAGATGGCCATTCCTGCGGCATCGGGAATGTCAGTGCTTAGGGCGGCGGATTGTCTCAAGCGACGCGAAGCGCTTGGGCGACTAGTCCCGCTCCCGTGGCCCTAAACACGCAACGCGGATTGTCCCGCCGCAGCCGACCCGGCCAGAGGCAGTGCCAGCGGCGGCTCCGGAACATGCCAACTCATCCTCCTCCATTCCTCGCCGAGTCGCTCGGGCAGAATCGCCGGTTCATGCCACTCCCGCAGTGACTCCCGCCGCCACGCTAATCCGTACTCGCGAAGAACCCAATCTTCATAACTGGACAAGAAGCGCAGTGTCCAGCGCAATAGTTGCCGGGCGATGCGAATCTGGTGCCGAGTATTCGGGGGCCGTAGCGATCCGAACGGCTCCGCACGCCACGCTCGATGCAACGGCATTCCATCCGGCACCCAGCACGGGACAAAGCAATAGCGCCCGATATAGATTCCCCCTTCGCCCGGCAGCCACACCAACAGGCCGAACGCCCAAAGGTTTAACCAGGGGCCATCCGGTTGTTCCAGTGCGTATCGCGTACTTCCCATCTCCGGCTTTTCAGGACGCTGACGGTCAAACCCAAAGGCCAACAGCAGGTTCCCGTGTTGGCACCGAACGTCCCGGCCC
>JAINDL010000145.1 GCA_019931245.1 Bryobacteraceae bacterium CoA2 C42
CCCCCAAACCCCCAGCCCCCGTCCCAGTCAAGCCGACGGCTCTGCTCCAGTGGGAGCCCCTCTCCTCCTCCATCCCCGCCTCCCGCGCCAAGGTCCCCGGCGGCTGGCTCATCTCCATCACCAACGGCGGCATGACCTTCTACCCCGACCCCAACCACTCCTGGGACGGTGCCTCGCTCTAACCTACCGCCCCTCTCCCCGCAACACCCCCGCCACCGCGCCGAACCCGTTCGCCTCGGCCTCTGCAAACGCCGTCCGCCCCCGGCCGTTCTTCACCGTCCGGTCCGCCCCCAAAGCCAGCAGCGCCCGCGCCGCCTCCACTCTCCCCCACGCCGCCGCCGCATGCAGCGCCGTGTCCCCCGTCCCCGCATCCACCCCGTTCACCGCCGCCCCGTGCCGCACCAGCGCCCGCACCGCCGCCGCGCTCCCCCCCACCGCCGCATCATGCAACGGCCGTCCCACGCTCACCCGCGCCCCCTTCCGCAGCAGCAACTCCACCACCTCCCCGTGTCCCTTCAGCGCCGCCGCCTCCAGCGCCGTCGCCCCGTCCGCGCCCTTCCCGTTCGGGTCCGCCCCCAACTGCAGCAGCATCGCCACATAGTCCGCATCCCCCCGCCGCGCCGCCTCCTGCAGCGGCTCGCGCACCAACGGACTGCTCTCCTGCCGCCCCGCCGGCATCGCCAACAGCACCGCCTGCAGCCGCACCGCCATCGCCCGGTCCGCCAAGCCCGCCGCCATCTGCCGCGCCGTCTTCCCCGCCCCGTTCCGCAGCTCCGGGTTGGCCCCTCTCCCCCGCAACACCACCACGCACTCCATCTGCCCCGCCTGCACCGCCACCTGCAGCGGCGTATTCCCCGCCGCGTCCCGCGCCTCCACCGCCACCCCCGCCGCCAGCGCGCGCTCTAACTCCGCCCGCCCGCACCGCCGCGCTGCGTCATGAATCTCGCCGCCCCAAGCCACCATCGGCACCCACCACCACCATCTCATCCGCAATACTCCACCACCAGCACCGTCAAATCATCCCCCTGCGCCTCCCCCCCGGCAAACGCCTCCACCGCCCCCCGCAGCCCGCTCACCACCGCCTGCGCCCCCCGCCCCGCATACTCCCGCAGCACCTCCCCCACGCGCCCGACGCCGAACATCTCTCCCGCCCCGTTCCGCGCCTCGCTGCATCCGTCCGAGTACAGCAACATCACGTCCCCCGGCTCCATCTGCTGCCGGTAGGTCTCCCACGTCGCCTCCTCCAGCATCCCCACCGGCAGCCCCGCCGCCCGCAGCTCAAACACCTCCCCCGTCCGCCGCCACAACAGCGGCCGGCAGTGCCCCGCGTTCACCCACACCAACCGCCCCTCCCGGTCCACCGTCACCAACACCAGCGTCGCGTACTTCTCCCCGTTCGTCCGCCGCAACAAAAACTGGTTCACCCGCTCGAGCACCGCCGCCGCCGACGTCGACTCCCCCGTCGCCGCCAAAAACACCCCCTGCAAAAAAGCCGCCAGCAGCGCCGAACTCACCCCTTTGCCCGAAACGTCCGCCAACACCGCCGCCCACCGCTCCTCCCCCAACTCCATCAGGTCAAAGTAATCCCCGCCCACCTGCGCCGACGACACGCTCAACCCGCACGCCCGAAACCACCCCGTCGATGGAAACCGCTCCGGCAGCAGATCCCGCTGAATCGTCCGCGCCAGATCCAACTCCCGCTCCATCCGCTCCTTCAAACGCTCCTGCACAATCAGCCGGGCGTTCTCCAAAATCATCGAAGCTTCCACGGCCAGCGACTGCAGCAACTCCCCGCCCAACCCCGCCAAATCCGCCCGCCCCGCACCCGCCTCGAGACACAGCAGCCCCACCGCCTCCCGCGCCGAACCCAGCACCGCCGTCTCCTCGCCCCCCGCCATCGACACCCGCAGCAGCGGCACGCACACCACCTGCCCGTACCCCTCCACCGTCATCGACAGCAGCTCCCGCCGGCTCTCGAGCGCCGCACACAACACGTCCGGCGGCGCCGTCAAATCCCCCTCCCCCAACACCAGCCCCGCGCTGTCCCGCCCAATCCGCAGCTCCAGCCGCCGCCCCTCCCGCAGCAGCACAAAACCCCGCTCGCAGCCCGTCACGCTCATCGCCGCTTCGAGCAAGCTCGCCAGCACATGGTCGGTCGATAGCGAACCCGTCAGCGTCCGCGCCACTTCAAGCACACTCCGCAGCCGCCGCAAACCCGCCGCCGGTGCCGCCCCCTCCGCCCCGTTCCGCGCCCGGAACACCAGCGTGTAGCTGTCCTCCACCCCAAACCCCAACGCCGCACCGTCCACCAGCGCCGCCCGCGCCACCTTCTGCCCGTTCACCGTCACCCCGTTCCGGCTGTTCAGGTCCTCCACCCAGTACTGCCCCGCCTCAAACACAATCCGGGCGTGGTGCCGCGATGCCCGGTTATCCCGCAGCACCAGTTGGTTGTCCTCCTGCCGCCCCATTCGGTACGGCAGCGGCTCCAGCGGTACCGTCTTCCTCCCCCCGGTCGGCGCCAGAATCTCCAGTTCCGGAACCCCGGGAGTCCCCATCGCCCTAGGCTTCCACCTCGGCCTCGTCCAACTCCTGCGCCCGCTGCATCTGACAGTTCGCGCAGTACCCCCCAATCTCGGTCCGCGTCAGCAAAATCTGAAATCCCATCGACTCCTGCACCTGATGCCGGATCTGCAGCAGCGGCTCGCCAAAGTACTCCTCCACCTTCCCGCACCGCAGGCAGATCACATGCGCATGCTCCCGCTTCATCCGCGTCTCGTAGTAGTGCTGATCGCCCGAATGGTGCATCAGGTCGAGTTCATCCACCAGCCCCGCCGCCTTCAGCATATTCAACGTACGGTAAACGGTCACGCGGTTCAACTTCGGGTCCTGCAGCCGCGCCATCTGGTACAAACTTTCGGCATCGAGATGCTTGCCGGACTTATCAATCAGGTCCAGCAGAATCTTCCGCTGCCGCGTCAGGCGAACACCCTGATTCTTGAGGGAACTCTTGGTTGTTTCGACCGCCATTACGTCAGAGTAGCAAACGATTGCTACAATTGCCCTGCATGTTTCGAAAGGTTCTCGTCGCCAATCGGGGCGAAATCGCCGTCCGCATCCTCCGCGCCCTCCGCGAACGTCGCATCCCCGGCGTCGCCGTCTACTCCGACGCTGACCGCGCCTCGCTCGCCGTCCAACTCGCCGACGAAGCCGCCTACCTCGGCCCCTCCCCCTCGGCCGAAAGCTACCTCCGCATCGACAAACTCATCGCCGCCGCCCGCGCCCACGGCGCCGACGCCATCCACCCCGGCTACGGCTTCCTCAGCGAAAACGCCGACTTCGCCGCCGCCTGCGCCGAAGCCGGCATCACCTTCATCGGCCCTTCGGCCGCCGCCATCCGCGCCCTCGGCTCGAAAACCGCCGCCCGCCAACTCGCCCTCGCCGCCGGCGCCCCCGTCGTCCCCGGCACCGATGCCGCCGTCGCCACCTTCGCCGAAGCCAAACGCATCGCCAGCCAGATCGGCTACCCCGTCATGATCAAAGCCGCCGCCGGCGGAGGCGGCAAAGGTATGCGCGTCGTCAATAGCGAAGCCTCCCTTGAAGCCGCCCTCCGCGACGCCTCTAGCGAAGCCGAGCGCAGCTTCAAATCGGCCGAAGTCTATCTCGAAAAGGCGCTCATCCAACCCCGCCACATTGAAATCCAGCTCCTCGGCGACCACCACGGCAACCTCGTCCACCTCGGCGAACGCGAGTGCTCCCTCCAGCGCCGGCATCAGAAGGTGATTGAAGAGTCCCCCTCCCCGCTCTCCGCCCTCGATCCCGATCTCCGCCACCGCATGGGCGAAGCCGCCCTCAAAATCGCCCGCGCCGCCGGCTACTCCAACGCCGGCACCGCCGAGTTCCTCGTCGACCATGACCGCAACTTCTACTTCCTCGAGATGAACACCCGCCTCCAGGTCGAACACCCCGTCACCGAACTCGTCACCAACCTCGACCTCGTCCATCTCCAACTCGACCTCGCCGCCGGCGCCGCCCTCCCCCTCCGCCAGCAGGACATCCGCTGGACCGGCCACGCCATCGAATGCCGGCTCTACGCCGAGGACCCGGCCAACAACTTCTTCCCCTCCCCCGGCGTCATTGAGAAGCTCGAACTGCCCTCCGGCCCCGGCGTCCGGCTCGACAGCGGGGTGTATGAAGGTTGGCGCGTGCCCCTCGAGTACGACCCGCTGCTCGCCAAACTCGCCGTCTGGGCCCCGGACCGCCCGGCCGCCATCGCCCGCCTCGAACGGGCGCTCGCAGAAACCGTCATCCTCGGCATCCGCAACAACATCCAGTTCTTCCGCCAACTGCTCGCCGACCCCACCGTCCTCTCGGGCGACCTCCACACGACATTTCTCAATACCTTCCGTTACCACGACCCGCCCCCGCCCGCGGGAGACCCCCTTGCCGCGGCCCTCGCCGCTTACCAGCCCCCCTCCGCCCCCCTCCCCCGCCCCCGCCGCTCCGCTTGGAGGAACGCATGAAACCTACCATTGTCAAAATACGCCCCGCCGTCCACTCCAACCTCCTCAACGGCCGCGGCTACACCATCCACCAATCCCCCTCCTCGGCTTGGATCCCCCTCAACGCCATCCAACAGGGGCGCCTCGGCGCCAACGGTACCGTCCTCTCAAGCGACCACAGCACCACTTTCTTCAGCACCCTCCGCCACCAGAACCCGCCCCCAACCCAAGACAAAGCCCCCGCCGCCCAACCTGGAGGAACGCATGAAGCCTGACATTGTCAAAATACGCCCCGGCGTCTACTCGGTCCTCCTCAACGGCCGCAGCTACACCATCCACGAATCCTCCTCCTCCGCTTGGATCGCCCTCAACGCCGTCGAATGGGAGCGCCTCGTCGCCGACCCCCGCCGCCGCGCCGGCGGCGCCACCGCCTCCTCGGCCGTCCGCGATGTCAAAGCCGCCATGCCCGGCAAGGTCGTCCGGCTGCTGGCCTCCCCCGGCGACAACGTCGAAGCCGGCCAGGGCCTCCTCATCCTCGAAGCCATGAAGATGCAGAACGAACTCCGAAGCCCCCGCCCAGGGGTCGTCGCCTCGGTCCGCATCGCCGAAGGCGATACCGTCTCCTCCGGCCAGGTCCTCGTTACACTGGAGTAAGTCATGCCCTTGTCCGACTGCCCGAACTGTCAGGGATCCGGCTGGATCATCGCCCAACGCAGCGGCGTCACCGGCGCCAAGCGCTGCGATTGCGTCCTCGTCGCCCAGCAGCAGGAGAACTGGGCCAACGCCGGTATCCCCCCGCTCTACGAAAATGCCTCCCTCGATAACTTCGTCCTGCCGACCGACAACCAGGTCGCCACCCGAAACCTGCAAAACGTCATGCTGATCGTCCGCGGCTACGCAAAAGAGTTCCCCGCCGTCGACAAACCAGGACTACTCCTCATCGGCGAGCCCGGCACCGGCAAAACCCACCTCGCCGTCGCCGCCCTGCGGACCCTCATCAGCCGCGGCTTCTCCGGCGTCTTCTACGACTACCAGCACCTGCTCCAGAGCATCCGCTCGAGCTACGACCCCACCAGCGGCAGCACCGACCGCGAAGCCTACGCCACCGCCCTCGACGCCGAACTGCTCCTGCTCGACGACCTGGGGGCCCACCGCATCACCGACTGGGTGGAAGACACCGTCACCAGCCTCATCACCTACCGCTGCAACAACCGCAAGCCCATCATCGCCACCACCAACCTGTCCGATCCTGATATCGCCGGCGCCGGCCGCGCCGCGGCTACCGGCAGCGGCCGCGAGTACGGCCGGACGTTGGCCGACCAGATCGGCATGCGGGCCCGCAGCCGGCTCTTTGAGATGTGCCGGGTCATCCGCATGCCGCAGGTGGAAGACTACCGCTTCCGCAAAGCCCGCATCAGCTAGCCGAGTCGCCGCTCGGGCCGTAGATCGACGGCACTTTGGCGCCCATCGGCCGCAGGTAGCTCGACAGCTGCCCGCGGTGGTGGATCGAATGCGCCGAAGCCAGGCGCAGGAAGTTCACCGCCGGCATGGTCACCATCCCACCCCAGACCGAGAGCACCGTCGCCAACTCCTCGCCCGGCAGCGTGACGACCTTGGCCAGCGCCGCGGTCACCTCCTGCTCATACCAGGCGACCACCTCCGCCGCCGTCGTCAACTCCTTCACCCCGGCCGGGGGAGGCACATCGCCGCCGGCGAGCGCGATTTCAATCAGCATCACTTCGCCCTCGGCGATGTGTTTGGCGAGGTCGAGGGCCTTCATGGATCTGTCGTCGGGGCGGTAGTCGCACTGGCTGTTCGGGATGGCGCCGATCACCTTTTTCGTCGTCTCCATCTCCATGCCGAGCACGCCGGCAAGATAGGTTCCAATCACTTTTGCGTCTTCTGGACTCATACCGACACTCTAACGTAAGCGCGCCCCGCCGGTACGCTACACTACAGACATTTTGCGGATCAACTCGCTCGATCAGTTTCGCGGCTACACCGTGGCCGGCATGTTCCTGGTCAACTTCCTCAGCTCGTACAAGCAACTGCCGGCGCTGCTGCGGCACCACAACACCTACAACAGCTACGCCGATACGATCATGCCGCACTTCTTCTTCGCGGTTGGCTTCGCGCTGCAGTTGGGGGCGCACAAGCCCATCCCGCGGCTGGTCCGGCGCGCGCTGCTGCTGATGCTGGTCGCTGCGCTGGTCTACTGGCCCGTGGGCGGCTGGCGAGTCTGGTTTCAGACGCTGACGCACATCGCCTTCACGACGCTGTGGATTTTGCCCGTACTGCGCGCTTCGGTGCGGACCCAGGCGGCCTACCTGATCGGCTCCTCCCTGCTGCACGTGGGGCTTTCAGCGTGGTTCTGGCACGACTGGCTAAGGGCGCACAAGGTGATCGACGGCGGCCAACTCGGCTTTCTCACCTGGACCGTGCCGGCGCTCGTCGGCGCCATCGCCTGCCGCTGGGTCCGCGATGGCAACCTGCGGCCGATGGCGATCTGGGCGGTCGGGCTGATGCTGGTGGGCTACGGAATCTCGTGCCTGACCGCGGGCGGAGTATGGGCCGCCCCGCCGTTTGTGCCGCCTTGGCATCCGCGCGATATGTGGACGATGTCGCAGCAGGCGGGCAGCGCGAGCTACCTCTACTTTTCGGCCGGCTTCAGCCTGCTCGTCTACCGGTTATTTGTCTGGTGGAATCCGCGGATCCCGCTGTTCCGCACGCTGGGTACGAACGCGCTGGCGGCCTACATCCTGGCCGCCTTCACCGAGGACCTGACCAAGACGGTGGTCCCCGGACCCTGGTGGGTGAGCTTTCCCCTGTTTTTTGGCGTGACCTGGGCCATTTTGCGCCTGTTCGAAAGAAAAGGCTGGTACTTGCGCCTATAATAAAAATTACGGCATGAAAAAAACGAGTGACCTGAGCGAGTTGCAAGCGATCGCCCGGACAGTGCGCCGGGACATTATCGAGATGATCGGAGCCGCCAAGAGCGGCCACCCCGGCGGGTCGCTTTCCGCGGTAGAGATCCTGGTGACCCTGTACTTTGATGTATTGCAGCACGATCCGGCGAACCCGGGGTGGCCGCAGCGGGACCGGTTCATCCTGTCGAAGGGTCACGCGGCGCCGGTGCTGTATAGCGTCATGGCCGAAGCGGGCTACACGCCGAAGGATCAGCTGAACACGCTGCGGCGGATCGGGTCGATCTATCAAGGTCACCCGGATCGGCGGTTTATTCCGGCGCTCGAGACGTCGACCGGCTCGCTGGGCGTCGGCTTGTCGGTGGGTCTGGGCATGGCCGAGGCCGCGCGCCTCGACAAGAGCCCGTCGCGAACCTACGTGGTGCTCGGCGATGGCGAGATTCAGGAAGGTCAGATCTGGGAGGCGGCGATGTACGCCGGCTTCCACAAGATCGACAACATCTGCGCGATTCTCGACAACAACCGGATTCAGCTTGATGGCTGGGTGAAGGACATCATGGGTCTGGATCCGCTGCCGGAGAAGTGGGCCTCGTTCGGCTGGCACGTCATCGAAGTCGACGGCCACGACATTGTGGCGCTGCAGGCGGCGTTTGCCGAAGCCGCGGCGACCAAGGGCAAGCCCACGATTCTGATTGCGAACACGGTGAAGGGCAAAGGCGTCAGCTTCATGGAAGACAACCCGAAGTATCACGGGGTGGCTCCGACGAAAGAAGAGGTGGAACTGGCGTTGAAGGAGATCGGCTAAATGGCAGCCCGGTACGAATTGAAGATGGGCGCGGCGACGCGCGAGGCGTTTGGCAAGGCCCTGGTGGCCTTGGGCCGCGCCGATGAGAACGTGGTGGTGTGCGATGCCGACCTGTCGAAGTCGACCTTTACGCACCTGTTTGGCAAGGAGTTTCCGAACCGGTTTTTCTCCTGCGGTATTGCCGAGGCCAACATGGTTTCGATTGGGGCAGGGCTGGCCGCTTCGGGCAAGATCGCCTTTGTCGCCTCGTTTTCGGCCTTTGTGCTGAACAAGGGTTTTGAGCAGTTGCGGGTGAACGTGGCTTATAGCGGGGCGCCGCTGAAGGTAGTCGGGACGCACTCGGGCATCTCGATCGGCGAAGACGGCCCGTCGCAGATGTCGGTGGAGGACCTGTCACTCGCGTGTTCGCTGGCGGGCTTCACGGTACTCAGCCCGGCCGATGAGGTGTCCATGTTCGCGCTCGTGAAGGCCGCGGCGTATCATCCGGGGCCGGTGTTCATCCGGGCGGGCCGAGTGAAGGCGCCGGTGATTTATGGCCCGGAGCAGGAGTTTGTCATTGGCAAGGGGATCCAGCTGACCGAAGGCAACGATTTGACCTTTATCAGCACGGGCCTGCTGGTGGCGGAGTGTTTGCGGGCGGCTGAAGCGCTGGCGGCCGAGGGCATCGCAGCGCGGGTGATCGATCTGCATACGATCCGGCCGCTCGACCGGGAGCTCATCGCCAGGGCAGCGGCGGAGACGGGCTGTCTGGTGGTGGCCGAGGAGCATCTGGTGGACTCGGGTCTGGGGGTTCGGGTGGCGCAGGTCGTCAGCGAGACGTATCCCTGCGTGATGGAGTTTCACGGCATTCAGAACACCTATGCCGAGAGCGGTCTGCCCGAGGAGGTCATGGAGAAGTACAAGATGACGGCCAAGGACATTGTGGTAACCGCGCGCAAGGCGCTGGCCCGGAAGAAGGCATAGCCCCAACCCGGCGTGATGGAATCTCCGGTGGTTGACAGGTTGCTCAACCTGCTCTCTGAGACGGAAGCCGAGCAGGGCAAGGTGGCGCGGATGCTCCACGACGATGCCGGACAGGTGCTGAGCGCAATCGGGCTGCACCTTGAGGTATTGCGGGGAGGGTTGACGGCCGAGCAGAGCGAGCAGATTGTTGAAATCCAGCAGTTGCTTGAGACGGTAATCGCCCGGATCCGGGCGGTGAGCCGGAGCCTGCACGTCAATCTGGTGGAGCGGGCGGGGCTGGGCTTCGCGCTCGAGCAGTTGGCTTGTCAGGGGCGGGAGCGGGGTAGCGGCATGATGATCCAGCTGCACATTGCGCAGGGGGAGCGCTGGCCGAACGAGCCGGCGCATGCGGCCTACCGTATTGTCGGGGAGCTGCTCGACAACGCCATGCGGCACTCGGCGGCGCAGCGGATTGAGATCCGGCTGCAGGGTTCGACGCTCGAAGTGCGGGACGATGGCCGGGGGTTTGACGCGGAGAAGAAGACGACCGGACTCGGGCTACTGCTGTGCCGTCATCTGGCCAAGCGGTCGCGGCTGGGGCTGGCTATCCAAACTAAGACCGGCCAGGGTACTATAATTAAGCTAACGCTCCATGGCTCATAGTGTCCTTTTGGTCGACGATCATAAGATCATGCGGGATGGCATCAAGGCCATTCTGCGCCAAAGCGGAGATTTCTCCGTGGTGGGCGAGACTGATAACGGGACCGATGCCGTGCAGATGGTCCGGAAGCTGCGTCCGCTGATCGTGCTGATGGACATTGGTCTGCAGGGGCTGAACGGGATTGAGTCGACGACGGAGATTCTGCGGCATCAGCCGGAGACGCGGGTGATTATTCTGTCGATGCATGACGATGAGCATTCGGTGGTGAGCGCGATCCGGAGCGGAGCGCGGGCGTTTGTGCTGAAGCGGGCTTCCGATAGCGACCTGGTTGACGCGCTGCGGACGGTGGCCAAGGGGGGATCTTATTTGAGTCCGCAGGTGTCGGACCGGCTGTTGAGCCGGATTCAGCGGGGTGACCTTGAGTCGAAGCCGTTGCCGACGGTGCTTGAGGGGTTGTCGCCGCGGGAGCTGCAGGTGCTGCGGATGGTAGCCGAGGGCAAGACGAGCAAGGAGATTGCGGTGATGCTCGATCTGGGGCTGCAGACGGTGCGGAGCTACCGGAAGACGATGATGAAAAAGTTGAATGTCAACAACGTGGCGGGGCTGACGCAGGTAGCGTTGTCGGCCGGGATTACGCGGTTGAGTCCGCTCGAGTAGGGGCGGAGGATGCGGGAGACGGGCTGGGGCCGGCTGGCGGTGCGCGATGCGCATGTGCACTTTTTTTCGCATCGGTTTTTCGGGCTGCTGACGGGCGGGGACCCTGCCGAGGCGACGGCGAAGCTGGGTTGGGAGACGCCGCCGGAGGCACCCGAGGGGCTGGCCGAGCGATGGATTGGAGAGATGGACCGACAGGGGGTGGACGCCGCGGCGTTGATTGCGAGCCTGCCGGGGGATGAAGAGTCGGTGGGCCGGGCGCTCGAGCGGGCGCCGGAGCGGTTTTACGGGTGGTTTTTGGTGAATCCGCTGGCAGCGGACGCGCGGGAGCGAACGGCGCGGGCGCGGGCGATGGGGTTGCGGACGGTGTGTCTGTTTCCGGCGATGCACGGGTATTCGGTGGGGGACGAGCGGTTGACGCCGTTCTGGGAGTTGCTGGCCGGCGAGGCGGGCGCGAATGTTTTTGTCCACTGCGGGGTACTGAGCGTGGGGGTCCGCAAGAAACTGGGGCTGCCATCGTTGTTTGATCCGCGGTACTCGAATCCGCTGGACGTACAGGGGATCGCGATGCGGTATCCGGGGCTGCGGGTGGTGATTCCGCACTTTGGGGCGGGATTTTTCCGCGAGGCGCTGATGGTGGCGGACCATTGTCCGAATGTGTACTTAGACACTTCGAGCTCGAACGGCTGGATGCGGTACGCCGAGGGCGAGTTGGACCTGGAGATGGTGTTCCGGCGCGCCCTCGACGTGGTGGGAGCCCGCCGCCTGCTATTCGGAACCGACTCCTCTTTTTTTCCGCGCGGCTGGGTTGAGGGCATTTTCCGGGAGCAGAGCGCCATCCTCGAGCGAATCGGGGTGAACCGGACGGACGCCGCAGCCATTTTGGGGGGCAACCTGGCGGAACTGCACGGTCCGTAGGCGGGGCGTCTCCAGTTTTACCGGCGATTCGGCTGTTGACGAAACGAAGCCATGGCGTCGGCGTTCGGCCTGCAGTTTCAACAGTTGGGCCTGGAGCCGGAGGTAGTATCGTTCAGCGGCGCCGACGTAGCGGAACAGTTTACAGAACGGTTCGGCGGACTCGTCGCTGATGACGATGCCGAGTCCGATGTCGCTGGCGAGGGCATTGCGCGCCGCGGCATCGTCGGGGAAGACCTGGTGTTTCAGGGTATCGAGGTGGTGATCGAAGGCGGCGGCCTCGATGCGCTGGGCTCGTTTGAGTCGCCAGAGGGCGCCGGCCAGTTCGTCGGTCAGGAGCCGTTCGGAGCCCTCGGCGGGGGCGAACGCCTCAAGGATCCGGTTGCGGAACTGTTCGAACTCTTCCGGGTCTTCGAGTTCGAGGACCACCGTTCTGGCGGTGAGTCCATGGCGAAGGGCGTTGCGGCGGGAGACGGCTTTGCCCTCCTCGGTGCGGGGTCCCGTGCTCTTTTGCGCGTTGGCGCGATTGGCGGCCAGACGGTTTAACGAAACAGCTGCGGACATGGTGATTCTCCTGGATTGAGGGTAGCCGGGAGAGCGGGGGAATCCGGCCGGGGGTGGCGCGGAAGGCCCGTGGGGATTGGGGGAAAAAATTCCGATGGGCTGTGAACGCGGGGTTTAGGAGGATCAAAAAGCAAGGGGGGCGGTTTCGACGCGGTTGCGGCCGTTGCGTTTGGCGGCGTAAAGCGCCTCGTCAGCGGCGCGGAGGAGGCGGTTGAGATCGGCCTCGGGGAGGAGGGAAGCGCAGCCAAGGCTGGCGGTGACCGGGAGTTTGACGTCTCCGACGGCGACCGGTTCGGCGGCCACGGCGCAGCGGATGGATTCGGCGAGAGCGGCGAGGCAGTCCGGGGTGCGGGAGGAGACGATGAGGAACTCCTCGCCGCCGTCGCGGCCGACGGCGTCGGTGGGTCCGAGGGCGTTCTGGATGCTCCGGGCGGCGGCGATCAGGACGGCATCGCCGGCGGCATGGCCGTAGGTATCGTTGACGAGCTTGAAGCGATCGAGATCAAGGGCGATGAGGCCGAGCGGGGCGCCGGAGCGGCGAGCCTCTTCATAGCGCTCGGCGAGGATCTGTCGGATGAAAGCGCGGTTTTTGAGACCCGTGAGAGCGTCGTGGGTGGCGCGCTGGTGGAGCTCTTCACGGGCGCACAGGAGTTCGTCCTGAAGTTCGACGATGCGGCGGCCGGCGCGGAGCCGGACGCGCAGCTCCTGCTGGTCGAAGGGTTTGACGACGTAGTCATCGGCGCCTGCCGTCATGCCCTCGATGACATCCTCTTTCTGGGTCCGGCCGGTGAGCAGGAGGATATAGGTATAAGATTCGCTATTTTTGGCGCGGACCTTTTCACAGACCTGGGGGCCAGTAAGTCCGGGCATCATCCAATCGAGGATGGCGAGGCGAGGGGCGTCGGGCGCATCTAGTACTTCCAATGCCCGAGTACCATCCGAAGCCGAGACGACATCGTACCCCCATTTCTTGACCATGCTGCCAAGCAGATGGCGGGAGACGCTGCTATCATCGGCGATCAGAATTTTCATGGCGGGAAGCCGGGGGGCCTTATACCTCTCCCCTTAGGAGCATATCGGCAAGGAGGACGATCAAACGAGGATTAATTCGAAAGTGCGCGATGAGGCGAATCGTGGCCACGACACCTCGACCATGATACCCGAGAAGCGCGGCGGAGAGATGATAATGTCGTCGTTTTCTTGTTAACCCTGGGGAAATCCTAGAGGCCGCGAGCGGAAGGGGAAGGGCATGGTATGGTGAAGAGATGGCGGCGGGTATGGCCTTGGCCGCTGGTATCAGGAGAGTTTGAAAAGCCCCATGCAGAACTTTGGCTATGTGCCCTATGTGGTCGAGCAGACCTCACGGGGAGAGCGCACGTACGATATTTATTCCCGGTTATTAAAAGAGAACATCATCTTTCTGGGGACTCCGATTGATGATCAGGTGGCGAACGTCATTATCGCCCAGATTCTGTTTTTAGCGGCCGAGGACCCGGAGCGGGACATTTCGATCTACATTAACTCTCCGGGTGGATCGATCACAGCCGGCCTGGCGATTTTGGACACGATGAATCTGGTGCAGCCGGACATTGTGACTTATTGTGTGGGTCAGGCGGCGTCGATGGCGGCGGTGCTGCTGGCTTGCGGGACGAAGGGCAAGCGGTATTCGCTGCCGAATTCGCGGATTCTGATTCATCAGCCGTCGAT
The DNA here is from genome assembly GCA_019931245.1 of Bryobacteraceae bacterium CoA2 C42. Taxonomy (GTDB): domain Bacteria; phylum Acidobacteriota; class Terriglobia; order Bryobacterales; family Bryobacteraceae. The sequence continues at coordinate 13,672 of JAINDL010000145.1, forward strand.
GCAGGGATTGGCGGGTCAGGCGACCGAGATCGACATTTTCGCGAAGGAAATCTTGAAGATGCGCGATTCGCTGAACAAGATTCTGGCGGATGCGACCGGGCAGGCGGTGGAGAAGATTGCGCGGGACGTGGAGCGCGATTACATTATCCGGGCCGATGAGGCGATTGAGTACGGCATGATCGACCGGGTGATCACCAACAGCAAAGATGTCGTGAAATAATCATCGTTGCGAGGTAGCCCGCGCCGGAGCAGATTCCGGCGCGGGCGCGCACGATGAAGATAACGCGAATACTAACCAAAGTTGTTCATGCGCGGATGCGCAATTGGATTTTTGTCAAGGTCGAGACGGACCAGGCGGGGCTTTACGGATGGGGTGAGGCGACGCTCGAGTGGAAGACCAAGAGCGTGGTGGGGGCGGTGGAGGATCTATCCGTCCTGCTAATTGGTCAAGATCCGCGGCGGATTGAGCATTTGTGGCAGGTGATGCACCGGCAGTATTTCTGGCGGGGCGGCATCATCAACTACACGGCGATCAGCGGGATTGACCAGGCGCTGTGGGATATCAAGGGCAAGGAGCTGGGCAAGCCGGTGCATGAGCTGCTTGGCGGGCCGGTGCGGGACACCTTGCGCTTTTACGACCATCTGGGCGGGGGCAAGATGGAGGATATATACGGGGCGTCGGATCCGGGGTATTTTGGGGAGCGGATTCTGATGTCGATGGAGGAGGGCTTCACGGCGGTGAAGTCGATGCCGATTCCGATCTCGGATCCGGTGGAGCGGGCGGGCACGCTGAAGAAAGCGGCCAAGTGCGTGGAAGCGATGCGGTTGGCGGCGGGCGACGAGGTGGACATTATGCTGGACCTGCACGCGCGGACGACGCCGGCGGCGGCGATTCAGTTTGGCAAGATGCTCGTTGATTACAACCTGTACTGGTATGAGGAGCCGTGCTGGCCGGAGTCGATTGACGGGTTGGCGGAGGTGGCGCGGGCGCTTCCCTTCCCGATTGCGACGGGGGAGCGGCTGACGGGGCGGTGGGAGTTCCGGGAGTTGTTTGAGAAGCGGGCGTGCGCGGTGGTGCAGCCGGATTGTTCGCACTGCGGGGGGATCAGTGAAGTCCGGCGGATTGCGGCGATGGCGGAGACGTACCTGATATCGGTGGCGTGCCATAATCCGCAGGGGCCGATTTCGACGGCGGCGTGCACGCATGTGGCGTTTGCGACGCCGAACTACCTGATTCAGGAGGTGGTGCGGAAGGATGTGCCGTGGCGGGCGGAGGTGGTGAACGGGCAGATTCCGATTGTGGGGGGCCAGGCGGTGCCGCCGACGGCGCCGGGGCTGGGGATTGACATCAACGAGGCGGCGGCGGACCGGCATCCGTGGGAGCCGGAGGTGACGATGGACTTTTTCCGGCGGGATGGGAGCGTGGCGGACTGGTAGAGGCGGGAGGGTCCCGGGTGGCGGGGGGTGGGGCCGGCCGGGACTGTCGCGGGGGACAGGTTGGGCCGGGAGGGGATGGGGCGGGCGGGACGCTTGCGGGCGGGGGTAGGGCCGGGATGGGGCAGGTTGAGCCGGGAGGAGGTGGGGCGGG
>JAINDL010000130.1 GCA_019931245.1 Bryobacteraceae bacterium CoA2 C42
AAAAACGAAACTCATCGCGACAAGGATTATCGCAAAGCCGCCCGGCTGATTCACTGAAGGCGAAGGCCGACCTTCCTGTGCAGGGCGCCGTTTTTTGAAGGCCGCGAGGACAAGTTCTCACTTACGCTGGCTCGCGGGCTGCTACCGCTCCTGCCCGGGCGCCCGGACTCTGTTTGCCCGCGCAAGGATTGGCGGATTACAGAGTTTCGCCTGGGGGTGAGCGTTTAGGAAGTTAGGTGGCTGCTCTCCGGTTACCGGGGCGATGCTGGCGATCTGTCCTACGGGGGCTACTCTCTTGCCGTGGCAGTCGAAAGCTACCGCTGTACCGACCGCCAGCGCCGCATTGTGCTCCGCGAGCACGAGGCGAAACCCATGGTTCTCTCCCCAAACGCGAGGCCCGGCCAGTGTGCCGGTTGGACCCATCACGGCATCGACTTCCGAGCCGGGCTGACGAATGGGAACTCGCAGGAGGCGCGCACAAGGCCGTTGCCCGAACCTCCCGGGCAAGTTGGCGGCCACCCGGGCGATTCCCCCCGGTTTACCGGCCTTCCCCTTGCCGCGGCGGACCGCGTCGACGCCTCGGCCGTTCCCGACCTGCTCACGAAGCTCGACGATTGTGTTGGTGCGGGGACCCGGGTGGCCGCCGGGCGCCCGAACGCGCCATTCGTCAACGGGTAGTTACCGACGCGCTGCCATGCTTTGATTCCACCAATCCACAGAACCGAAACCGACTTGACCCGCCTGGGTGTTCGCCGATCTCGGTATGAACTTCGGTAACCCGCGCTCGCAACGGGGTCGAAGTGGTGAAAGCGGGTTTGGGCTAATCTATGTCTAACGACAGCATGTGTTACGACAGCGAGAGTCGCACAGTTCGGCTTCCCCTCCGCTCCTATGCCTCATAACCCCCTCTCCGGCATCCGCCTGTGGCTCTCCGGTTCCGTGCCGGACGGCGCCTCCTCCGACCTGCGCGAACGGATCGAACGGTGCACCCGCCTCCTGGCCGAAAAAGCCTTCTCGCTCAACGCCACCCTCCTGCACGGCTCCCACCCGTCCCTCACCCCCACGCTGCTCGCCGCCGCCCGCGCCTACCACAAGCAATCCGGCGCCCGCGCTCCCCTCCATCTTTTCGTCGCCCCCTACCGTGGGATTACTGCTGGTTCAACCTACGAGGACATCCCCTTCCAAGAGATTCGCGAAGTCGCCACCCTGCACGAAATCCCCCCCGGCCCCTCCCCCGAGGCCACGCTGGATCGCCTCCGCAACAGCCTTGCCTCCCACGCGGACGCGTTCCTCGCCCTCGGCGGCAAATGGTGGCAAACGAATCAAGCCCGCGCCGGGGTCCCCCGCGAGTTCGAACTCGCCGCCTCGCGGGGCCTACCGGCCTTCCTCCTGGCCGGACTGAGCGGGGCCACGGCCGGCTACCTCGACGAGTACCCGGAGATTCTCCGCAGCCTCCGCAACGGCCTTTCTCCCGCCGCGAATCGCCAACTCTGCGAGACGACCGACATCCCCGGCCTCCTGGCGGGTATCTTCGCCCAACTCGCTCTTCTCCCCTTTCGCTGGCGCGAGCCGGGCGAGGACGAACCCTTCCGCATCCTCTGCCTCGACGGCGGCGGCGTCCGCGGCGCCTTTACCGCCGCGCTCCTGGCGCAGTGGGAAGCCAGCCTCCCCGGCGTCCGCATCGTCGACCACTTCGACCTGATTGCCGGCACGAGCACCGGCGGGATTCTCGCGATTGGTCTCGGCCTTGGTCTCCCCGCCCAGAACCTGCTTGCCTTCTATCGGGATCACGCCGCCGCCATCTTCCCCGTAACGAGCCTCTCTCAAAAAGTGTGGCGGAACTTGCGCCAACTGGTCACCGCCAAGTTCGGCGTCGAAGAGCTCGAACGTCAGCTCGCCCTTGCTTACGAATCCCTGGGCGCCACCACGCTGGCTGATTCGCACACCCGGCTTCTCATCCCTTCGTACAACCTCACGGCGAACGCCGTTACGCTTTACCGCACCCCGCTCGACGGCAAACAGGGCGCGCCCCGTTCGGTCGCCGTCGCCCGGGCTACCTCGGCGGCCCCCACTTACTTCCCCGCCGCGGTAGTCGACGACCGGGTAGCACCCCACGAAGCCGTTGACGGCGGCGTCTGGGCCAACTGCCCCGCCCTGGCCGCTATCGCCGAGGCCGTTGGCCCGCTCCGCATCCCCCTGCGCCGCATCCAACTCCTCAGCCTTGGCACCGCCGGGTTTTCCCCGGTGATCGATCCGCCCGCGGATGCGGGCGTGAGCGGCTGGGCCGGCAGCGCAGCCAACCTGTTTCTGCAATCGCAGATGCAGGCCACTCTTCACCATGCCGCCCAGTTGCTCGGCCCGGACGCCTTTTTGCGGATCGACGATCCCCAACCGACCGTCGAAGACCTGGACGACCCGCAAAAGCTCCCGTATCTCATCAGCCGCGGCCAGCAGTGTGCGGACTCCCATCGCGACCTGGTGCAGCGCCGCTTCCTCAATGGTCACCGCGTCCGCTCGTGGCGCGAGGCCCCCGCGGCGGAACAGTAACATGCCAGTTTCCTCCTGCGACGTTCTCCTGCAAATCGAACAACCCAACGGCGACTGGAAGTGCACCGGCTTCCGGGGGGTGCCGGCCGCTACCCGGAGCTGGATCTGCGTGGCCTCCGCCGGCTCGCCGCTGGGCCGGCAGACCGCCGCGGAACTTGGCCAGCAGCTCGCCGCCGCGCTCACGGCCGCCAGCCCCGACGTCCGTGTAGAGGAGGTGGACTGCCCGGGACTGCCCGCGACCCTCGACCCCGCCGCCCATCCCGATTGGCAAAAACTGCTGGTCCTGCTCGCCGCTCCGGACCGGCGGCTCGCCGGCCTATCCTGGTACGAAAACTGGGAGTCGGACGAACACGCCGCGGCGGTGATGACCGTGCTGCCCAGCCCCGACCTGTTGCGGTATCTCGATCCGGCTATCACCGACGACAGCCATCTGCTCCGCCGCATCAACGCCATCGCCTGGTCCGGGAACGTGGGCGAAGTGATCCCGGCGCTGCTGAGCCGCGCCCGCGTCACCATGGACGCCGCCCGTGTCTTTCTCAGCTACCGCCGCGCGGAAACCGAAGCCATGGCGCGCCAATTGTTTGATCAGCTCACCCACGAAGGCTTTGCCGTTTTTCTCGACCGCTTCTCCATCCCTCCCGGATACGATTTCCAGCGCCGCCTGAACCAGGAACTCGAAGACAAATCCATGCTTCTGCTGCTCGAATCGTGCTCGCTCAAGGACTCGCGATGGACGCAGCACGAGATCGACTTCGCCAAGCGCTACCGCCTCGGGCTAGCCTGCGTCCGCATGCCCGATGTGAAACCCGCCGACGTGCTGGCTTCGGTTGCTTCCCGCCCGCGCCTTACCCTCTCCCTGGCCGACTTCACCGCGCCCCCTGCGCCTGCCTGCCCCCCCTATCCAGCGGCGTGGCCCGAACTCACGCCCGACGCCGCCGGCCGCGTGGTGACGTTCCTCAAGCAGGAACACGCGGCCGCCCTCTTCGACCGCCGCCGCCGCATGCGGCATGACGTATGGCTCGCCCTTGCCGGGGCGGGAGTTGCCGTGGACTACACGCCCGTCGGGCCGCTGCGGGTCCGCACCGGGTGCCGCGAGCATCTGATCTGGGTGACCACCCGTCCTCCGGGCGTCGATGATTTCCGGGCGCTCTATGCGGCCCGGCAGCGCGTGGCTGGCGAGGCGGCCGTGGTCGGTCCCCAGGCCGCGCTCGAACCGGACTCCCGGCAGCGGCTTACGTGGCTGGCGGGCCGCTCGGGCTGCCCGGCCTTCGACGAGGGGAAGCTCGCCGACTTTGCCCGCTGCGTGGCAGGCTGGACGTGAGCATGGAACCGCGCCTGTGGCCTAACGTTTTTCTCTCTGCCTCGGTTCCGCACCGCCCGGAGTGGATTGCCGGTTCCAAACCGGCCGAAATCGAAGAAGCGATTATCGCGCTGGCCCGCGCGGTCTTCGCCCGCCGGGGCCGGCTGGTTTTCGGGGGCCATCCCAGCGTCTCGCCGCTGGTCGCCGCCGTCGCCGGCGAGTACTTCCCGGCGGACCCGCACCGTCAAAGCCGCCCCGTTGTCATCTTTCAGTCCGAGTTCTTTCGGGCTCTGCTGCCCGATGAGACCTGGGACCTGCATCGCCTTGGCTGGGCCAATCTCATCTGGACCCCGGTGGAACTCTCCCGTGGCGAACCGGACCGGGCGGCCAGCCTGCTCCGCATGCGCCGCGAGCTGCTGACGAGGGCCGGCCCATGGGACGCCATGGTGGCCATCGGCGGCATGGAGGGTGTGCTCGAAGAGGCGGAGCTGTTTCTGGAACTCGGCGGCGGTGCGCCGGTTTGCGCTTTCACGACGACGGGAGGCGCGGCCGCTCAACTGCTCGACCGGTTCCCCCGGGCGCGCGGCCAAGGGCAGCTCCGCGGGATCGAAGAGGAGTTCCGCGCCCGGCCCGGCGGCCGGAGCCTCACCGGGCAGGACCCCGGCTTTGAGCCCTACGCGCTGATGTCGCAGGGATTGCTCGATAGGCTGCCTTTTCGGTAACCAAGCTTTTTCGCGCTGTTCCCGCCGCCGTGTTCGCCAGACGGCATGGACTGGCGGGTGGAGGAAGGGCCTACGGGCGTAGGCGCCGGGTGGTGCGCGGCGGTTGGCCTGGCTCTGCTACCCTCAAGGCTTCGCACGCCATGGCCATCCGTGTTTCCCTCCACCACAAAACCATCTATCACTACGACCGGCTGGTGACGCTCTCGCCGCAGGTGGTTCGCCTTCGCCCCGCTCCCCACTCCCGCACTCCCATTCATTCCTACGCCCTCAACGTCTCCCCGGGCAAGCATTTCCTGAACTGGCAACAGGACCCGCAGGGCAATTACCTCGCCCGCCTCGTTTTTCCCGATCCCACCGACCACTTCTCCGTCGAAGTCGCGCTCACCGCCGATATGAGCGTGCTCAATCCGTTCGACTTCTTCCTCGAACCGGAGGCCGAACAGTTCCCCTTCTCCTACGACGCCACACTCGGCCGGGAGCTTCGCCCGTTCCTTGAAACGCAACCGCTGACCCCGCTGCTGCAAAACTTCCTCGCCGGCATCCCGCGGACGCCCAAACAAACCACCTCGTTTCTGTTTGATCTCAACGCCCAACTCCAGCACCTGGTCCGCTACTGCATCCGCATGGAGCCCGGCGTCCAAACGCCGGAGGAGACGCTGGCCAAAGCCTCCGGCTCGTGCCGCGATTCGGCGTGGCTGCTCGTTGAAGCGCTCCGGCACCTGGGCCTGGCCGCCCGCTTCGTCTCCGGCTATCTCATCCAACTGAAGGCCGACGAGAATTCGCTGGACGGCCCCTCGGGGCCGGAGGCCGACTTCACCGACCTGCACGCCTGGACGGAGGTCTTTTTGCCGGGGGCGGGGTGGGTGGGCCTCGATCCGACGTCGGGTTTGTTTGCCGGCGAGGGCCACATTCCGCTGGCCGCGACGCCGGACCCCACGTCCGCCGCCCCGGTGACGGGTCTGGTCAGCCCCTGCCAGGTGGAATTTGAACATCACATGTCGGTCACGCGCATCCACGAGGATCCGCGCGTGACCAAGCCCTACACGGATGAGCAGTGGGCCGCCATCGACCGGCTCGGCAACGCCGTCGATGGCGACCTGCAGGCCCTGGACGTTCGCCTCACGATGGGCGGCGAACCCACGTTTGTTTCGATCGACGACATGGACGGGGCGGAGTGGAACACGGCCGCCCTGGGCGCGGAAAAAGAGCGCCGCGGCGGCCAGTTGATCCGCCGGCTCCGCGACCAGATCGCCCCGAAGGGGCTGCTCCACTTTGGCCAGGGCAAGTGGTACCCGGGCGAATCGCTGCCGCGCTGGGCCTTCACCTGCTACTGGCGCACCGATGGCGAAGCGCTCTGGCGCGACGACCGCTGGATCGCCAACCCCGAACAGGACTACGGCTACGGCGCCGAAGAGGCCCGCCGCTTTGCCGAAGCCCTGGCCGACCGCCTCCGGGTTTCGCCGGAGTTCGTCGTGGCCGCCTACGAAGACCCGCTCGAGTACATCCACAAGGAGCGGCAGCTGCCGATCAACGTGGAACCCGAGGACAATCGCCTGGACGACCCCGAGGAGCGCGACCGCCTGCGGCGGGTGTTCGAGCGCGGGCTGAACACGCCCTCCGGCTACGTGCTGCCGCTGCAGCGCGGCTACGGGAAGGACGGGCCGGAGTGGCAGTCCGGCCTGTGGATGCTCCGGGCCCGCCACCTGTTCCTGGTTCCGGGCGACTCGCCGGTGGGTTTCCGGCTGCCGCTGCAGAGCCTGCCCTGGGAGTCGACCGCCAGTATCCGGCAGGTCTATTCCATCGATCCGTTCGCTCCGCGCGGGCCGCTGCCCCGGGCCGTCACGCAGCGGGCTGTGCCCGTGGGTAGGGACGAGACGCGGACGCGCCAGCCGGTGCGGGAGCAGGGCCGGGCCGTCGAGCCCGGCGCCACCGTCCGCACGGCGCTGGCCATGGAAGCGCGCCAGGGGCGGCTCCATGTCTTCCTGCCGCCGGTGGAGTCGGCCGCCGAATATGTGGAACTGCTCTTTGCCGTTGAGGACACGGCCGCCCGTCTGGGCACCCCCGTCCTGATAGAGGGCTACACGCCCCCGTTCGATCACCGTCTCCGCCAGATTAAAGTTACTCCGGACCCGGGCGTGCTGGAGGTGAATACCAACCCCGCGGCGGACTGGAACACGCTCGTCGAAGACACGACCCGTCTTTATGCCACGGCGCGCCGGTGCCGCCTGGGCACGGAGAAGTTTATGCTCGATGGCCGTCACACCGGTACCGGCGGCGGCAACCACATTGTGATGGGCGCCGCCAAGGTGGCCGATAGCCCCTTTCTCCGGCGCCCGGATCTGCTGCGGTCGCTGGCGACGTTCTGGCTTAACCATCCTTCTCTCTCGTACCTGTTTTCGGGCACGTTTATCGGCCCCACTTCGCAGGCGCCCCGGCTCGACGAGACCCGCTTCGACGCGGTTTATGAGTTCGAAATCGCGTGCGGGGTAATTGACCAGCAGCGGTACCCGGCCGAGCAGTTGCCGTGGCTGGTGGATCGGGTATTCCGCAACCTGTTTGTGGATGTTACGGGGAACACGCACCGGGCGGAGTTCTGCATCGATAAGCTGTACTCGCCGGACTCGGCGACGGGGCGGCTGGGTCTGCTTGAAATGCGCGCGTTTGAGATGCCGCCGCACGCGCGCATGAGCCTGACGCAGCAGTTGCTGCTCCGCGCGCTGGTCGCCGCGTTCTGGCGGACGCCGTACCGCGAGAAGCCCATCCGCTGGGGCTCCCGGCTGCACGATCAGTTTCTGCTGCCGGCTTTTGTGGAGCAGGACTTTGGGGAAGTCCTGCACTTCCTGCGCAGGTCCGGCTACCCTTTCGACGGGGCGTGGTTTGCGCCCCACTTTGAGTTCCGCTTCCCGGTTTACGGCGTGGTGAATTACCAGGGCATCGAAATCGAACTCCGGCAGGCGATTGAGCCCTGGTATGTGCTGGGGGAGGAGCCCGGGGCGGGGGGGACGACGCGCTATGTGGATTCGTCGGTGGAGCGGTTGCAGGTCCGCGTCCGGAATATGGTCGGCGAACGCCACGCGCTGACGTGCAATGGCCGGGCGGTTCCGCTGCGGCCCACCGGCACGCACGGCGAGTTTGTGGCGGGCATCCGCTACCGGGCCTGGCAGCCGCCCCGGTGCCTGCATCCGACGATTGGGGTGCATACGCCGCTTCGGTTTGACCTGCTGGACCGGGAGACGCGCCTTTCGGTGGGAGGGTGTCTGTATCACGTGGCGCACCCCGGGGGGCGGAACCACGAGACGTTTCCGGTGAACGCGAACGAAGCGCAGGGCCGCCGGGCGGCTCGCTTCTTCGCTTACTCCGGCACGCCGGGAGAGGTGGGGATTCCGCCCCTAGAGCCAAACCCCGAATTCCCCACGACGCTCGACCTCAGACGTTAGCGCGCTGCCGGGGGCTCATGCTTCGCGCAGCGGGCCAGGGTCCTGGACGGCAACGGGCGGGCGAGAAGATCGCGGGAAGGTTGCTTCCGCGCGGATAGGGTGAGAACATCACGGGGATGCATCGAGGTGGATGCGTTGGTGGGCTTCGCCGAAGCCGGGAAGGCAGAAGGAGATCGTATGGGCCGTCTGCTTGTTTTTTCCTCACAGGCGGCAAAGCCGCCGGCAACCTATAGTCAAGCGGTGAAGGCCGCCGGGCTGATTTTCGTTTCCGGGACGGCACCGCATGATCCCGCCACCGGCGCAATCCGCGGGGAAACGATTCAGGAGCAGACTCGACAGTCTCTGACGAACGTGGCGGCAATTCTTGAGGAGGCCGGCAGTTCCCTGGACAAGATCGTCAGCGCGACGGTCGTTCTGGCCGATGAAGAGGAGTTTGCCGGAATGAACGAAGAGTGGTTGCGGTGGTTTCCCGAGAACCCGCCCGCGCGGCAAGGCGCCAAGCTTCCGGTGAAAGTTCCGGGACTGAAGGTATCGATCGCGGTGATTGCGGAGGCCTGACTTTGGGGAGAGCGACAGGCCGGCTTCCGCGGAATTCGTACTAGAAACCTGCTGACGACCATCGAGCCGGGTTACTTGAGGCCGATCTATCCCATGGCGATCCGGCTCCCGATACTTAGGAAGAGGACCCCAACTACTTACCGGAGCGAGGTGGCGCGCGGAGGCATCCGGCGCGGGGCGAGTGAGGCGGAGCCATGGACGGACGGGGCGGATGGCGCGGACTGGGCGGGTTGTTTCGAGTGTTTTCCCAATGATCCGGTCCTGTAACCGGCAGCACTGAGTGACCAATGCCCGATCGGCTTTGGGTGGCGGGATGGAGATGACCGGGACGGGGAGTTCGTGGACGGTCACTGCAGAAAGGCAGGCGAAGGCGAGGATCAGTTGCCTCGGCAGTTACAAGAATCGGTTTCCGATTTACCCCGCTGAGGTCCTGCGGGAGCTTTGGGGGAAGCCGGACTGACGTTGAATGCCCTGGCCTTGGGTTGGGGTGCGGCAGCCCAGTGGATCGGAGGCATTGTGCGGAGTACCTCGGCGGTTGGTGCCGGGCCGAAGCGGCCTGTGGGCTTTGGGGGGGGGCCGCTGCCCGGGGAGACAAGAGCAGCGCGCGTCGAGGCATGGAACCGCAGCAGCGCAACACCGCCGGGTGAAGGCTTGGGGCATTGGAAAAAAAACTTCAAAGATGGCAAATTCTTACCGAGATGCCTTTTCAGTTGAGATGAAGTCGATTTTATCTGCGATGAAGAAGGAGAGCCATAATGAAGTCAAGCTTAAAGACCAGCCGAAAAGCAACCGCTAGTGTTCCTGAAGAGTCGGTGGAGATAGAGAGTCGAGCGGTTGTGGAAGTGAAGATACGCGAGTTGCAGGCCCAACTTCGGGGTTCGGGCCTCTCGGCGCGCATGGACCCGAGCCAGCTACAGGCTGCCGACCGTCAGATGGCCCACGCGGTAAATGATCTGGTGGGAGACTTGGCGAGCCAAGCCGAAGATGCTCTGGCGATCGCGAAAGTACTCGAAGCCCTTGGCGCGGCTACGACGGAACCGGACGCTGTCCGCCTCACCCTGGATGCGGTCCGGGTCGCGTTCGGCTGGGCCTACGGCTCGTACTGGGCTTTGGACCGGGCGAAAAACTGTCTTCGCTTCCATTCGGAGTCCGGCACGGTTACCGAGGAGTTTCACCGGGTTACCAAATCGGCCTCCTTCAAAGAGGGCGTAGGTTTGTCCGGGCGCACGTGGCGAGCGCGCGATTTGTACTTCGTCCGCGATCTGGGCGAGATGGTGGACTGCTGCCGCAGAGAGGCCGCCCAACGCGCTGGCGTGAAGTCGGGGGTGTGCATCCCGATTCTGCGTGACGGGGAGGTCGCCGGCACCATGGACTTCTTCACGCTGGACACGATCGAGCCCAGCGCGGAGCGATTGAACGCGCTTCGCAAGGTCGGACAACTGGTTTCGGCGGCGTTCGCCCGGATCGGCGAACTGGATCAGCAGCGGGCGGCAACGGAAAACGCTGAAGCGGTGAGCCGCGTTCTGGTGGCCGTGGGCGCCGCTACAACGGAGGAGTCCGCCGTCCGTCTGGCTCTCGACACCGTGCGGGCATCGTTCGGGTGGGCTTACGGTTCCTACTGGGTGCTGGACCGGAAGGAGAAGAATCTGCGTTTTGGCGCCGATTCCGGGAAGGTCACCGAAGAGTTTCACCGGGTTACCGAGACAGCAAGATTCGCCGAAGGAGTGGGTTTGTCCGGGCGAACCTGGCGCGCGCGGGACATCTACTTCGTGCGGGATCTCGGGGAGATGGTGGACTGCTGCCGTCGGGAGTCCGCAGTGCGTGCCGGGGTGAAGTCCGGGGTCTGCTTCCCCATCATGCAGGATGGGGAGGTGATCGGCACGATGGATTTCTTCATGCTCGAGACCATCGACATGAGCCCTGAACGGCTCAGCGCCCTGCGCAGTGTTGGTCAGCTGATCTCCGGGGCCTTTGACCGGTTGCGTCAGTTGGCCAATGCCCGCGACACCGAGGCGATCAATCGGGTACTTGACGCCATGGGTCGAGCCACATCGGCCAAGCAGGCGATCGGAAGCGGTCTTGAGATTGTGCGCGACGCTTTTGGCTGGGCGTACGGTTCGTATTGGGAATTGGATCCGGCCTCGCAGACGCTTCGCTTCGGGCAGGATTCCGGTAGCGTAAGCGAGGAGTTTCGCCGTGTCTCCTCTGAGGCGAGGTTCCGGGAGGGCGAGGGAGTCAATGGGCGGTCCTGGCGCATGCGGGATCTTTTCTTTGTCGAAGACCTGGGAACGATGGTCGATTGCCCCCGGCGGGAGTCTGCGATGCGGCTGGGGGTCAAGAGTGGCGTGGCCCTTCCTTTAATCGTTAGCGGCAACATCGTGGGCACCTTGGACTTTTTTGTCCTGAATCGGATCGTTCTGAGCCCGGAGCGCACCGAAGCTCTGCGCAACGTTGGGCGTTTGATCGCCCGGGCTATTGAGCGCCTCGTGGCGGAGGACAAATCACGCCGTGAATCCGCCTTCCAGGAACGGGAAGTGTCGCGGCTCGTCACCAACCTCGAACGGCTCGGCGCCGGCGCGCTCGATGGTCTCGACGCCTCGATCGCCACCGGCGAAGAGGACATTCAGGCGGTCGTCAGTAACTTTGCCAAGCTGAACCGGGGCCTCGGCTCCACCGCTGCGGCCATCCAGCGGCTCATCAACGACACCGCCCAACTCGGCGCCGCCGCGCAGCGCGGCGACCTCAAGTACCGCGCCGAGGTCGCCGTCCACCAGGGCAGCTTCCGCCAGGTGGTCGAAGGCGTCAACCGCGCCCTCGATGCCGTCATCGGTCCGCTCGATACCGCCGCCGGCTATATCGAACGCATCAGCATCGGCGACCTGCCGCCGGTGATCACCGAAACCTACCAGGGTGACTTCGACACCCTGCGCAAGAACCTCAACGCTCTGATCGAGTCCATGCACCGGGTCAGCCAGGCCGCTGACGCCGTCGCCCAGGGCGATCTGACGGTCGAGGTCCGGCAGCGGTCCGAACACGACCGGTTGATGAAGTCGCTCGCCGCGATGGTTGACTCGCTGACCTCCATGATTGGCCAAATCAAGACGGCGGCCAGTGAAGTCTCCTCCGGCAGTGTCGCTTTGTCGACGTCGACAACGCAGCTGTCCGAAGGCGCCAGTGAGCAGTCCGCTTCCGCCGAACAGGCCTCTGCCGCCATGGAACAGATGGTGGCCAACATCCGCCAGAACGCCTCGAACGCCGAGCAGACCGAGAAGATCGCCACCCGCTCGGCCACCGACGCCAAAGAGAGCGGCCGCTCGGTGGGCGATGCCGTCGAAGCGATGAAGGAGATCGCCAGCAAGATCTCGATCATCGAAGAGATTGCGCGCCAGACCAACATGCTGGCCCTCAACGCCGCCATCGAAGCTGCCCGCGCCGGAGAGCACGGCAAAGGCTTCGCCGTGGTCGCCGCCGAGGTCCGCAAGCTGGCCGAACGCAGCCAGAAGGCCGCCGGCGAGATCAACCAGCTCTCGGGTTCCACCGTCAAAGTGGCCGAAAAGGCGGGCGAAATGCTGATCCGTCTCGTGCCCAACATTGAGAAGACCGCTTCTCTCGTCCAGGAAATCAGCGCTGCCAGCGCTGAGCAACAGACCGGAGCCGAGCAGATCAACACGGCCCTGCAGCAGCTCCAGTCGGTCATCCAGCAAAACGCCAGCGGCTCAGAGGAGATGGCGGCGACCAGTGAGGAGCTCTCCTCGCAAGCCGAACAGATGCTCAGCTCCGTCAGCCGGTTCCGCATCAACGGCGGGGCTGAGGAGGAGTCTTCGATGGTGCGGCTGGATCGTGCGGTGACGGGTCGCACCGTGGCCCCGGCGCCGCCGGTTCGTCCCACCGCCGGTGTTTCCGGCCGCGCAAAGACGGCTCCGGCCCCTGCGGGGAAGGCGCTCTCCCCTGCCGCCTCCCGCTTGGCCGGGCCGGCCGGCAAGGGCGGGGGGATCAAGCTGGACCTGCTGACGCACGCCGATGATCTCGACCAGCACTATCAGCGCTACTAGAGACGGAAGCCGAACCAAGCACGGAGCTTTACTGGAGACCCATTGCTATGCCTGTGATTGAAGGAACTGCCGTCCAGCCGTATCTTACATTTAAACTCGGGGCGGAGGTATTCGCCCTTGAGGTAAAGAAAGTCCGGGAGGTCCTGGACTTTACCACGATAACCAAGATCCCCCGCACGCCCGAATTCCTGCGGGGGGTCATCAACCTGCGCGGCAGCGTTGTGCCGGTCGTTGATCTGCGCCTCGGCTTTGGACTCGATTCGGTCGAACCTACCGTTAATACCTGCATCATCGTCGTCGAGGTCGTTATGGCCCAGGAGACGATTATTGTCGGTGCTCTGGCCGATGCGGTGGAAGAGGTGATTGATATCGACGCGAGCGATATTCAGCCACCGCCGCGGCTCGGGTCGGCTATTCAGACCGACTTCATACAGGGCATGGGCAAGCGTGAAAACGGCTTCCTCATGATTCTGAACATCGACCGCATCTTCTCGACAGGAGAGGTTGCCCAGATCGTAGAGAACGTGGCCTGACGGCCGGGGGCTGAATGACGCTGCCGGGCGACTCTCACCCTGTTCGAGTCACTACCGGGATGGCACCATCCGGTATCGCGCCTGCCGAGTTTGCGCGGCTGAGCGCGCTCATGCAACAACGTTGCGGTATACAACTGCCGGAGAGCAAACGGGTCATGGTGGAGACCCGTTTGCGCAAACGGCTGCAACAGCTGGGCATCGACTCGTTTGCCGCCTACTGGCGACGGCTGACCGATGCCCGGCACCGGGAAACCGAACTGGTGGCTCTCACCGATGTTCTCACCACGAACAAGACAGAGTTCCTGCGCGAGGCAGCGCATTTTACTCTGCTTGGGGAATCGGTTCTTCCGCACCTTTACCAGACCGGCGCTGGCGTACGCACTCCGTTGCGCGTATGGAGCGCCGCTTCCTCGACCGGTGAGGAGCCCTACACCCTGGCCATGCTGCTCGATCAGTGGGGGCGGTCGCGGCGGCCTTTCGAGTATTCGATTCTGGGTACGGATATCTCGACCAGGGTTTTGGAGCAGGCGCGCCTCGGGGCTTACCAGGAGCGAGCCATCGCGGCGCTTCCTGAGTCGTGGCGGCAGTCCTACCTGCTTCGCGCGCGGGGCAGTTCGGCGCCGGCCCCGTTCCGGATCAACGCGGCTCTCCGGGCGCGGGTGCAGTTCGGCTATCTCAATCTGATGGATGACGACTATCGGCTTCCGGACCGCTATCACATCATCTTCTGCCGCAATGTGTTGATCTACTTCAATCGACCAACCCAGGCCGCGGTGATTGGTAAGTTGATTGAGTGGCTGGTTCCCGGCGGGTACCTGTTTGTTGGGCATTCGGAATCCCTCCAGGGGTCTGATTTTCCTTTGGCCACGCTTGTCCCGAGCGTCTACCGTCATTTGCCCGCCTGGCAGTCGGGGGAAATGGCGATTCGGAGGGCGTCATGACCGTCGCCGCGAGCTGCCTCGAGCCTGGGGTCCCGGCCAGTCCGGGTGAGCGCGGCGTCACGCGGCGTCGATGGCGGCAGCGATGACCAACACGACCAACGTTCTGATCATCGACGATTCGGCAGCGGTCCGAGAGGTGCTTTCGGCCGTATTCCAGCAGGACCCACGCCTTCAGGTGCTTCCTCCGGCCAGAGACGTATTCCTCGCCGCCGAACGGATGAAGCGCCAGGTCCCCGATGTCATCGTGCTCGATGTGGAGTTGCCCCGCATGGACGGCATCTCGTTCCTGCGGCGTCTCATGGCGCAGCACCCGATTCCCGTCGTGATCTGCTCCGGAGTGGTTCCGCTGGACTCCCCGGTGATGCGCCAGGCCCGTGAGGCTGGCGCTGTTGATTGCATCGCCAAACCTCGCCTCAGCGACATCGAAGGCTGTCGCGAGGTCCGCGAGGCGATCTGCAATACGATCTACGCTGCTTCCCGGGTGCCGGTCGCCTCGTTTGCGGCCCATCCCGTGGTCCCGAAGCTGAGCGCTGACGTGGTTTTGCGGAAGGTCCAGCGGTCCCCGCCCCCAGCGGCCACGCCCCCTGTTCTGGTCATCGGCGCCTCGACCGGCGGTACGGAGGCCCTGAGCTTCCTTCTCCGCCAACTTCCTGCCTCGATGCCAGGAATTGTGATCGTGCAGCACATGCCGGAGTTCTTCACGGCCTCGTTCGCCGACCGGCTCAACCGCCTCTCTGCGTTGTCCGTGAAGGAAGCAGCGCCGGGTGACGAAGTTGGTGCAGGGCAGGTCATTTTGGCGCGCGGCAACCGCCACGTGATTCTGCGCCGCCGCCATCACCGCTACAGCGTTGAACTCCTTGATGGGCCGCCGGTATCCCGTCACCGGCCTTCGGTGGATGTTTTGTTCCGATCCGCCGCTCAACAAGCTGGAGCGCACGCCATTGGCGTTCTGCTTACCGGCATGGGCGATGATGGCGCTGCCGGGATGCTCGAGCTCAAACAGTCCGGCGCCATCACGATCGCACAGGACCGCGAATCCTCCACCGTCTTTGGCATGCCGAACGAGGCGATCAAACAGGGAGGCGTCGACCGAATCCTCCCGCTTGATCAGATCGCTTCTGCTCTCATCCAGCTCATAAAGGAACAACGCACGAGGTTCCCCGCAACCGACGACATTCCAGCAAAGGACAACCGATCATGAAACCCTACCCTCTCGCTTCGCCCTCTGAACTCACGTTACGAACGGTCGGCTCCGTTGTTGACGAGTGGCGGTCCGCACCGCGGCCCGTTGAAATCGATCTGACGCACGTGGTCGAAATCGACCTCGCCGGTCTGCAACTGCTGGCCGCCGCGGCCGCTGACGCTCAAATCTCGTTTACTGCCTCGCGTCCCGGGCCCGTGACGGCGGCCTGCCAACTGGCCGGGATCAACCCTCACAACTTCCTCCCTGGAGATGACCATGCCTAAAACCATACTCGCCGTTGACGACTCCGTCAGCATCCGCCAACTGGTCGGACACACCCTTCGTACCGCCGGCTTCAACGTTATCGAAGCCAGCGACGGCCAGGATGCCCTGGACAAGCTTAAGACACCGGTCGATCTTGTCCTCACCGACCTCAATATGCCCCGTGTGGACGGTTTGGCGCTCACGAAGGCGATTCGCGCCTCGGCGGCGCATCGCTACACGCCGGTGCTGCTGCTGACGACCGAGTCCGAGCCGGGCCGCAAGCTGGAGGGAAAAAACGCCGGCGCCACCGGTTGGTTGGTCAAGCCATTTCAGCCCGAGCAGTTGCTCGCTACCATTCGGAAGGTACTCGGATGAGCGACCCCAACGGCATCTCGGAACGGCAGTTTTCGTTTTGTGAGGAGGCGCGCGATCTGCTGTCGGATCTTGAGGCGGCGCTGCTCCAACTGGAAAACGATCCCGAGGACCAGGAGACGATCGGCAGTGTGTTCCGCGCGATGCACACGATCAAAGGCTCCGGCGCCATGTTCGGCTTTGACGCGGTGGCCAACTTCACGCACAATATCGAATCGGTGTATGAGTTGGTGCGCTCGGGCGGGCTCCTCGTGTCGCCTGCGCTGATCTCGTTGACGCTCCGTGCGCGGGATCATATCCTTCACCTGCTCGAGGCCACCGTCAGTGGCGCGGCCCTCGATCAGGCGACCGGGAATGGTATCCTCAGGGACCTTGAAAAGGTGGTGGGAGTCTCGCACCCCGAAGCGGCCTCGCCGGTAGCCCGGGGGAGCGCTTCACCGGCGATTTCCGGTGCGGAGAACGTATATTCCATCCGCTTCGTTCCGCCCTCCGATGTTTTCCTCCGCGGCACGAATCTCCTGCCTCTATTTGCGGAACTTGGCAGCCTCGGCGATCTCACCGTGACGGCCGACACCGCCGCGCTGCCGTCGCTTGGTGCTCTTGAACCGGACCGGTGTTACCTTGCCTTCACCATGCAGTTACGTTCTACGGGATCAGTCAACGACATCCGGGACGTGTTTCTGTTTGTCGATGAGGGCGACAGTCTCACCATCACCATGCTCGCGGGTGTCACCGCGCAGGGCGGACCGGCGTCCCCGGCTGCTCCCACTGGCGCCGCCACCGCCACCGCCGCGGCCAAACCGGTCACGTCCAGCCTGCGTGTCTCGGCCAACAAACTCGATGAACTCATCAACATCGTCGGCGAGCTCGTGACGATGCAAGCGCGTCTTTCCCGCTTTGCGGTCGACTCCGGGGAGATCGAGATCTCCTACATCGCCGAGGAGACCGAACGGTTGACCAACCTGCTGCGCGATAACACCATGAGCATTCGGATGATCCCGATTGAGGCGACCTTCGCCCGCTACCGGCGGCTGGTTCGAGATCTGGCCGCTGAACTCGGCAAAGAGATCGAACTGATCACCGAAGGAGGGGAGACCGAACTCGACAAGAGCCTCATCGATCAGATCGCCGATCCGCTGGTGCATATCATCCGTAACTCGGTGGATCATGGCATTGAATCGCCCGCCGACCGCCGGCGGGCCGGCAAACCCTCCTGTGGGCGCCTCGTGCTGTCTGCCGCCCACACGGGTTCGCAGGTGCTGATTCGCATTACGGATGACGGGCGCGGCATCGACCCCGGCCGCGTCCGCGCCAAAGCCATTGAGAAAGGCCTGATCGATCCACACGCCGAACTTACGGAAGCCGAGGTGTTCGCCCTGATCTTCCGGACCGGCTTCTCGACGGCGGCCACGGTATCCTCCGTCTCTGGCCGCGGTGTTGGCATGGACGTAGTGAAACGGAACGTGGAGGCGATGCGCGGCACCATTGAACTGGCATCCACTCCCGGCCGGGGAACCGTCATTACGTTGCAGCTTCCGCTGACGCTCGCCATTATCGATGGTCTTCTCGTCCGCGTTTCCAGCCAGCACTTCGTTTTCCCGGTTGCTCAGGTTCTCGAATGCATGGAGATGAACGTAGCCGACGTTCACGGCCGGCGTCGTGGGTTTATCGAAGTGCGGGACAAGCTGGTGCCGCTGATTTTTCTTCACGAGTTTTTCCAGCTGTCCGCAGAATCGGTTACCCGCAGTCATATCCTGGTCGCGCATACGTCGCTTGGTCATTTTGGCTTCGTCGTCGATGAGGTGATCGGCGACCACAAGACGGTGATCAAACAACTCGGGCCGCTGTATCGAAAAGTGGAGGGGCTCGCCGGTTCGACCATCCTGAGTGATGGGGGTATTGCACTTATTCTCGACTCAGACCGCCTTGCGCAGTCGGCGACCAACGAGGCTGTCGCTTCGGCGGCTTAGCCTGTAGCGTGTCTGTCCCGGGAGCGGCGGGGCTCCCGGGAATCCCATCCTGGAGATAACTTCCGTTCTATGCGGCAACTTTTTGAACGCTCCACCGGCTTTGCGTCCCTACTGCCGATTTTCCCCTTTCGAAACCCCTGGCCGGGCGCCGGCCGGACATGGCCGCCCCTCACGGTCCTTCCGGAGCCAGAGACCGCTGTCGATACCTTGCAGCCGCTGCGCGATTGCGCGGCAACGCTCGCACCGTTTATCCAGGAATCCGAGACCGCCCTGGCCGGCATTGGCAGCGTGCTCTCCGATCTTTGTGAGGGCACAACCCATATTCGGGGAGATGCCGAAAGCGCCCGCGACTCCATCGCCTCCATGGCCGGCGCGGCAAGCGCGCAACTGCTGGAAATCCGCACCACGCTGCAGCGGGCCATCGGCCAATTGCAGGGAAACCGGGCTCTGCTTGACTCGCTCGACTCCCGGCTGACGTCCATCATCCAGGACTTTGCCGCGCTTGAAGCGGGTGTTCGGGAGTTTCGTATCGTCGGTACCCTGATCCGCATCGAAGGGTCCTCCCGTGCTGCCGATGCCGAGGACTTTGTCCATATCTCCGATCGCTCCGCCGCGATTACCGGTAACCTCGGCGATCTGGTCGGGCAGATCCAGGGCGCCACGGGAGCACTTCGTGTCGCCTTTCGCACCATCGCCCGCGAAATCCACCAGCTCAATGCCACTTCTGAGGCCGGCATCACCGCCATCGCCAGCGACATCATGGCCCTGGACAAGGTGATGTCCGCCGAACACGTCGCCATCGGGTCGGCCGCCCAAACGACGATTGAAGGTCTCGAAGTCATCGGTCAGTCGATTGGCGATGTGGTGTGCGCACTCCAGATTCACGACATTCTCCGCCAGCAGTCTGAACACTCGCTCGCCGCCATTGAGGAGGTCTGCCTTCCGCCCGGTCTGCCGCCCGCCGGGCAGCAGGCGTGCGAGGCCGTAGTGCACGCCCAGATCTCCCACACCCTCACCCTCTGCCAGGAGGCGGCACAAAAGGTCGAAACCGGCCTGCTCTCGGCCGCCACGCAGCTCCGCGGCATTGGCGCCATCACCAGCAACATCAGCGGCCTCACGCGCCTGGACGCGCCCTCCCGGCGCGCCGTCCAGACGAGCACCCGCGCGATTCTCGCGGCGCTCCCGCTGCTCGACAAAGGCGACGAAGCGCTCGAGAAAGCCATGGCGGAGATACAAGGCGGCGCGGCAGCGATCCTGGCCGTAGTCGATAAAGTGAGCAGCGCCATGCTGGACATGCGCTGGTTGGGCCTCAACGCAATCATCCAAAGCGTCAACCGCGCCCAACCTGGCTCGGCCATCGAACTGCTCGGGTCCCGCACGGTTACGATCACCGACGGCGTCGACCACGAATGCGGTCGCATTCGCGCCGCCATCGATCAACTCCGGGAGGATATCGATGCCTACACCAGGGCCACGGTTGGCTCCCTTGGCGAGCGGGGCATCCGGCAGGTTGCTGAAGACAGCGTGGTCCTTCTTGACTCCGTGCACCGTTCGATTCGGACCACGATGGAACGCCAAGCCTCTCTGCAGGAGTCGCTGCAGACTAAGCTCGACAAGGCCCAGGCCGCCCTCTCGTGCTTCCGCGACACCCAGACACGGCCGGCCGAGGCCGTTGGCCGGATTGCGCCCGGACCGCACTCCTGCCCCCAGCCCGGCGAGCTGTCACCGGCCGTAAGCACCTTGCTTGAATCCTGGTTCAGCCGCTATACGATGTCCTCAGAGCGCCGCGTCCATTGTGCCGCTTTAGGTGTTCCTTTCAACGAAACCGAAAGTGTGGCGCTCGCCGAGGGGGAGATCGAACTCTTTTGAATGCGAGAACGCTGCTCGAGGAAGCCCCGAGCGGGGTCTGATCGCTTGGGGAGGATTTCACCGCGCGGTCGGTTCGGGTTGATGCGATGGTTTGGCGCAGCCCCTCCAGGCGAGCGGCTTGGCTGCACCGGACAGGGATGCCGGAGTGGGACAGGAGACAACAATCGCCGTGTGCCGTCCGGTGTGCTGCTTCGAATTGAGGGAAGATCGGGTCGTGGTGGAGCAACCTGTGGAACCGGTTGGCATCCCGGGCGGTGGGGTGCCTGGCGAGTCGATGGCTCAGCAGGGCGAGGAAGGAATCTGAATAGAGATTCCCGGGGCGGTGCCCGGTGGGGGGCGGATGATGGCTGCGAGCATCGTCCGGGTCGCCAGAGGAAGAAGCGGGCAGATCGAGCTGGGGTCCTGGTGGGAGGAGAGTCGAAGTGTAGCGCTGCACCGCTGCGGCCGTGGAGCGCAACCTGGCTGTTGGCCTTGGGGGGTCTGTTGGCGGTTCTTGTATACTCGGCGGCATGGGACCTTCCTGCCGAGCGAGAGGCGAGGTAACGATTCCGGGTGGGACGGGGTGGGTGGGGCCATGATGGAAGCGTGGCTGACCTTTTTCCTGGCGTTTTTCGGGCCGGATGCGGCGGCGGATCTGCGCGCGTTGCAGCAGGCGCCGGATGCGTTGACGCGGCGGAGCCGGGCGAGTGAGTTCCTGCGGAAGCATCCGGAGTCGGAGTTTCGGGGGGCGGCGTGGGAGGCGGGGGCGCTCGCGAGTTTTGAGTTGGGGGACACGGCGACCGGGTTGTACATGGCGCGGCAGGCGCTGGCGATTTATCCGGAGAATCCGCTGCTGGCGAGCAGCGTGGCGGCGGTGCTGCAGAACCGGGGGGACCGGGCCGGGGCGCGGGAGTATGCGTTGTTGAGCCGGCGGTACTTGACGCTGTTCCGGCCGAAGGCCTGGGAGGGGGTGCGGGGCGGGATGGAGGCGGCGGTGGAGAGGATTTTGGGGCCGGCGCCGCGGGAGGTGGCCGAGCAGGTGGGGGAGTATGCGGGGACGGCGGCTTGCCGGGCGTGCCATCGGGCGGAGTACGAGGCGTGGCGGGAGACCGGGATGGCGAAAATGTTCCGGCCGGTGGTGGGGGAAGGGAAGCGGGAGACGGTGGAGATTGGCGGGCGGCGGTACCCGGTGGACGCGCGGATTGGATCGAAGTGGCAGGAGGCGTACGCGACGCGGGGGCCGGATGGGAAGTTACACGTGCTGCCGCTGCAGTTTAATAAGTTGAAAGGGGAGTGGGTGAATTACTGGCGGATGATTGATCCGCCGCATTATGACCGGAGCGATCCGGCACTGTTCGGGCGGTTTCGGGCGGTGACGGAGTACCAGAGCAACTGTGCGCCGTGCCATACGAGTCAGTGGGGCCCGCGGGAGTCGAAGGAGGCGGGGGTGAACTGCGAGATGTGCCACGGGCCGGGGCGGGCGCATGCGGAGGGGGGGAGGATGCGGCGGTTGAGCGCGCGGGAGTCGGTGGCGGTGTGTGCGCAGTGCCATGCGCAGTCGGTGCGGCGGACAGCGCGGGGGGAGTTTCCGCCGCGGTATGAGCGGCGGCCGTATAGCGAGTTTGGAGCGAGCGCGTTTCATGGGGATGGGCGGTTTCGGGAGACGACGTTTATCGTGGAGGCGTTTGAGCGGAGCGCCTGTTACCGGAAGGGGGAGGCGACGTGTGCGCATTGCCATGATCCGCACCCGGGGGCGGGGAAGGGGAATGAGAAGGGGTTGAAGTTTGGGGCCGAGGATAATGGGATGTGTCTGCAGTGCCATGCGGGGAGCGCGGGGAAGAAGGGGGTGTGCGTGGAGTGTCATATGCCGAAGACGATGAACGCGCTGCTGTTTCCGGCGCGGACGCATCAGAT
>JAINDL010000216.1 GCA_019931245.1 Bryobacteraceae bacterium CoA2 C42
CAGGGCCCAAGCAATTGCGGAATTCCGGTGTTCCGCAAGATCAGTGCTGGAGAGCCGGAACTCACGTCTCAAGTGATTCTCAAATGCAGCCACATAGGGCTCCAATGCCGTTTCTCTGTGGGCCTTCACGTCATACGCCATGAAGACATTATGACAATAGTTATTGTTTACCAGAATGACAACCACATTGGATTTCGGCACCCAAAGCGCTGTCGAAAACATGATCCAACAGTCTGTGCGCCAGGCGAGTTCCGACTCAAAGCCTTTAGAGAGAAGCCGAACTCGAACGCCGCAGTCCGGGCCCATGCATGACTCCATGATTTTCAGAACAAACTCTTTCGATGGAGAAGTCATGGTGTACTTCACCTTGAAGCAACCCGCAAGTATTAATATACATAGGATTATTGAGAGGATAACCGCTAGTTGGCGTGGCGCGCGAGGGATTATCGTGCAAACTCTCACTGATTGGGTATTCATTTCGACAGATTCTCACTCGTGCCAAATTAGCGAATCGCGGTCATAGTCTCCTCTTCGTCCCCGCTTTGCCCGTTGACACAAAGGCTTCCACGTCCGAGACGGACCGGATCACGAGCCGACCGCAGAACATTCCGAAATGCCCGCATCCTGCACTACAGCAAACGCCCTGGTTGTCGCGGCATGCTCTGTAAGCGCGAAATCAAACCGTCCCGAAAGAGTTGCTGTGACATCGTACCAGTAGCAAGCGGCCTCGTCACAGTCGTCCGTCTTCCGCCGTGCTGTCAGGTACCGATGAGACTTGCGAAAGTCTGCGTTGTCGAGGACCGTCAAAGGGTCTCGAGGAATGCCGTCGCCGCAACACCACGGGATTGGCTGGCGCTCGGCACCACGACCGTATTCAAGCCAAATCCCGTCGATGGTCGTCCGGTCACAGTCCGAAAGGAGAAGCTCAAAATCCTGAACGGCAATGCCGACTCGGCCTTGGATCCGAAACATCTTCCCGTTGAATCGCTCGGGGTTACTGGCTATGTCGCCAACCGTCGCCGGGGTGATTGGGGAGATTTGACGCCGGAGCTGTGTGCCGGATGCCTTGGCGGGAAACAACGGCCCCTCGGTGATCTCGCCAATTTGCAGCACGACCATTCCTATGTCCAAGGTGGCTCCGGCAGTTGGGTTCTCTAATCGGGTCGCTCGGGCTCTGAATCCGGGAGTGACCAATCGAATGACGTAGCGCTTGGCGGGAACCTTGATTATGAAATTGCCATTTTCATCCGCCCAGACTTCCTTGGCAACCTGATCTGTTCCAGGAATCGTAAGCGTGACCGTTGTGCGGGCAATTGGCAACTTCAGGACATCAACCACACTCCCGATGACGGCGATCGAAGCCGTGTCGTCCTCATTGCTCACTGGAGACGCTGAGAAGGAAGGCTGGATGGCGATCATGGCCCAAATGGGGAACGCCGCCAACCAAAGACGTTTGTGGCCCCCGCGCTCTCCGCTGCTCCCGAATCGCATTCGGTGTTATGGTAGCGCCGTTTCCAGATCAGGAGAAGCCTTCCGCGGGCTGCCGCACCCGTTGGCGTGTTCGATGGTTCTCTTGGATCTATAACCTTGCTCTATAAACCCTGATCCTGGAATTTGGCGATCTTGCCGTGGTCCAAGGCACGCCAGGAGGGTCGTGACCCGGATCGGCTGTCCTTCGTTCACTCGGTTCGCGTTGTCCAAGGCCGCATGATAGGGTCCGCCGCACTTCGCTCCTCGGCTGAGAAAAACTCTTCATCCGTCAATCCTTATGGAAATCCGACAGGAAGAGTGCGTGTCGAGTCGTAAGAGGATCAACCCGCGCGGCGGGCAACGAAAATGGGAAAATCCCCGTTGCGCCCTCGCAAGCGGGAGCCAACGCGGCGGGTTGTGCCACTGGTTCGGATCAGAACCTGAGAACGGACCAGGATTGTGTCTAGGCGAACCAGGAGGGATCGAGGCGGTAGGCGCGGAGCACCGGATGCGGTTTGGGAGGATTTGACGAGGTGTAGTCGACGACTACGATCTCGCCGCCGGGAAGCTGGGCCCAGGCGCTGTATCCGCTGTTACCCGCGCTGAAGCTGCCGTTGGGTTCGAGCATCAGCACGCGGTCGCGGCGGAATTGATCGGGGTAGCCTTTTCCGGGGGACCAGGACCAGTCGATGGAGTGGTCGCGGCGGTTGTGTACCTGGACACGGAGGCTGCGCCAGTGCGAGACACCGGCGTTGTCCCGGTAGAGCGGGGAGACCAGGGGGCGCTTGGCATTATTACCCTGGCCCTCTGCGTTGCCGGGGCGGCGGCCGGCCGTACGATTGCCGAAGCGGACCAGACGGGTATGGATGCCCTGGGTGGCAACTTCAAGTCTCTTGGCGTTATTCACGAAAACCTCGGCGCGGGGGCCGTGGTTGACGATGCGAAGTTTGTGAAAGCGGCCGGGGGCCAGCGCAAAGCCTTCGGCCGGGCGGTCGGCGACTTCCAAGCGGTCCGGCAGCAGGCGGAAGTAGGCGCCGGCGGCGATGAGACAGGACTCGGGGCCCGCGCGGTCGACCTGGACCTCTGCTTCGAATATGACGCGGCTGTCGTCGTCTTCGACCGGATAGAGGGTGAACTCGCAGCAGCCGAGATTACCGTCCGTGGTTGCCAGCGTTAGCCTGTTGCGTTCGAGGCGGCAGACCTTTTCGTCCCAGAGGAAGCTGTTGGGCTGGAAGGAGAATGTTTCCTCGGGGTCGAAGGCAAAGACGCAGGTGCCGGGGGTGCCCCAAGCGTTGCGGTAGCTCATGAACATTTTGCCGCTGGCGAGTTTCGAAACGATGGGGCGATGGGCGTAGACGGGAAACAGCTGGGGTTTCGACCAAGTGCGACCGCCATCCCTCGAAATGGCCCGGCGGCTGGGCTGTCCGAGACGGCTGCCGGCGTCACCGATGCGGGAGATGGCGACGATTTGGTTGGGGGCGAACTCTCCGAGGCCGACCTCGCAGTCGCCGACGAGGGGGTCGTCGAATACGGGGTGCGTTTCGTGCCAGGATTGTCCTCCATCACGGGAGAAGACGGCGGTGGAGCGGTAGTAGTTAGGCCCCCAAGGCAAGGAGGGGTGTTTTTTGGCGTTGGTGGGTTTTGCATCGGCACGGGTGTAGACGAGGGTACCGTCGCTGAGTTCGACAATGTAGCTGGGTTCCCCGCCCCAGCTATCGATTTGTCTGGGGCCTTGCCAGGTCATTCCTTTGTCATCGGAGGTCCAGAGGTGATTGGACATACCGCGCGGAGGAAGCTGCCACTGACTGAGCATGGGCCAATCGAATTTAGACAGTTTGTTGCCTTTGTCACTTAACAGCAGGAGGCGGCCGTTGCGCGTTTTACCGAGTTGGGGGGCAACCCAGCAGGCTTTGTCTTTTTCAAAAGAGCTGGGGCTGACGAGTTGGTGGCCGGTCCAGGTACGGCCTCCGTCGGTGGAGCGGCAGGACCAGATATCGGAGATGGAGGCGATGTGTTCATCAGTACGCCTGTAGGTGCAGACGAGTTCGTTGCCGATGGCGGCGAGGCCGGCGGAATGCATGTACCAGTCGGGCTCTTCGCGCAGAGTGACGATGCGAGTGGGGTCGAGCTTTACGGGGAGGTTGCCTGGTTTGGTCTTCGCGACGGCGGCAGCGGCGAGGGAGGCGATCGCGGTGCGGCGTTTCATGCGGTTCATGAGGTGAGCTTACTCCTGGGTTATGGATGGGCAAGGGCGCCGGGGACGGTGTCCGGCGAGGAACGAGGTTTCAGTGAGCGTGTTTATGGGCGTCCCCTTCGGCGAGTTGGAGATCGGCGGGCCAGGCGAGTTCGATACCGTCGGCACGGAGGAGGCGTTGGATGTCTTGGACGTGGGTAGTAGCGGACTGGGCAGTCTGTTTCTTGGCGAGGCAGAAGTGGGCGAGCAGGCCAGCGACTTCTCCGATGTTCCATTCGACGGGGTGGAGGCGGTAGCAGCCGTTAGTGACATGCGTTGTCCCGATGTTTTTGCAGGCGGGCAGGAGGTTCTGAGTTTGCAGCGGAATGAGGCTGCCGAGCGGGATCTGGAAGGGCAGGGCGGGAACGTCTACGTAGTTGTCCCCTCCGTGGGAGGGGTGGAGGTCGATGCGGTAGTAACCGATGCCGACGGAGTCCGGGTAGAGGGCGGCATGGGTTGCGCCGGGCCGGTGGTCGGCGGAGACCTCTTGTTCGGTAATGGTTTTCAAGGCCTGAATGCGGCGCGACTCGCGGATGTAGGGGGCGAGGGCGAAGCCATCCTCCGTTCCAAGGACGTGCGGCGCCAGCCTTAAGCCGGGGTGTTGTTGCTGGAGCCAGTAGAAGACGCAGAGGCTCATTTCGCGGGCGGCTTTCAGGTGTTGTTCGCGTTGCTCGGGGGTGCTGGTGATGAGGTCGCCATCGAGGTAGTCGATGAGGGGCCAGTTGACGAGGCAGATGTCTGAGGGGAAGAAGCCCTCGGGATAGAGGGAGCGATCGCGGAGCCGGCGATAGCTCCAGAGGCCGCTGAAGGCTTTGGGAGATTCCTGGTGGGGGGCGAAGTGGTAGCGGAGCGTTTCCATGGTGCGCGGGTGGGGTACGGTCCAACTGAGTAGGGGGCCCGGCCAAGCGGGGGTAAGGTTGGGGATGTAATCGCGCCAGTAGTCGTAGCGAGCTGGTTTGGGGATGCGATGGTCCTGGCCGTCGTGGTGTTGGATGGCAAAGCACCAACTGAAGGCCTGGTTGTTGGCTGGGCGTCCAGGAGAGCCGGATTCGTGGTCGCAGTTGGCGAGAGGGAGGAGGTCGCCGAGTTCGGTGGCGTCGAGGAAGAAGTCGGCTTCGACGAGTTTGGTTTGGCCTTGGTGATTGACTTGCGCGGCGCGGACTTGTTGGAGTTGCACGTCGAGAGCGGTAACCGTGGCGTGATGCCAGACTTGGAGTTGGCCGCTGGCGATGTAGGGAGCGAGCATCGATTCGAGGACGGCGAGGCTGACGCGGGGTTCATGGCAGAGAGGGGAGACCCAGCCGTTGCCAGGATTGAGTTGGGGGTTGTCTTTTAATTCGGCGCGGAGGGGATAGTAGCGGCGGTAGTAATCGCGGATGCCTTCGCGGAGGGCGCGGTAGGAGCGGGTGCAGCCGAAGTCCTCGATCCAACCGTGTTCGTCGGGAGGAACGCCCTGGGAGGTGAATTGGCCGCCGATCCATGTGGTTTGTTCGAGGAGGATGACGCGGCGTTGGTGACGGGCGGCAGCGAGGGCGGCGGCGACGCCGCCGGTGCCGCCGCCGGCGATGAGAACGTCAGTGCGGTGGGACATGGGTAGTGGACTCGGGGTTGGGATAGGTGGTGTTCAGAGTACTCAGTATCGCGGGGTAGGGGCCCATTTCGTGGTGATCCGAAGGTGTTTTTTGACCATGTCGACTAGGCCGGCGCGGGAGGCGCGGCCGCTTTGACAGTATTCAATGACGGGGCGTTCGCGGCGTTCGACTTCGTCGATGGCTTCCTGGAGTTGAGGGAGAACGGCGGGGGGGATGATGAGGACGCCGTGTTGGTCGATTTGGAGGAGATCGCCGGGGCTGATGAGTTCGCCGTCGAGGAGGACGGGTTTGTTGAAATCGACGATGTGGACGTAGCCATGGGAGACGCAGGTGGCGCGATAGGCGGCCTGGAAGCGGAGGGATTTCATTTCGTCCAGATCACGGACGGCACCATCGGTGACGGTGGCGACGCAGCCGAGGGCCATGTGGACGCTAGCGTTGACTTCGCCCCAGAAGCAGGCGCTGCCGGGTTGCGGGTCGATGTCCTTGACGACGGCGATGCGGGGACCGGGGATGGACTCGATGTGTTCCCAGTAATCGAAGCTTTCTTTCTTGCCGTAGCTATCGGGACCTTCGCCGGAGATGATGCAGGTGCTGGCGTAACCGGCAAGCGGGGCCATGCCGGGCTGGAGGACGCGCCAGCCGGGTTTCAGGAAGCCGCGGTTGCGGGGGCGGAGGTCGAACAGTTCGATGGCGTTGGCGATGGTGGGGGTGTTGTAGTGGCGGAGGGGCGCGAGGGGGTCAGGAGTGGCTAGCAAGGGAGTTTTTCCTTTTTCCGGGCTGGGAGATCAGGCTGATGGCGTAGCCACCGCCGTAAGCGATGGCGGCGGCAAACAGACCGTGCCAGAGCCAGGAGACGTGGGCGAGTTTGGCGAGGGCGATGATGCTGGCGGTTCCGAGAATCATGCCCCAAAAGGCGCCGGCGGCGGTGGCGCGGGTGGAGGTCATGCCGAGCAGAAAGGCTCCGGTGAGGCTACCGCCGAAGAAGTTTTGGAGTTTAGTGGAGAGGACGAGGATGTTGCCGAAGTGATGGACGCCGAGGGCGAGCAGGGTGGCAGACAGGCCGATGGCGGCGGTGAGGTAGCGGGCGCGGGTGACATTCATGGAGGTGGAGCTGAGGCGACCGAGGAAATCGGAGCTGGCCACGGTGGCGAGTGAGTTGAGGACGCTGGAGGCGGCGCTCATCGCGGCCGAGGCGACGGCGGCGAGCAGGAGACCACGGAAGCCCGGCGGGAGTTCTTCGAGGATGAACTTGGCAAAGATGCGGTCTGTGGGAACATTGGCGAGGCTTTTTTCGGGATGGTCATGGTAGAAGACCCAGAGGCCGGCGCCGATGAGAAAGTAAACCGCGCCGACGAGGGCGGCAATGGTCATGGTGCAGATGAGGGCGAGGCGGGCGCGTTGGACGGTGTCTGTCGTCATCATTTTCTGCAGTTCGGCCTGATTGACGCCGTACTGGCTGAGAAGGACGAGCGCGCCGCCGAGGATGCCGTTGAGGATGGTGTATTCCGTTTCCCAATCGACGCTAAGGTCCCAAAGGCGGAGTTTACCGGCGGCAGCAGCGGCGTTCCATACTTGACCGAGACCGCCAGTGGATAGTGCGATCAGGTAGCCGGTGGAGGTGAGCCCGGCCAAGAGTATGAGGAGTTGCAGGGTGTCGGTCCAGATGACTGCCTTAATGCCGCCGAGAGTGGTGTAGAGCGTGATGAAGCAGCCGGTGCCGATGACGATGAGCCATAAGGGCAGACCGGTCATTTCGACAAAGAGCAAACTGGGAGCGTAGAGGCCGATGGAGAGGTAGAAGAACTTGAGGAGGAAAAACTGACCGCCGCCCCAAAGGCGGGTACGGAGGTCGAAGCGGGACTCCAGATATTCGTAGATGCTGAAGACCTGCAGGCGGTAGAAGCAAGGCAGCATGACCCAACCAACCAGGAAGACCGCCAGGGGGGTGCCGAGGCGGTATTGGAGGAAGCGGAGATCGCTATGAAAAGCTTGCCCTGGCGCTCCGAGGAAAGAGATGGCGCCGAGGATTGTAGCGATGCCACTGAAGGCGGCGGCCCACCAAGGCATCTGGCGCTGGCCGAGGAAATAATCGGCGAGCGAGCGCTGACCGCGGAAGAAGAGGCTTCCGAGGGCGAAGACGCCAAGGAGGTAGGCGACGACGATGGCGGAATCGATAGCGTGCATCGTCCGGTCAGAAAGTATATTTCAGCGCAAGCTGAATGTTGCGCGCCTGGGCGGTGCCGCGAATGATGCCAAAGGCGGGACTGCCGAAGATTTGGCCGGGAAGGCCGAGATTGGTGTGATTGGGAAAGTTGTACATCTCGGCTCGGAACTGGAGCGTGTGGTTTTCGACGATGCGGAAAGCCTTCATGGCGGTGAGATCGATGTTGACGAGGCCGGGAGCGGTTACGAGGTTGCGCGCGGAGTTGCCAAAGGTGAAGCTGGCTGGGGCAGCGAAGGCGCTGCGGAGAAACCACTGGTCGATGCCGCGCTGAGTGCCCGAGCGTTCCCAGGGACCAATGAGGTTGGCACGGACGATGCGAGTGCCAGCGTTGGCGAGGTCACCCTGGGTGTTGATGGACAGCGGGAATCCGCTCTGGATGGCGAGGACGCTTGAGGTCTGCCAGCCGCCGAGAAGGCCATGGGCGATCCGGTTGCGGAAGCGCCAGGGGAGCTCGTAGAGGATGGTGCTGGTAAGGCGGTGGGCGACGTTGAATCCCGAGAGACCTTTTTCAAGGAAGAGACGGGAGGGGTCCTGAGCGAAGGCACTTTCCTGGCCGCCGAGGCCGGTCCAGGAGGAGGTGTCGTCGAGGCTTTTCGACCAGGTGTAATTTGCGGTGAGTTGGAGTCCGCGCTGGAACCGGCGTTCAAAGGAGAGTTGGAGGGCGTGGTAAGTAGAGTTGGAGTTGCTGGTTTGGTCGACGATTCCGGCGATGAAGGGATAGCGGCGGCGGGCCTGGATGGCGCCCGCCGCAGGGGGTAAGGCTGGGTTGCCTTCCTGGCGGCGTTCGAGATGAGTCCCTTTACTGCCGACATAGCTGGCGCGGGCGACCATATTGCTGGCGAGGGCGCGTTCAATTCCGAAGTTCCATTGTTGGGTATAGCCATTGAGAAAGTTGTCGGGCGACATGGTGTTGATGGCGGGGATGGCGGGGACGAGGCTGGACGGATTGACGGAGGGAAAGACGCCGAAGCGGAGTTCGGGGTTGGTGGTGCCGCTGGTGAGGTCGGTACGTAACAAGAAGGGAGGGTTGAGAGTTTGCTGGAGTTGGACGTTCGCGATGGGTTGGGCCCAGAAGACGCCGTAGGCGCCGCGGAGGACGGTACGGTTGCCGCCGAAGGGGCGCCAGGCGAGGCCGAGGCGGGGGGCGAGGTTATTGTTGATGGCGCGACGGAGGTTATTGTTTCGCCAGCGGGAGATCGGATAGCGGAGGTCGACGGCGAGCGTGGCGTCCTTGGCGTAAGCGACGGTGCCGTTGGAGTAATCGAAGACGGACCAGCGGTTGTTGGCTTCCGTCCAAGCGCCATCGCGTTCCCATCGCAGGCCGAGATTGATAGTGAGGCGCGAGTTGAGGTTCCAGTCGTCCTGTAGGTAGAGACTGAGTTTCTGGTTTCGAAGGCGGCCCGCTTCGAAGCCGATGGGGTTGAGGATGCGTTGCTGCTGGGGCAGGCCGAGCAGGAGATCGGGCAGTCCGTTGGCGTATTGGCGACCGCGTTCGCCGGTGAAGGAGCCATTGAATGCGTAGAAGCCGGCGGAGGTTTGCGGTTGGAAGTTACGATTGGCGTACTTGCGCCAGTCCCCACCGAGCTTGACGGCGTGCTTGCCCCGAACCCACGTGAACTGGTCGATGATCTGGTAGACATCCTCGTCGCGGAGTAGGGGGATGGCATCGTTGCCACCGAAGCCGACGAAGTTGGTGACGCTGACGGTGGGGAAGCGTTTGAGGCTATCGGAAGCGGCGAAGCTGGGGAGACCGAGTTCGGCGGGGAAGTCGCGGCCAATCCCATCGGGGATGAGGCCGAACCGATAGCGGGTGAAGCCGAAGCGAATTTCGTTGAGCGTGGTGGGCGTGAGGACCTTGGTATAGGCGAGAACGCCGCCTTTGTGCTTGTTGGTGGTGACTTGGCCGCTGTAGAGGATGTTGTTGGCAAGATCTTCGCGGTCTGTCCAGGAGTAGCGAGCCATGAGCGTGTCGCGGGAGGTGATTTGCCAATCGCCGCGGGCGTGGAATTGATCCCGATCGCTGGGGCTTGAGAGGTTTTGCTGGTAGTTGCGGGTCGGGTCGCTGAGGATGTTCGGTTGCGGATAGAGAGCAACGAGTTTCTGCGCCGGGGAACTGATGCGGGACGGAGGGATGCGATTGCCGGGGAAGGGTACCCGGGCGTTGGTGGCGTTGATTTCGAGAGGGTCGTAGATGAGGGGAGTTCCGGAGAAGTCGCCGGCGCGTTGGGCGGCGTTGGGAACAAGGAAGCCGCCAACGTTGATGTCACGACGGCGAAGGGCTTCGTAGTTGGCAAACCAGAAGAGTTTGTTTTTAATGGCGGGCCCGCCGACGGAGGCGCCGAAGACATTTTGGCGGAGGGGCAGACGTCGATTGGCGAAGAAATTGGGGAAGAAGCCATTGGCGTCGAGTTTGTCATTGCGGAGGAATTCGAAGAGGGCGCCGTGGAGTTGGTTGGAGCCGTTCTTGAGGGCGACGTTGACGACGGCGCCGGCGGCGCGGCCATATTCGGCGGAGTAGCTGGAGGTTTGGACTTTGAACTCCTGCACGGCGTCGAGACTGGGTACGACGACGGCGTTACCGAAGAGGGTGGCGTTGTTGTCGACGCCATCGAGCATGAAGTTGTTGTGTTCGACGCGCTGTCCGTTGACGGAGAGGGAGATGCCTTCCTGGCGGGAGCGATTGACATCGTTGCCGGGTGCTCCGGTGGTGGCGCCGGGGACGAGAGTGGCGAGGGCCATGAAGTTGCGATTGCCGATGGGCATCTGCAGGATTGTCCGGTTGTCGACAATCTGCGCGAGCGCGGAAGTTTCCGTGTTGACGAGGGTCTGGCCGCCCTCGATGGTAATGGATTCCTTGGTGTCTCCGGTTTGGAGAGCGACATCGACGCGGACGGTTTGATCGACCTCGAGCCGGACGTTGCGTTGCTCGAACCGTTTGAAGCCGGTGGCTTCGACGCCGACGGAGTAGTTCCCGACGACAAGATTAGTGAGCAGGTAGACGCCATCGGCGCCGGAATCGATGGGGCGGGCGATGCCGGTGGAGAGATTCGTGACGGTGATACGGGCGTTCGGGACGATGGCGCCGCTAGCGTCGGAGACGATGCCGGTGATGCGGGCGGTGGTAGTTTGAGCAAGTGCTGCTGCGGCGAGGCAGAACAGCGCGGGGATGAGCTTCATGGGATCACCTCTACGGTTTTGCTTGTCAGGAGAAATTCCGGGGTGTAGGTGCCGCCAATGCGCAGTTGCACCATAGCTTCGTTGAGACCACGGAAGCCGCCATGGCGGACGAAGGACGGATACAGGGAGTTGATTTGGTTTTGCAGCGAGTGGGCGCGGGGCCAATCGGACTGCCGCGCGGCGGAGATGAGAGCGACGGCGAGGTGTGGTACGACGTTGTGGAAACCGCCGGTGATGCCGTCAAAGCCGGCTTGGAGGCCGTGGGCCATTTTGAGTTCGGCGCCGCAGATGAGGGAGAAGCGATGGCGCGGGAGCTTGCTTTCGAGTAGGGAGCGCCAGAAGGATTCGTCGTCGCCCGAGTGCTTAATGCCGTGGATATTGGAGTGTTGTGCGAGCGTGGCGATGCAATCGACGCTGAGGGCATTGGCGACTTGTTTGGGATTGTCGTAGAGGAGGAGGGGATACGGCGAGTGGTCGGCGATGGCGAGGAAGAAGGATGCGAGGTCGGCGGTGGAGTAACGGTAGAAGTAGGGAGGCAGGGCGACCACGGCGCGCAGAGGCAAGCCGGCGAGGCGGTCGATGTTGGCAAGGACGCGGGTGACGCTGGTGTCCGAGACGCCAGCGTAGACGGGGACGCGTTGGTTTACGAACTCGACAACGGCGGCGATCAACGCGGATTGCCGGTCGGCGGTGTGGAAGGCAAATCCGCCCATGGAGCCGTTCACGAAAATGGCGTCGATGCCAGCGGCAAGTTCGAATTCGACGAGACTGGATAGAGTGACGCGATCGATGTTCCCGTCTGGTTGCAGCGGCGTGGCCAGGGGCAGGATGACTCCGGAGGGTTTGGGCAGTGGATCCATCAGAGCTTTTCTGCCTCTTCCCGGGCGATAAACTCGGCAACGCGGCGGCGAATGGCAGTCCAGTTTTCGGTGAGATGGGCTTCCAGTTCTCTGGTGGCATCGTTGGGCGTGCCTTGGCAGATTGCTTCGATGAGCCGTTTGTGGGTCCCGCGGGGCAAGGGAGATGAGGCGTGATGGTCGCGGTTTTCCTTGCTGCGCATGAGGAGGCTCATGGCGAACAGCGGCGAGGTGAGTTGGATGAGCAGTTTTTCGATTGTGGCATGGCCGGAGATCTGCCAGATGCGTTGGTGGAGGCGGAAATCGAACTGTCCGACGCGGAGCGGGTCCTTTTCGCGCTGCAGTTGTTTTTCAAAGGCGTTGAGTTCTTCGCGTTGGGCGTTGTGGATGCGTTCCGCAGCGAGGCGCACGGCGCGGCCTTCGAGGAGGATGCGGGCTTCGACGATTTCGTCGATTTGTTCGGGGCGCAGTTCGATGACGCGAGCGCCGCGATAGGAGTTGGATTCGAGCAGGCCTTCGTGGACGAGTTGTTGCATGGCTTCGCGAAGAATGGCGCGGGAGACGCCGAGTTCCTCGGCGAGGGGGATCTCCTTGACGCGCTCTCCGCAATGGAGGCGACCGGAGAGAATCGCGTTGCGTAGGGAGGAGTACACCTTGTCGCGGGTGGATTCCTTGGTTACCCTTTGGACCCGGCCGGGTGGGGAGGCGGGCACGGGAAGAAGAAGCGCGGGCTTGGGCATAAAGATTGTCGTATTGTCGACAATACGACGAACGAGCGCGGGCGTCAAGCAGCGCAGCGGGCTGGAAGGCGCTTTCTGGGATGGCGCAACGGGTCTGAGGAGGTGGGCAGCGGAGGGAGTGTTTTCGGAGTGCGGAGGAGACCGTGGCCGAGGGCGGCAAGGGAACGGGTTTTCCAAGCTTCTCGGTTTGGCGTTGGGGTGGGCTATCGTACTTCGGGAGAAGGGGGAGGGGCTGTGCTCAACAGGGGCGCGATGCCCCGCCGGGGCGCGGCCGTTGGGTGAACGTGAGACCCATGGTTGCTTCTTGGGGAGGGGATTTGGATTGGTCTTGGATCCTTAGTTTTCGGCGGGGCGGATCCAGCGCACGCCGCCGACACCGTTCGAAGACCAAGACTGGGGCATCAGAGAGACGTTCCGTTTGACTTCTTGTGCCAAGGGCGTCAGGAAACCGGCAGTCAGCGCGCTACCACAGGGGCTGCGTTCGCATTTGCTGGGACCGGCATGGCGCGTGGAGAGTGACCGAAGGGCGGACGGGCGGCGGTGGCGGGGCGGGGGCGCGGTAGGTTAAGTTCACATTGATTGATGGACGGCTTACGGCGCCGGTCCCATTCTGCATCCAGAGGAGTTCACAGCCATGAATTGGATTCTCACAGCGCTGGCCGCACTGGTCCTTCTGCCGGCCGCGCGGGGCAGCGTTGCCGTCTATGTGGGTAAGAACCTGACGGAGGACGGCAGCGCGCTGCTCGCCGGCTACGGCGATGAACCGTCGAGCCATTGGATGGTGATCGCGCCGCGACAACAGCATCCGGCGGGCGCGAAAATCACCGTGGGGGGAACCGCGGCGGCGCGGAT
Source organism: Bryobacteraceae bacterium CoA2 C42 (assembly GCA_019931245.1). Taxonomy (GTDB): domain Bacteria; phylum Acidobacteriota; class Terriglobia; order Bryobacterales; family Bryobacteraceae. The sequence goes on from JAINDL010000216.1 coordinate 13,149, forward strand.
GCCGGGGCAGTTGCGGGAGATTCCACAGGCCGCGCAAACCTATCGTTACCTTTCGATGGATTACTCGGCCTTCGCGGGCTTCCCGGCGCCGATTACCAACGGCGGGATGAATGAGCACGGCGTGGCCGTGCGGGACGTGGCGCTGAACTCGCGCAAGGAGCTGGTGGAGATGACGCCGAAAGATCAGCGGGGCGTCAACTACAGTGACGTGGCGCGGATTGTACTCGAGCGGGCGAAGACGGCGCGGGAGGCGGTGGAGATCGCCATCGACCTCGTCGAACGGTACGGGGACTTCAGCTACGGGGGGAATTCGCACCTGTTCGCCGATGCGGAGGAGGGATGGGTGTTTCTCACCTTCGCCGGGGGGAAGGGGCTGTGGGCGGCCAGGCGGCTGGGGCCGAACGAGGTTTGGCTGAACTGGCGGGGCAATACGGATCTGGGCTATATCCAGGAGCTGCCGGCACAGCTGGCGGGCCATCCGGACTACCGGGTTTCCGCCAACTTTGTCTCGTTTGCTACGGAACAGGGCTGGTATAGCCCGGCGGCGGGGAAGCCGTTCCACGTCATCGCGGTCTACTGCCGGGCGCGGACGAGCGAGCAGATGGGACCGGAGGCACGTGAGGTGGAGGCGGCGGTGCGGGCGGCGGCGCCGCGGGTGAATGTGCAGGTGTTGATGGAGCAGATGCACCGGACCGGGAAGGACTCTTCCGGCTATGCGCAGGTGGCGCACTTGCGGGCGGGGATTCCGGCGGCGCTGCGGACGCTGTGGGTGGCGCCGGGGCCGGGGGCGGCGGCGATGTTTGTGCCGTGGCGGATTGGCGTCGAATCGGTGCCGGCGGAGTACCGGCGGCATCGCTATCTGACGGCGGGGGAGGCGGAGAAGCAGATGATCAGCCGGGAGGATCGGGCGGTGGAGGGAACGCGGTATGTGAACCGGGCGGTGAAGCGGCTGCTGTATCTGCTGGAGGAACACCGGGAGGAGTTTGGGCCGGAGGTGAGCGGGGCGCTGCGGGCTTGGGACAGCCGGCAGGTGGCGGCGCAGGCGGGGATTGAACGGACGGCGCGGGTGCTGCTGGCGGCGGGGGAGGAGGGGCTGGCCGGGCGGTACCTGACCGAGCAGACGCACGCGGCGGCGGGAGAGGGGATGCGGCTGTTGGAGGCGCTGGCGGCGAGCCTGGAGGCGCGGACGCGGGTGCTGTTTGGGGTGGGGGACGCGGGCCGGCCGTGAGGCGAGACGATCGGTGCGTCCGCGGGGGTCCCCGCGGGCGGAGCGCCGGACCGGCAGGGGTGTGTTGGCGCAAGGTGTCAACGAGGAGTGGTGAGGATGCTGCTGGCGGGCGCTCCTCCGGGATCGAGCCGGCACTTCGCGAGGAAGGGCGGCCCGGAGTTGGGCGAGGCGGTGGCGGCCTGTCGGGCCATCGTGAGTGGCCTCCGGGTTTGCTCCTGGTCACGGACGACCGGTGGCCGTCCTGCGGATTGGACTTTTCGGATTGGATTTTTTTGTAAGCTAGACAGCATGCCGCGCACGATTTCGATTGGTCCCAGCTCATCCAAGATTGCCAAGCTGACGAACGCCAGACTTACGGTCGTGGAATCGCAGAAGGTTGATGCCTTTCTCGGTCTCCATGGCAAGGTCCTCGATAAACAGACGTTTGAGGATTTCGTGAATGGGGAGTTAGGCGATGCCAATTGCGAGAAGCTCACAGGGAAGAACGCCCAGTATAGTGTCCGGCTTGCAGGAAAACACCGAATCTGCTTTACCGTCAAACTGGAGACCCAGGAGACGCTGCACATTACGATCACGGCAATTGGCGATCCGACCTATAAGCACTGACGGAAGTTGCAGGCGTGATGGATCGACAAGTTCGGCGGCGCTCCCGGCCACGACCCTGAGCAGCGCAGGCCTGATGAACCTCGGGCGGACTGAGCGGGCGGACTGAGGCTAGATGAGTTCGAGGGCGCGGCGCATGGCGGGGGCGGTGGGGTCGGCGGGCTTTTTGGAGTAGTGGTGGACGGCGGAGGCGAAGGCGCCGCGGAAGGCCGGGCTGACCTGGTAGTAGTCTTCGACGATGGCGACGGGGAATTTATAGAAGTGCACCTCGTCGGCTTTGACGATGACCTGTTCGAGGACGGCGCCGAGATCGGCGCGGGAGGTGACGGCGGGGGCGGCGAGGAGGTCGTGGCGCCCGATGTCGGGGCGCTGTTCGGCGTCGATGCGGAACTGGGTCATCCAGCCAACGGCCTGCAGGAGAAGGAGCCAGCGGGTGGCGGGGGTGGCGGCGGCCAAGATATCAAACTCGTGCGAACATTGGCTCAGAGCTGATCAACCCACGGCGCTGAGGCCGGATTCAGAAACTTGCCCCGTCTTTCTAGGAACCACAGTCTACGGGCTTTTTATTCAACGACTGGGGGATATTGGCGCGGTGCGTTTTGCGGAACGTTAGCCCCTTGGCGTTTTTCGGGCACACGACTCCTCAAGACTCTGGAAGCCTGTGGCCGGGGGACGGTGACGCGGTGGAGAGTTGTGACGAATGGGGGCGTCCGACCCGGACGAGCCGGCAGACGGGTGCGGATACGGCGGCCGGGTATAGGTCTCGGCGGAACGGGGCGTTGTTATCGATGATGTTGCCGGCGCGGCGGGAGCGGCGGACGTATGATCCGTTGCGACTACAGTTGACAGGGATTGCCCATGAGCGTTGTCTGGACGACATCACGGGTTGCGGAACGGTGGAGGCGGTGCGGGCGTTTGGGTGCTCGAAAGCAGGGGTTCCTGGCGGCGTGGAAGTTGCGGGGGGAGTGCTCCGAGCATCGTGAGGCGGGGGAAAAGAGAGCGGCTCGGGAAATGTAAAGCGGGGCGGGTTTGCGGTTGGGCGGTGTCGCTGCGCTCGACGACTGGCATCCGCTGCGGGGCCGGAGGCATCTGATGGGCAGCGGGAGAGACCGAAACGGCAGACGGTGAATCCTGTTGGTTCGGGCGATGAGTTTACCGGCCGCGACTAGGGCGCGGCCGCCGGGCGTTGATTGACCAGACAGTAGGTGTCTCGCTCGCGGGCCAGGACGCGGAATCCGTGGGCCTCGACAATCTCCAGCGCGCGGCGGCTCGACAGGCGGCTTTCGATCTGCGGATGTAGTTCCAGAATCATCTTGTCCACCCAGCGCGAGAGAAATGAGATTTCGCGTTCGAGCAGTTCCGTCTCGGCGCCCTCAATGTCGCAGATCAATGTGAAGCGGCCAAAGCCGGCGCGGGCGTGGAGCGCTTCGAGCGAGAGGGCCGGGGTACGGGCCAGCCGGGCGGAGGCCATGTAGAGGCTCGAGGCGAGCGAATCTTCCTGCGCCGGAAACTCGACGAATGGAGTGTCATAGGCGATGGCCGCGTGGACGGCCTCGAAGCGTGCGCCGTTCCGATTTCGATTGTCTTCGATGCGGGCGAGCAGAGCTTGGTTGGCTTCGACGACGAGATGTCGCGAAGGATCCTTTAACCGCCGGTTGGTTAGGCAAGCGATGACACCGAGCGAGCCGCCGAGTTCGATCACGGGAAGCGCCGCATCAATCCGCGGCAACATGGACCGCTCCGGCAATTCGTACTCGCCGGTCAGGAGCCAATAGCGGACGGACGGGGCAACGCCGTGGAGCGAAATCCGGCACCCGTCGACAGCCACGACATTTCCAGGCCGGCGGTAGCGCAGCAGAGAGAGATGGCGCCACGCCGCCGCCCATACGCTGGCCGGTCCACCCTGGCGTAGAGAGCGCCATGCGGTCGCAAGTTTCCGGAAGATTGTTGCCACAGGGTACAATTTTGACACAATCGTGACTGACCGCAAGGCGAGGATCCTGCGGACCGGTGCGATCCGCCGGGGCGGATGGGTACGGTTGGCGGGAACGACCTGATTGCGGCAAGGGGGCTGATGCCCTCGGCGGGTTTGCCGGACTTTCGGAAAACCCGCCGAGGGCGCGGCGGAACTCATCTGCCGAGTCGCAGGACGGGCGGGCGGGATGCGGGACGCCATGACCTGCCACGGTGGGGACGGAACGGCAACTCCGCGAGGCCGGGGCTTGCCCTTCGGGCACGGGCGGGGCTTTTGCCCGAGGGCGCAGTAGGCTCGGCCGGCGATGGTTCCGTTTTCCGCTTTGGAGCGATCCGCGCTGAGTTGGTGAAAGGCGGGAGCGGGTATCGCCCGGTTGCGGCCCCGGCGATGGAGTCGATTTGCCTTCGCCCTTCGGGCCCAGCCGCCAAGCCCGTTGATCCTGGCGCGGGGGCCGAATCTGTCTGCGCCGCGATGCGGGTGTGCCCGCGAGCGCTTCGCAGAGACTGCCCAAGGCACCGCCGCGTGATCGCTTGAATCGATCCGGCGGCGCCCGAACGCTGCTATGCCGATGGCTGCGCTGTTGAGCGCCGAGAGAGGAGCCCGGGTCCGGAGGTGTGCCGCCGGAACGGGCGGCGGGCCGAGGAGGAGAGCGCCACGGCGGCATTGTTGGCCCGATCGCCCGGCGCACTGTACCCGATCGTTCCTTGGGGCCGGCGCAAAGTCCGGCCATCGATGAGTTGTACGGAGCCTGTGACGAGCCGTTCGCGAGCCAATCGGTCATGGGTAGGCAGAGCAGCGGCTGCGCCGTCCAGACGGAAGCCTGGATCATGCGGACCGTCGACGGTGGCGCCGATGGGTTTGCCGGCGAGGTCTTGTTTTGGCCGATGGCAGGAAGAAGACCCAGGGGGTAGGCCTTGGTGAGGGGGCGCGGCGACGCGGTCGCCATTTTTCGAGAATCGCGGAACGGTTGGCCCCCATCCCTAGCCCGACTTCCGCAGTTTGAGCCTCGCTCGAAAAAAGATTGCCCGAAATGGCGCTTCTTGGGGTCGTGGTCGAACGTACTTCCTATGACTTGGCCGGACTGCGTGACCAAGAGTGCCGTGTAGTGAAGACCAAGGCCCTTGCCCGTTCTCCGAAAATCCGTAGTCTGGCAGTATGTACCTGCGCCGCTGCTTCCGGAACAAAGACGGCAAACGGCATGCCTACTGGGCCTTGGTTGAGTCCTATCGCACCGAACGCGGACCCCGCCAACGCGTTGTCAGCTACCTCGGCGAAATGGACGCCGCAGGCCGGATCGGCGTCAAAGCCGGTGCCCTGGCAACTCATCAACACAGCCTGTTCGATGACATAGCCCCGGAATGGATCGAGGTCGATATCAAGAGCGTGACCATCGAACACAAGCAGGCCTTCGGTGGTGCCTGGCTCGGCTTGGAGCTATGCCGCGCGCTCGGCTTGCCAGAGTTCTACACCCAGGTGATGGGCCGCGGCCGGGAACAGATCCCCTGGCCCCTGATGGCCTTGGTGCTCGTCATCGGTAGGCTCGGCGACCCGTCCAGCGAACTCCACCTCGCCGAGCACTCCTTCGCCACTGGTGCGTTGGGCGAATTGCTTGGCGTTCCCGTGGGCAAGGTCAACGACGACCGGTTGTACCGGGCGCTCGATTAGCTATTACGCACAAGAAAGCTCTGGAGAAACATCTGAAAGAAAAGCTCGGCGAGCTCTTCTCGTCAGATTATGATCTGCTGCTCTACGATGTTACGAGCACATACTTTGAAGGCCAACCGGCAGGTAACGATCGAGCGCAGCGCGGTTACACGCGCGATCACCGGCCTGACTGCAAGCAGGTGAACATCGCGCTGGTGGTGAGCCGCTGCGGCATGCCTTTAGGTTATGAACTCTTCGCCGGAAATAAGGCCGATGTGACGACGGTGGAGGATATCGTCAATCCCGTCGAAGGGCTATATGGAAAGGCCAACCGGATCTGGGTGATGGACCGGGGCATGGCGAGCCGGGACAACGTTGCGTTCCTGCGGGAGCAGCAGCGGAGCTGCATCATTGGCACCCCGAAGGCGATGTGGAAGCAGTTTGAACGGGAGCTTTTGAAGCCCAGATTGGAAGCAAGTGCGCGAGGGCTTGCAAGTGCAGTTGTGTCCTTCGGCGGATGGCAGGGAGGTGTTGATTCTCTGCCGCAGTGCGCAACGGGTGGACAAAGAGCGCGCGATGCACGACCGGTTTGAGAAGCGCATTGAGGACGGCTTGACGAAGATTGCCGAACTGGGGAAACGGCGCCGGCAGACGGTGGGGGAAATGGAGCG
>JAINDL010000101.1 GCA_019931245.1 Bryobacteraceae bacterium CoA2 C42
CCTCGACGCCCCCCAAAAGCGCCTCGCCTTCGTCGGCTCCCGCCAGTCCGGCAAGTCCCAAACCGCCGCCGCCAAAGCCCTCTACCTCGCCCTCCGCCACCCCGGCACCGACTATCTCCTGTTCGGACGCGTCGCCCGCCACGCCACGCTCCTCCTCCAGCGCCTCCGCGCCTTCGCCCGCCATCTCGGCCTCCCCACCCCCGCCGAACCCGGTTTCCCCGGCTCCCTCGTCCTCCCCAACCGCTCCCGCTTCTTCCCCTTCCCCGGCCTCCCCGCCAACAACCGCGGACCCGCCGCCGCCGCCGTCGTCATCATCGACGAAGCCGCCTTCGCCCACCCCGACCTCTTCGCCGCCGTCACCCCCATGGTCGCCACCACCCACGGCAGCATCTGGGCCCTCTCCACCCCCTGCGGCCAAACCAACACCTTCTATCAGCTCTGCAACACCCCCAACAACGGCTGGACCGTCCTCCGCGCCCCCGCCTCCGCCTGTCCCCGCATCAGCCCCGACTTCCTCGACGCCGAACGCCATCTCCACGGCGAAGCCCTCTACTCCCAGGAGTACGAGTGCGCCTTTATCGCCGACGCCGCCCAGTTCCTCGACCGCGCCGTCCTCGCCGAGGCGACCGAGCCCGCTCTCCAAGCCGACGTCCCCTGCCTCGGCCTCACCGAGCTTTACCTCGGCATCGACCTCGGCAAGCGCCAGGACCACACCGCCATCGTCCTGCTCGCCTGCGCCTTCACCCGCGCGCCGCACCGCGACCCCGTCACCCAGGCCTACCCCATCACCGCCCATCTCGAACTCGTCCACGCCGAAGCCGTCCCGCTCGGCACGGACCACCTCAGCCTACCCGCCCGGCTCCGCGCCCTGCTCGCCGCCCACCCCGGCTCCTACCGCCAGACCCATCTCATCCTCGACGCCACCGGCGAAAGCACCCTCATCGAACTCCTCCGCCAGGACCGTCACCTCCGGGTAGACACCTTCCAGCCCGTAGCCATCACGAGCGGCTACCAGACTAACCAGCTATCCGGAGGTTACAAAGGAATCCCGCGGCCCGACCTGTTAACCCGCCTGCGCACCGCCCTCGCCACCCGCAAACTGACGCTACCTGCCGGCGCCCCCGGCCTGCCCGACCTGCTCCACGAACTCACCCACTTCCGCAGCGACGGCACCCAACCCGAACACGACGACCTCGTCTTCGCCCTCGCCCTCGCCATCTGGCAAGCCTTCGCCCACCACAAAGACCACTTCTACCCCGGCGCCTGACCCGGCCCACCGCCACCCGCCCCTACCCCGGCGCTCCGCCACGTCCCCCAGCCGCCCAGGCCACAACGCTGCCACCCATCCCCGCCACCCCGCTCCCCGCCAGAATCGCCGCGAAAACTAACGCGACCCCCTCCCCAGCGTCATCTCACCAGCAGATGCCCCCGCCTACCCCCACCTACGCCCGCGCCCGCCTCTGGCTCGGCATCTCCGGCGTCGGCGCCTTCGTCCTGCTCGCCGCCTTCGCCCTCGCCTTCGACTGGCCCGGCCATCTCGCCGAAGCCGGTCACGGCCTGCCCACCGCCGTCGCCGCCTACCTCCTCCTCAGCCTCCCCCTCGATCTCCTCGGCGGCTACCTCTTGCCCCGCCGCTATCAGCGCCCCACACCCCCGCTCCCCGCCTTCCTCGCCCGCCTCCTCCGCGCCCAACTCGTCCATGCCGCCTTCCTCTGGCTCGCCGCCAACGCCCTGCAGGCCGCCGCCGCCGAAGCCGGCCTCCCCGGCCTCCTCGCCGCCGCCGCCGCCGGCATGCTCGCCCTCCTCCTCGCCCGGCCCCTCGTCGCCACGCTCCTCGGCGGCCGCTCCCCGCTCTCCGCCATGGCCGCGCTCCGCCTCCGCGCCGCCGCGCAAAACGGCAGCCGCCTCCGCGGCATCCTCGTCGCCCTCGCCTGGAACCTCGCCGGACTCGCCGTCAGCGCCTCCGCCACCGGCGCCGACCTCTCCCGGCCCGGCGGCATCCTCACCCTCGCCTGCGGCTTCACCCTCTGGTCCTTCCTCGGCCTCCTGCTCCTGCCCTCCGTGAGCCGCCCCGCCGTCCTCGCCACCGACCGTGCTCTCCTCGCCCGCGGCGTCACCCGCGCCGCCCTCGCCGACGCCATCCGCCAGGCCGATAAGGATCAGGATGACGAACCTGTCCGCACCCCCTGGGTCGAACGCATCTTCCACCCCATCCCTTCCGTCGCCGTCCGCCTCGCCGCCCTCGACTGCCCCGCCTCTTCCCGGTGGGGCGCCGACGAAGCCGCACGCCTCACCCTCTACCTCTCCTGGGCCTGCCTCGGACTCCTCTCCCGCGCCGTCCACTGCAACTCCGGCCTCCCCGAATACTGGGTCTATCTCCCTCGCGATTGACCCGCCGCCCGCAGCCGCGTCAAAAACACGCCCCGCGTCTCCCCGGCCACCGCCTCAGGAATCTCCCAGCCCGCCCCAGCAACTCCCGCCACCGCGCCCTGGTCTCCGCCGTCAGTACATCGTCCAATCGGGCCGCATGATGGTCCGGCGCCCACGCATACTGCAACCCAAACCGCAGCCGCCGCGTCACCATCGGCGCACCCTCCACCGGCTCATCGAAGAAACCCGGATTCCCCACCCGCTGCACCATCTCCCACAGCGGCGATGTCCGCGCCACGTCCGAAACATACAACGTCATTGCTCCCCGCCGGTGGAACTCCGCCCCCAGCTTCCCCACCGATTCCGCCCCGTCCGCCAGCAGCAACTCCGCCGCCACCCCCGCCGCCTGCCCCAGCGCCATCCATATCGGCTCGAGACGCAGCGCGCCAAAACCCACGTGGCTTGCCGACAGCGCCCCCGGTACCAAGAGGTTCTTCGCCCCCCGTGGCGTCAGCAACCCATAAGGAATCTGGTACGGCACCGTCCCGAACACCACATACCCCTCGCGGACATCCGGATAGGGTGCCCGCGCCTCGTCCACCCCGTGGCTGTTGATCACATAGTCCCCCACCGCCACGCTCTCCGGCTGCAGACGGCTCCGCTGCGTCACCGGGTCGGCCATCACATCGTGCTCGGTGAACACATAGGCGCCCGGAAACCGCCGCGCCTCGCGAACGTAAAGCGCCGGCGGAAAGTGCCCGGACTCGGCAAACTCGTCCTTCGGCAGGTTCCACCGCCGCGCCTCGGCCCGGAATCCCTCCGGCAGACGCGGCTCGTTCCGCGGAAAATACAGCAGCCCCAATCTCCGCCCGCCGCGCCGGCGTCGCCATCGGATAATCCCAGTTCTGTCCCGGCAGGCCAAAACCCACCAGCGAGGTGTTGACGTCGTTCCTGTCCGCCTTCCCGTTGGGTAGCCGCCGCAGCCGCCGCACCCCGGTCTTGGCCTCCGCCACCGGATGCTGAATCCGCCCCGCCCGCACCTCCTCCAAAATCCGCTCGTACCGCTCGGGACCGTAATCGGGCGGCATCGGGAGCGGTGCCGCGTTCGCCGGATCCTCCGTCATCACCACGCGAAAGTTGTAGCACTGAATCTTGCCGTCTCCCGCGCCCGTGCTCCCATCGAGAATCCGGCCATCCTGAAAGTAGATGTGCCCGGCGAATCGCTCACCGTACTCGCGCGTCGACTCCCGCCCCACGCGAAACGAAAACCCCGCGGCCGCCGCCACGTCCCCCTCATAACTCCCGTCAATGAATACCCGCCCCGCCAGCGACTCCTCACCCCGCGGCCCACGCAAGCGAATCGCCCGCAACACCCCCGCCGTCGCCTCCGCCCCCAGCAACACCGTCCGGCGCCGCGCCTCAATCGTCGGCTGCTCGCCCAGCATGCCTTCAAGCACCGCCCGCGAAACATGCGGCTCGGCCAGCGCCCCGAAAAAGCTGTCCCGCCGCTGCGGCGAGTCCATCCCGTAACGCCTGCCGTGCTACTGCTCCACCCGCTCCCTAGAGTCGCGGAACATCCCCTGCAGCGACGCGAGCGAACGGAAGTCGTCGTCGGACAACCCACCTGCCGCCCCTTCCGCGCCGCATACAGCGCCGCTGCAATCCCCACCGGCCCCCACAACGCCCCGCCCACCGCCGGCAGACCCAATCCCAGCTATCGCATCACTTCACCTCGTCTCCCAAATAAAAACGGGACGGATTCCTCCGTCCCGCCGCCATCGACTACCCATTCCGCCTAGAAGCTGGCAATCGCCTTCGCTTCGTCGTCGAAAACCTCAAATACCGTGTACAGCTTCGTGATCTGCAGCAAGTCCTGCACCCGCTTGGTCAAGTGCAGCAGCTTCAGTGCCCCGCCACCGTTGGAGATGCTCGTGAAGGCCGCCACCAGTTCGCCAATGCCCGAGCTGTCGATATAGCTGACGTTCCCCAGGTTCAGGAGCACCTTCTTGTTTCCCCCTGCCACCAACTCCTTCACCTTCTCCCGCAATACAACGGAGCCGTCTCCCAGCGTAATTTTCCCTGCAACGTCCAAAATGGTGACATCGCCGCTCAAACGAGATTCAATGGTAACGCTCACGCTTCCTCCTCCAATTTGACGAGCCCGGACTGTGCCCGTGCCCCTGTTAGACTTAAGATACCCCAACAGTATAGCTGCCCTTGCGCCGCCGTACCACCCCGGATAGGACTACCGAGTTATGCAAGCTCCCGCTCCCGTTGAGATCCAGGTACAAGGCCAGGACGGCACCAGGCAGCTTCTCCGGGTCGCCGAATCCCCCTTCGTCGTCGGCCGCGCCGATACCGCCGCCCTGGCCTTTCCCGCCGACAACATGCTGTCGCGCCTCCACTTCGCCCTCGAATTCCTCGACCACCGCTGGACCGTCCGCGACCTCGGCAGCAAAAACGGCACCTCCGTCAACGGCCAGCCCCTCACCCAGGCGCAGCCCCTCTCCCCCGGAGACACCATCACCGCCGGCCACCTCGTCATCACCTTCCAACCCCAACAAAGCCGCCAGGCCACCGTTCGGTCCCCCCTCGAATTCGTCGATGAGCCCCACGCCGAAGCTCCCGCCTCCTCCACCGTTATCCTCCGCCTCGACCCCGCCAAACTCGCCGCCGTCGCCCTCCCCTCCTCGCCCCAAACCCCCGACCTCACCAGCCGCCGCATCGATGCCCTCGTCAAAGCCGGCAAGGAGCTCGCCGGCTTCCGCCCCCTCGGCGAACTCTTCGAGGTCATCCTCGAACTCAGCCTCCAGGCCGTCGACGCCAAACGCGGCGTCCTCATGACCATCGAAAACGGTCAACTCCTCGCCCAGGCCCACCGCGGCGAAGGCTTCCGCGTCTCCAAAGCCGTCCGCGACAAGGTCATCAACGAACGCTCCTCCCTCCTCGTCCGCGACGCCTCCCTCGACGCCCTCCTCCAATCCAGCGCCACCATCGTCCAACAGCGCATCCGCAGCCTCATGGCCGTACCCCTCCAAACCGACACCCAGGTCACCGGCATGCTCTACGTCGACGCCACCGACTTCGTCCGCTCCTTCGACGCCAACGACCTCAGCCTCCTCACCGTCCTCGCCAATATCGCCGCCATCCGCATCGAACACTCCCGCCTGCTCGAAGTCGAACAGGCCGAAAAGTTCATGGCCCGCGAACTCGAACAGGCCGCCGAAATCCAGCGCGGCCTCCTCCCCCGCCAAACACCCGAAATCCCCGGCCTTCAACTCGCCGGCCGCAGCGCCCCCTGCCGCTCCGTCGGCGGCGACTACTTCGACTTCTTCCCCCTCGCCGATGGCCGCCTCGCCTTCCTCGTCGCCGACGTCGCCGGCAAAGGCCTCTCCGCCGCCCTGTTAATGTCCAACCTCCAGGCTCGCGTCCAGGCACTCATGGAGGTGGAAACCGACATCGCCCGCCTCGTCACTCGCCTCAATCACAGCCTCAAAGCCAATACCCCCGACAACAAGTTCATCACCGGCTTTTTCGCCATCCTCGATCCCCGCACCGGCTCCATGACCTACACCAACGCCGGACACAATCCCCCCATCCTCGTCCGCCGCAACGGCAAAGCCGAACTCCTCACCGCCGGCGGACCCGTCCTCGGCATCCTCCCCAACATCCCCTACCTCGGCGGCCAAACCATCCTCGCCCCCGGCGAAAGCCTCGTCCTCTACTCCGACGGCGTTTCGGAAGCCCCCAACGCCGCCGGCGAAGAGTTCGGCGAAGACGCCATCGCCCAAATCGCCGTCGCCTGCCACGACCGCCCCGCCCAGGAAACCATGCTCGAAATCGGCCGCCAGCTCCGCGCCTTTCTCGGCGACCGACAGCCCATCGACGACGTCACCCTCCTCGTCGTCCGCCGCCTTCCCGCACCCTGACTCTACCGCTTCGGAAAGCCAGGATCCGCCATCACCTCCCGCATCTGCTTCACGTGTCGCTCCGTGTGCGCACTGATCATGAAAAACATCTGATACAGGTCCATCTCCACCGCCGGCGACATCGCAAAATACCGCCCCCGCAGATCCCCCTTCGTCTGCTCCACCATCGTAATCGTCTCGTCCCGCCGCTGCCGGAACAGACCAATCACCTGCTCCCGCCCCCCCAGCTTGCCCATCGGCCGCAGCGGCTCCGGCGCCTGCGCCTTCTGCGTCCGGTCGCTGATCATCGCCGCCACCTTGGCGTCCATCGCCTCCCGGTCCTGCCGCCGAGCCTCCCGCTTGGCCTCATCCACCGGCGCCTTCTCCAGTGTCCCCGTCAGCAGACCCCGCAAAAACGTCTCGCTCTCCGCCAAATGCTCCGCGCACTCCGCCACACTCCACCGCGCCGGACCAGGCTTGAAGCTCCATTGCGCCTCGCTCAGGTTCGCCGTCGCGTCCACAAACAGCTTCCGCGTCGCGTGCAGATGACTCATCGCCCGGTCCCGCTCTCCCTGGCCCAACGTCTCGGCACCCAATGTCATCAGCGAACAGAACAACACAACCAAGCTTTTTTGCCGCATTCCCCCTAGCTTACCTAATGTTTCCTTCCCGACTGCCGATAGACCTCCAGAAGTGGTTGCTGCTCATGTCTGCCTCTGATCGTTACAACGCCGTCCTGCCTGACTCCCATCAGGCAGTCTTAGATGGTGTACCGCCGCGTTTTGGTCCCGGAAGCCCCACCATAGCCCTGGACCTCGGAGGAGCGCTGCCCGCCTCAGACCGCGATGCGGCAGGAATCACTTCAAAAGTCCTCCTGGTCGATGGCGACCCGATCAACCGCCTCCTCCTCAAGTCGATGTTGCGCGTCGGCAGCTATGAGTTTCTCGAGGCCGAAACCGGGCTTCACGCCCTCGAGATCATCGCTCGCGAGGCCGTCGACCTGATCATTCTCGACCTCCTCCTGCCCGGCCTGGGTGGTACCGAACTCTGCCGGCGGTTGAAGTCCAACCGGAAAACCCAGTTCATCCCCATCCTCATGGTCACCAGCGTCTCCGGCCACGACTTCGAGGTAGAGGGCATCGAGGCCGGGGCCGATGAGTATCTAAAAAAGCCGCTGCATCCCTCGGTCGTCCGGGCCCGCGTCCATTCGCTGCTCCGCCACAAGGCCGCTATCGACTCCCTCGAAGAGGCCGAAACCATTCTCTTCGCTCTCGCGCAAGCCGTCGAGAACCGTGACATGGGCACCAGCCAGCACTGCGAACGGCTCGCCATCTATAGCGTTGCCCTCGGCCTCACCATCGGGCTTCCCCGCCGCGATCTGGTCGCGCTCTACCGAGGCGGCTTCCTTCACGACATCGGGAAGGTTTCGGTTCCCGATTCTATCCTGCTCGGCACCGGCAAACTGAATGAAGAGCAGTGGCGGATCATGCAGCGCCACACCATCCACGGCGTAGAAATCTGCCAGCCCATGAAAACGCTGGCATCGGTGCTGCCCATTATTCGCAGTCACCACGAACGCTGGGATGGTACTGGTTATCCGGACGGTCTGCGCGGCGAACAGATTCCTCTGCTCGCCCGCATCCTCCAGATCGTCGATATCTTCGACGCCCTCACCACCGCCCGCAGCTACAAACCAGCCTATTCCAAGCAGGAGGCGCTTGACATCCTCGAACACGAAGCCGCCAAAGGCTGGCGCGATGCCGAACTTGTCTCCCTGTTCGTCAGCATGCAGAGCGATGCCTTTCTCGACTCCCGCGCTCTCATCGAAGCCGCCTGGCCAGAGTTGAGCTCCACCCTGCAATCGCTCCAGAACATGGACCGCCATCTGCGCAGCTCCAGTTAACCCACCGCCGGCGAACCGTCCCTGCCCCGCACCCGCCATCAACCCGTCCCCCTGTCCACGCAAAAGCCGCAAGACCACAGCAGCGCACCCAGTCGCGCAACTCCGCCACACCCCCGCGCCTCGCCCGCCATCACCCAGGTTATCCGCCCACTCGCCACAGCCCCGCCAGCCCCCGCGTCTCCCTCCGCGCGGTGCCGGCTAGGTCCTCTCCTGTCCCGCCGCCCAAACCGCGCACCAGCCATCCCGCTCCCGCAGCCCCAGCACCCGCAGTCCGGCCGTCAACTCCGCCACCTGTCCCGCCAGAAAACCGCTCAACAGTAGCGGCGCCCCCAGCCGCCGCAACTCGGGTAGTATCTCCCGCATCACGGCCAGATGGATGTTGCACACCACCAGATCCACACACCCCGCCCGCGCCGCGTCCACCGAACCCTGCCAAACCGTCGCGTGCGCCCGCGCCAACTCCACCGCCGCCGGTTCCACATCGCAAGCCCACACCGTTCCCGCCCCCATCACCCGCGCCGCCGCACTCAGAATCCCCGTGCCCGTCCCTACGTCCAGCACCCGCTGCCCCGGCCGCAATACCTGCTCGAGCAACTCCAGGCACAACTGCGTCGTCTGGTGCTCCCCGCCGCCAAACACATTTGCCCCGATCATCTCAAGACGCAGCCGCCCCTCCGGCGTCGGGTCGTCCCGCCAGTGCGGGCACAGGAAAAATCGCTCTCCCACCAGCAGCGGCTCCCAATCCTCCCACCAACTGTGCACCGCCTCGGCCACGGGAGCCACGATGCCCCCGTGCACCGCCACAAACCGTTCCGCCGTGGCCGCGGAGGCGAAGAAGACCTGATAGCCCCCTTCGTCCTCCCACACTCCCTGCATCGGATACTCGTCCGGCCAATCGGCCAGCAACGCCTCCCACTCGGCGGCTTTCCGCTGCAATCGTACCGAGTAGCTCACTATTCCCGGTTCAGCGCCTTCACGCGCCAGTACGGCTTCGCCTTCTCGCTCGGATCCATCACAAACGTCTCGCTCGTCTTGGCCGGATCGTAGCCCCGCCACAGCCACGTCAGCGCCTCGGCCGCCTGCGCGTTCCCCTGCGCCGTGCTGTGGCCGCCGTTGCCCCAGGTGAACTTGAAGTCGTACTCCTTCATCTTCAGCGAATTGGCCATCTGAATGTTCTGCAGCGGCCAGGACCCATGGTCGTTCTCAAGGTCGTTCGAGCTGTCCTGCAGCCACACCCGGATGTTCTTCCGCGGACTCTTCCGCAGCCAGAACGGATAGATGTTCCCGCCGTCTTTCTGCCCCGGCTTCCACTGAATGCTCGTATACGTCCCAATCCGCGAAAACACCCGCGAGTACCGCTCGGTATCAAACCACGCCACCGTAAACGCGCAGATCGCCCCCGAACTCTCCCCCATAATCGCCCGCGAATAGGCATCCTTCCGGATGTTGTACTTCGCCTCGACGTCTTTGATGATCTCCTCGCGCAGAAACCGCGCGTACGTATCGTCCACCGTGTCGTACTGAATCGACCGCATCCGCCGCTCCCCAATCATCCCCGGGCTGATCATCACCGTAATCGCCACCGGGATCCGCTTCTGATGCGTCAGATTATCGAGCGTGATCAGCAGCCGGTTGGCGCCCTCCCGGTTGGCGTAGCCTTGGCCATCCTGCACCACAAACAGTGCTGCCGCCGTCGCCGCGTTGTACTGCGCCGGCACGTACACCC
Source organism: Bryobacteraceae bacterium CoA2 C42 (assembly GCA_019931245.1). Lineage (GTDB taxonomy): Bacteria > Acidobacteriota > Terriglobia > Bryobacterales > Bryobacteraceae. The sequence continues at coordinate 9,908 of JAINDL010000101.1, forward strand.
AATAGTTAGTCACCATCCCGGCATAGACCTTGCTCGTGTGCACAATCTTGTCGGACAACTGGCCCGCCGGCGCTGCCGGATTCTCGTACGAATCGGGTCCGAAAGCGGGGAAGTCGATCGGCGGATTCGTCTGGCCGTCAATTGTGATCGCATACCGGTGGCTCGTGCCCGTCTTGAGCGTCGCCCGCGCCATCCAAAGGTCCGATCCCTTCAGCCGCGCAAACTTCGGCCCCGGCGCCTCGTCCAACTCCAGCACCGGCGCGGCCTTAGCTTCGGCGGCGAACAAAAACTCGCCGTTGTAGCCCGTCGCGCCGCGGCCCTGCCGCAGAATCTTCCCAAGCGCCGTCTTGAACTCGGCCGAGTTCGGCGACTTCCTGGCCTGCGCCAGCAACTCCTGCGCCGGGTCGGCCGCCGTCAGCGTGGCGGCCAGAAACAAAAGCGCAAAGGCCGCGTAGGCCCGGCACCAACGGGCGAGGAACTCGCCCCTCCTGCCGGGCCGAAGCGAGTCCGTTGTGCGCGTCTTCCATAAGAAC
>JAINDL010000078.1 GCA_019931245.1 Bryobacteraceae bacterium CoA2 C42
GTCAGTATCGTCGAGGCGCAAAATCATGGTGCCGTTGTGTTTCCGGGCGTAGAGCCAGTTGAAAATGAAGGTGCGCGCCGAACCGATGTGCAGGTAGCCGGTGGGCGAGGGGGCAAAACGAACGCGCGGCATCCGGCTATTCGACGCTGCCGGTGGGCGAGACGCGGAGTTCGTTGTTGACCTTCTTGGCGCCCTTCATTTTGAGGATCAGCTTCTCGGCCTTGGCCTTGGCCTTGTCGGTGCGCACGATACCCTTCACCGTCACCACCCCGTCTTTGACCTCCACTTCGAGGGCGCCGCCCTTAACCTCCGGATCTCCAGCGAGGCGGAGACGGATCTGATCGTACAGCCGGTCGTCTTCCTTCTGGTCGGCGGTAAAGGCCAACCCAACACTCAACCCAAGGCTCAAACCGAAGCTCAACAGGGCCATTGCCAGTTTATTCATCACGTTCTCCCGTCATCCTTCTCCAATCTAACTCATTCAGGAACTCGGGCTGATTGCGCCAGTCCGGCCGCACCTTGACAAAGAGTTCAAGGAAGATCTTCGTGCCGAAAAACTCCTCCATTTCAAGGCGCGCCGCCGTGCCGATGGCTTTGAGCCCCGCCCCTTTCTGGCCAATTACGATCGTCTTCTGCCCCTGCCGCTCCACGTAGATCGTCGCGCTGATCCGGGTCAGCTTCGGCGTCTCCTCCCAGGTCTCCACCAGCACGGCCACCGCGTGCGGCACCTCCTGATGGGTCGCCGCCAGAATCTTTTCCCGGATGATCTCGGCGGCCAGGAACCGCGAAGGCATCTGCGTAATGTGGTCTTCCGGATAGATCTTCGGCGCCCGCGGCAGCAGCTTGATGATCTCGTCCCGGACGGTCTCCACCCCCTCGCCCGTCTGCGCCGAAACGGGCACATAAGCGGCAAATTCGTGATACTTCGGGAACTGCGCAAGCAGGCCGAGCACCTTCTGCCGGTCCTCGACGAGGTCGATCTTGTTCAGCACCAGGATGGCGGGGACGCCGGCTTTCTTCACCAGGTCGAGCGCCCCCTCCACCTCGGTCGAGATCACCCGCTGCGCGTCGTGCACGAACACCAGCACATCGATCGCATCGAGCGAGGCGCGGACCGACCGCATCATTTTCTGGTTATAGGGGGTGTCCGATTTGTGGATGCCCGGGGTATCGACAAACACAATCTGGGCCGCCGGGGTGGTCAACACCCCGTCGAGGGCCGTGCGCGTGGTCTGCGGCTTGGAGCTGACAATGGCCAGCTTCTCTCCGACCAGCGCGTTCAGTAACGTAGATTTTCCGGCGTTGGGCAGTCCAATAATGGACGCGGTTCCGGCGCGAAATGCAGGGCGCCTAGGCATTCAACTCTTCTTTTATCTCCTCTTCCATTCGCGAAACGCGGACGCGGTCCACGCGCCGGTCGTTCGCCGCCAGTACTTCCAAGCGTATGCCATCCCGCTCGGCTCCCTCGCCGGCGCGCGGCACCCGCCCCAGCCATTCCGCCACCAGGCCGCCCACCGTCGTCGATTCGAACTCCTCTTCAGGACGGTATTCGAGCAGGCCCTTCAGGTGGTCGACGTCGAACGAACCTGAGACAATCCACGCCCCTTCGCCATCCGGCGCAATATCCTGCGTCGGCTCGTGCTCGTCGCGGATCTCGCCGAAAATCTCCTCGACCAGGTCCTCCATCGTCGAGATACCGGCCGTGCTGCCGTACTCGTCAATGACGACGGCCATATGCGCGCCATCCTGCTGCATCTCGCGCAGCAGGTCGGTCACCTTCTTTGACTCGGGCACCTTGCGGATGGGCCGCATCAGCTCCCACACGTGCGCCGGCGGGTGCTTTTCGTCCTGCATGAACATGTCGCGGACGTGGATGAAGCCCACTACATCGTCAATCGTGCCGTCGTAGACCGGAATCCGCGAGTACTGTTCGTTGATGACGAGTTCGCGCAGCGAGGCCACCGTAGCGCCCTTCTCAATCGCTACCATCCGGGGCCGCGGCGTCATGACCTCTTTGACGGTCTTGTCCCCGAACTCGACGACGCTCTGGATCAGCTTGCGGTCTTCCTCTTCAATCAGACCCTCTTCCTTGCCGGCCGCGATCAGCGCTTCAATCTGCTCGTCCTGCTCCTCGGCCTGTTCGTCGGGTGAGCCAAGTTCGGTGAGCGCCTGCAGGAAGCGCAAAACCGCAATCACCGGCGCGGCCAGCAGCGCCAGCAGCTTGACGAGAGGTAGGAAGGGCAGCAGCCAGAACGCGGAAGTCTTGCGGTAGAGCAACTGCGGAATAATCTGCGAACACAGCAGCACGCCCGTGCAGGCGGCGATGCCGGCTTCGGCCAGACCATACCAGAACTCCTTGTGCCCCATCCCCATGAAGGCCATGGCGAAGACGCCGACCAGCGCGATGAGCGAGTGCTTGAGCAGCGAAAAGGTCAGGGCGCCCGTTTCGAGCTTCAGGCCCAGACGGTCCTCGAGCGACTCCTTGAAGTGGATCAGCGCGTTCGATTCCCGCGACCGCAGCCGCAGCGATTCAAGGTACAGCAGTTGGACGAAGCTGGTCAGCACCACCAATCCGGCCAACAGCGCCAGCGTGGTGAAGAAGGCGAGACTCACGGCTTCTTCGTCCTTTCAATCAGCCCGGCGGGCAGCCCCAGCGTCTGCCGCCATTTCGTTTCGAGCCGCCGCATCTTCCCGCGGTCGGTCTCGTGATCGTGCCCGAGCAGATGCAGCAGCCCGTGCAGCATCAGAATCTCGACTTCGCTCGTGACGTCGTGACCATATTCCGCGGCCTGCTCGGCGGCGCGGTCAGCCGAAATGGCCATCTCGCCCAACTCCTCCTCTCCCGGGAAGCTCAGCACGTCGGTCGGATAGTCGTGCTGCAGAAACTCCCGGTTCAGCCGCTGCAGGGCGGCATCGTTGGTGACGAGCACCGTAAAGGGCCGCCCGGCGGCCACCTCCGCGGTAAGCCGCGCCTCGAACAGGCGCAAGCGGCGGCGGTCGAGCGGGATAGACCGCTTGACGCCCTGAAACAAGATACTACTGCCGTCTGGGGACATGGGTTTGGGGGGTTAAGTAATGGGTGGGGACGGAATCGCCTCGGCGGCCTCGGCGGCCGCGGCGGCTTCCGTCAAACGGAGTGCCAGTTGGCGGCCAACGCCGCTGGCTTCGTGGTGGCGCTCGTAAGCCTTCACAATGCGCTGCACGAGGCTGTGGCGCACCACATCTTTTTCGTCAAAGCTGACGAAGCTGATCCCTTCAACGCCGCGCAGGATTTCGAGGGCGTCCAGCAGACCGCAGCGGCGGCCCGGCGGAAGGTCGATCTGGGTTGCGTCACCGGTCACGACCATCTTCGAGTTGAAGCCCTGGCGCGTCAGCACCATCTTCATCTGCTCGGGCGTGGCGTTCTGCGCCTCATCGAGAATGATGAAGGCGTCGTTCAGCGTGCGGCCGCGCATGAAGGCGAGTGGCGCTACTTCGATAACGCCGCGTTCGGTGAACTTCTCGATCTTCTCCGCCTCGAGCATGTCGTAGATGGCGTCGTAGAGCGGCCGCAGGTAGGGATCGATCTTCTCCTGCAACGTACCGGGCAGAAAGCCCAGCTTCTCGCCCGCTTCGACGGCGGGCCGCGTCAAAATGATGCGGGAAACGCGTTTGGTCAGCAGCGCGGAAACGGCCATCGCCACGGCCAGGTACGTTTTGCCGGTGCCGGCCGGGCCAATGCCGAAAACGAGGTCGTTGCGCTCGATCGCCTCAAGATACCGCCGCTGATTGATGGTCTTTGGCGCCAACACCTTCTTGCCAAAGTTGCGCTGGCGGCCGCTGGCCACGAGCGCCCGCAGCGACACGCCACTGTCTCCGGTAACCACGCGCAGCAGACTGTTCAGGTCTCCGTTCGCAAAAACGTGCCCTTCGCGGATGAGCTCCGAGTAGTCGCTCAAAATCTGCCCGCACCGCTCCACTTCAGAGGGGTCCCCCTCGATTTCAACCGCGTCCGTCAACAGACGGGTACGGACACGGAGGGCGGCCTCCAACAGCCGTATGTTCTCGTCCCGGGTTCCGTAGAGGGATTCAATCCCCCGGTACAGTGGCACACTCAGCTTCATGCGCGGCGAAACAACATCGCCTTCAGTATAGCTAACTAAGCAACGTAGCCGCGCCGCGCTGACCCTGGTGCTTGCCGAGCCGCTCCCGCAACTCGCGCCGAGCGCGCAACAGCCGCGACTTAGCCGCCGCTTCGGAGATATCCAGTTGCCGCGCCACATCGGCCAGCGGCAGACGCATCGATTCCCGCAGCAGCAGCGGCTTCCGCAGCAGCGGAGGAATGCGATTTACCTCTTGATAGAGGAGCGACGCCACCTCGCTGCGGCCATAGCGCTGTTCCGGATCTTCCGCCGTGTCCCGCAGTTCAAACTTGGTCTGGTTCTCGTCCGCCCCGGGGTCGTCCAGGTAAGTGAACTGGGCCCGCCGTAGCTGCCGGAGACGCATCAGGCACTGGTTGACCACAATCCGCGACAGCCAGGTGGAAAACCGGGAGTTGCCCTCAAAGCTGCCTAAATGAAGAAACGCCTTGGTGTAGGCGTTCTGCACCTCATCCTCGGCATCCTCGTGATCGCGCAGAATAGAGCGGGCCAGCTTGAGGCACGAGGGATAGTGACGGTTCACCAGCTCAGTAAATGCCTGCTGATCTCCCATCTTGGCCAGCGGCACCAGTTCGGCATCTGCATCCACGATCGGCTCCGGTTTCGGGGTTTCCACAACCGGGAGCGTCGCGGGAGCCAGTAAGGCGGGGTTGGGATACACTGTGTTCATCAGGGCGGTTGCCATCGTTCAAGTCCTCTAACTCCACCCTAACAGCGGGGGGAGGGCAATACTAGCCCCCACTGAAACCTATTTCAGTGGGACGCAACGCGCTGAAAGCGTTTTAACCTGCGCTAAAATGAGTTCATGTCAGACTTCGAAACAGGGCCGGATACCATCAACCGTCTGCTCGGATCCTACGAACTGGGCCGAAAGCTGAAGCAGCTTCGCTTACGGAAAAAGATTGCCCTTACCGAGTTGGGGCGCCACACGGGTCTTTCCGCCTCGATGATCTCGCAGCTCGAGAATGGCAAGCTGGTGCCGACGCTGCCCACGCTGGCGCGGCTCTCCATGGTGTTCGACGTCGGCATGGACTACTTTTTCGGGAGCCGCCGGCGCGAGGGACTCTTTGAAATCGTCCGGCAGGAGGAGCGCATGAAGTTCCCCAACCGCCCGGAGATGGAAAAGCCCAATTTCTTCTTTGAAGTGCTGGCGTTCAAGGCCACCAACAAGTCGATTGAGGCCTACCTGGCCGAGTTTCCGCGGGCCAGCGAAGGGGAGGCCACGGCGCATCTGCATCCGGGGGCCGAGTTGATCTATGTCACGGAGGGGACGCTCGCGGTGCAGTATCAGGATGAGGAGCACGAACTCCACGCCGGCGACTGCTGTTACTTCGACTCCTCTGAGCTGCACAGCTATCGCGGCGTCTCGGAAACCCCGGCGCGGGCGATGGTGGTATCGGCGCCGATGCTGCTGCGCTAGGATGGCCTCGTGCGACTGATTGCGGCAGCGGTGGTTTGGGCCGGGGTTTTAGCCGGGGCGGACAAGTGGAGCGTCCTGCGGAGCGAACCCTTTGCGGTTTACACGAACGGCAAGGAGAAGGAGGCGCGCGAGGCGCTGGCGCTGGCCGTGCAGGTGCACCACACTCTCAGCGCGCAGTTCGGCAAGGAGCTCACCCCGGCCTGGCCCATCACCTATGTACTGGGCCAGGGCGACGGGCGGCTGCGGTTGGGGCCCGGGGGATATCTGGCGGGGGCGGTGGACGCCGGCCAACTGGCGGCGCTGCTGATCCGGGACAACACGCTGCCGTTTGATGAGGAGATTGAGCGGGGTGTGATTGCGCTGTTCTCGACGCTGGCCGTGGATGGCCCGCGGGTGCGGGTGGGAGCGCCGGTGGCGCGGCCGGACCTGGCGTGGGCGCGCATGCACCTGCTGTTCACCGACGACCGCTACAGCGGCAAGACGCGGGTGCTGCTGGCCAACCTGTCGAAAGGCGTCGATCCGGTGGTGGCGTGGAGCAACTCGGTCGGGGTCCCCGCGGCGGCCATCACGGCGCAGGCCGGGGAGCATCTGGCGCGCGGGCAGTTTGGGGTGGCGGCGCTGAACGGTAAGCCGATCGATCCGCGGCGCTGGCGCGAAGAGACACTCAACGCGCAGGAGACGGCCGATCTGATGGCGCGCTGGAGCGGCCCGGCGCCGGAGACGGCGCTGGCGGGCCTGACGATCGCGCAACTCGAAGAGCAGGCGCAGAAGTGGCCGCGCTGGCCGGAGCCGCACGCACGGATGGCGGCGCTCGAAACCGAGCCCTCCCGGCAGGCGCAGCGCTGGCGGCGGGCCGCGCAACTGGCGCTGCGGGACATCACGCTGTGGCAGAAGGCCGCGGCCGCCTTTGCCCAGGGTGAGTTGTTCGCCGAAGAGACCCAGTGCCTGCTCGCGGCGGAGAAAGCGGCCGGCACGCGCGCCGAACGGGAGCGGCTGCGCGGCGAACGGCTGGCGGCGCAGGAGCGGCGCGTCGAGGCCGAACTGGCGGCCAGGCGGGCCGAGGAGGAGCGCGAGCGGGCCGAAGTGGAGCGTCTGCGGCAGGAGGCGCTGAACCGCATCCGGATGGCCGAGGCCAAGGCCAACGACGGCAAGGCCGCCGTGGCCGGCAAGGTGCAAGAGTGGTGGGAGGGGCCGCGCGGCGATGCGTCCCTACGCGGGCGGCTGGAACGGGTCGATTGCGTCGGGGGAACCCTGCGGCTGCAGGTGCGGGGCGCGGAGCAGAAGCTGACGGCGCTGATCGTGAAGAATGTGGCCGAACTGCAACTCGACGGGGCGCCCGAAATCAAGCTGGCGTGCGGCGTGCAGCGGCCGGTGCGCGGCGTGACGGTGGAGTACTGGCGGAAGAGCCTCGAGGTGACACGGGTGAAGTTCGATTGAGAGTGCAGGCGCGTTGGACGGCGGTGGCGATCTTCGTTCTTTCGTCGACGTTGAACTATCTGGACCGGCAGCTGTTTGCCGCCTTGGAGCCGGTCATCCGGCGGGAGTTCGCGCTGAGCTACGAGGGCTTCGGGTATCTGATCACAGCCTATGCGTTGATCTACGCGGTCGGGGCGACGGTGCTGGGTTTGACGCTGGACCGAATCGGGCTGCGGGGCGGGTCGGCGTTGACCGTGGGGCTGTGGTCGCTGGCAACGGTGGGGATGAGCTGGGTGGGCGGTTTGGGCAGTCTGGTGGGGTTCCGAATGCTGCTCGGGTTTGCGCAGGGCGGAGGAATTCCGGCGACGGGCAAGGCGTTCGGCACCTTTCTGCCGCCGGAGGAGCGGGCGTTCGGCACGGCCAGCAATCAGATCGGTATCTCGCTCGGCATGATTCTGGCGCCGTTGTGGATCAACTGGGCGACGCAATACTTTGGCTGGCGGCAGGCGTTTTTGGGGCCGGGATTGTTGGGGTTTTTGTGGATTCCGCTGATGTGGGGGGTGACGCGGGGCGCGCCGGAGCAGCCGGCCGGTCCGGCGGCGCCGGTGGGCGACCTGTTGCGGCGGCGGGCTTATTGGGGCGTCCTGCTGGCCAACGGTTTGGGAATGATGGCCTACGCGCTGTGGAGTTCCTGGACGACGGCCTATCTCGTTAAGGTGTGGGGCGCGGGGGATTGGGCGTGGCTGCCGCCGGTGTTTGCCGTCGGTGGCGGGGTGATCGGGGGGACGCTGGCGTTCCGGTGGATGCGGGGCGGGCTTGCGCCGGCGGCGGCGCGGCGGCGGGCGGCTTTGGTGGGGGCGCTCGTGTTGGGCCTGGCCACGGCAGCGGTGCCGGCGATGCCGGCGGCGGGGTGGGCGGCCGTGGCCATCGGGATGAGCTTTCTCGGTTCGTTGATTCTGAGCGTGAATGTGTACGCGCTGCCGCTCGATTTGTTTGGGGCGGGGCGGGCCGGATTTGCCGTGGCGAGTCTGACGGCGGCCTACGCGCTGATGCAGGCGGTGAGTTCGCCGCTCGTGGGTCGCGTCGTGGACCGGTACGGCTTCGACCCGGTCTGCTGGGTGACGGCGGTGCTGCCGCTGGCCGGGGTGCTGGTGCTCTATAGCACCCGGGAGTAGCATGCGGAAGCTTCTGCGGCAGCTGTTGGGGTACGAGGCCGAAGCGGTGGTGGTGCATTTCGCCTCGGGGCCGGTGGAGCGGGTGCGGGCGATGTACGAAGAGATCCGTGCCCTCGAACCCGCGCGCGAACACTACGTTGTCTCGCTCGGGGAGCCGCTTGGCTTTGGCCTGCCGATTGTGCTGCACGCGCCGTCGCTGCCCGAACTGCGGATGCAGTTGGGGCCGAAGCGGATTGGGCTGGCGCCGTTTCTGCTGGGCCCGGATCCATTATGTCGGCTCGTCTGGCAGGCGGCGCCGCGCAAGATGCTCGCCTTCAACGCGCGCGGGGAGCGGCATCACCTGCGGCTGCGGACGCTGCTGGCCTCGGCGCTGTTCGCGGCCGGGTTGCCGCTCGACCGCATCTGGCTCCGGCCGTGGTGGTGGCCGTGGGCGCGGGAGCGGAGCCGGCCGGCCGGGCCCGGCGTCACGCTCTGCGGACGGGAGCTGGGTGGGCGGCCGCGGATTGCGATTCTGTCGCCCTACTATCCCTGGCCCCTGGGGCACGGCGGCGCGGTGCGGATTTATTCTCTGCTGCGCGAAGCGGCAAAGGAGTTCGACATCTGGCTTTATTGCTTTGCCGAACCCGGCTGCGCGGAGAGCCCGGGGCCGGTGCTTGAACTGGTCCACGAGGCCGTGCTGTTTCCGCTGCCGCGCTACCGCGAGCCGCGGTGGGCGAGTCTGCTGCCGCCCGAGGTGCGCGAGTACGAAAGCCCGGCCGTGCGCGAGCGCCTCGCGCGGGACCGGGCCAAGTGGCAACTGCTGCAGGTGGAGTACACCTATCTGGCCCGCTACCCGGGCGACGTGCTGGTCGAGCACGATGTGACGTTCGATCTCTATCAGCAGATGGGCGCCCGCTGGAGCGCCTGGCGATGGCGGCGTTTTGAGCGGGCCGCCCTGCGGCGGTTCCGGCGCGTCATGGCCATGGCGGAGAAGGACGCCGCGATGCTGGCTGACCCGAAGCGCGTGCGCGTGCTGCCGAACGGGGTCGATCTGGACCGCTTTCGCCCGGCGCCTGAACCCGCAGGGCAGCGCGTCCTGTTCGTGGGTTCGTTTCGTCATTTCCCCAACGTGACGGCGTTCCGCTTTCTGTGGGAGGAGGTTTGGCCGCGGGTGGTGGCTGAGGAGCCGGGGGCGGTGCTGACGGTAATTGCCGGTCCCCGACCGGAGCTGTACGCGGAGATTCCCGGCGCCGGGCTCGACTTCCACGGGTTCGTGGCCGATGTCGTGCCTTTTTATGAAGCCGCGAATCTGGTGGTGGCGCCGACGCTGGTTTCGGCGGGCACGAATCTGAAGGTGCTCGAAGCGATGGCCATGCGGCGGGCGGTAGTGGCGACGCCGAGCGGCTGCGACGGCCTGGGGCTGCGGCACGGCGAAAGCGTCTGGGTGGCGGCCGAGGCGGCGGCGCTGGCGGCCGGGATTGTGCTCCTGCTGCGGGACCGGGCGCGGCGGGAGGCGCTGGCGCGGCGGGCCGCCGAAATTGCTGTAGAGCGCTTCGGGTGGGAGGCGATTGGCCGGGAGCAGGCGAGGCTATGGCGGGAGCTGCTGTGAGGATTCGACGCGGCATGTCCGCCGGGCTGGGTGCTCGAGAAAACTGCGGCTGGGGCGATCGGATCGCGGCGCCCGCCGGCGAGGGCGCCATCGAGCACCGCACCGGGGAGCGGTCATGGCGATGGCGGGAGCTGCTGTGACCGTTCGGCGCGGCACGCCGGCCGAGGCGCCGGCCGAATGGGCAGACTACGAGATCTGGGTGGTTGAAGTCGAGGGAGCGGTCCGGGGGTGGGCGGCCATGCGGAGCCTCGGCGCCGGGGAGAGCGAACTGTTGCAGGTGGAGGTAGCGGCGGGGTACCGCCGCCGGGGCCTCGCGCGAGCGTTACTCCACGCGGCGCTGACGGGCACGGTGTTTCTCGAGGTGCGGGCGAGCAACGCCCCCGCCATTGCGCTGTACACCGATCTGGGGTTCGTGGTGACCGGCCGGCGGCGCGGCTACTACCACGCGCCGCGCGAGGACGCCCTTGTCATGGAGCGGCGAAAGGTGTAGCGTGCGGGTAGCTGATGGACAAACCAGGAGGTTCCGTTGCGATGGATTTACAGAATCAGCAGCAGGCAAGAGCTCATCTGATGGCGACCAGCGAGGAGTTTCGCCTGCTGGCCCAGAAACACGCCGAGTTAGACCGGCGGGTAACCGAGATGGAGAGTCAGGACTATCTCTCTGCACAGGAGCGGCTCGAAGAAGCCCGCCTCAAGAAGTTAAAGCTGTATGTGAAGGACCTCATGAACGAGCAGCTGTGCGGGGCGCTCTCGGTCTAAGAGGACCGTGGTCCGGGGGGCAAGGCGCAGGTTTGATCCCCGAAGCGATGGCGGTTGCGCGCTACCCACCGGTAGACCGCCTCGCCCACCGGGTTCGATAACGGTGTCAGGAACAGCAGCAGGGCCAGTACAGCGGGGCGGGGAGCCACGACTACGGCGGCCAGGGCCACATACCAGAAGGCCGGCAGCCAAACGGCCATGGCCCGGAAGGCGTCATAGCCGCTGCGGATGCGGCCTCCGCTGACGGTGTACAGGGCGTTGGCCAGTGCTTCCCGGCTCAGCCCCCAACGCTCGCCGATGCCGGTCTGCTGCGCCACCCAATGAAACAGCCCGTCCAGGTCGAACCGGCTGATCTGCCTCTTGGCCTGGGCGCAGAAGCCGCACTCGCCGTCCCAGATCACCGTAATCGGCTCCCGGGGCCATTCGAGGAACGCGAGCAGGGCAATCTGCGAGGCAAAGAAAAAGAGCGTGAAGGTCTGACCGGTGAACAGCACGAGGCCGCATTGAAAGAGCGCCGCGATCCAGATGGCCGGCCCGGCCCAGCGGCGGAACAGCAGGAGCACGGCCAGGGCGCCTTCGACCCCGATGGTCATCCAGCAGAATAGCTTGCCGAGCACGAGAGGCGGCAGCAGCGGCGCGGCCCAGAGGTAGAACGCGTTCTCAAGGCGCACCCCGGCCCAGTAGTCAAAGAAACGTCCCGATTGCCAGTCCGGGTCGAGGACTTTGTTCAGTCCGGCGCCGAAGTAGAGAATGACGACCTGCCAGCGGAGCAGCCGCGCATCGCCGATGGCGGCCAGCAGCAGCAGCAGCGCCGTGAACGTTTTGTTGTTGCCGAAGTAGGTGCGGGAGCTGAGAACGGCCAGCAGCAGCGCGGTGCCCGTCAGCAAGGCGGCCAGGCGCAGGCGCGGTAGAAACAGCAAGGCCAGCGACCCGGCCACGACCGTCACCTGGAGAGTCCGTTGGAACTCGACGCCGGGGAGGTCTTCGAGAAATGGGAGGAACGACAGGAACGGCGTCTGGAAGAAGCGCACGTGCCCGGTGAGGAGCAGGGTCAACGCGAGTAAACGGCACAGGAGCACGAGTTGGGGCGGCAGGTCGGCGCCGGTGAGGCGGAAGGGGCGCGTCAGGGCCGAGGATAGCGCCATTGCTCCTCCGGCCCGCTGTTGATCCGGTAGCGGACGGTGACGCGTCCTCGTCCTTCGGGTTCGGTGCGGTCTTCGACGCGCTCGATGATGTCGAACAGATGGTGGGCGCTGCGGTTGTCGCTGCCGGTGGCGGGCCGGCGGTAGCGGCCCTGGATCTGCCCGGGTGAGAGCGATTCGCCGCCGAGTTCGACGGCGATGGTGTACTGCGTCTGCTGGTCGAAGGGGGCCCAGCAAAAGTAGCGCAGCGGCGTAAAGCGCGAGTAGGCGATGCCGCCAAGCTGGGCGGCCAGCAGGAGAAGGCCGCAGGCGAAGCCGAGCTTACCAGCCAAAACGCTCCTCCTTCCAGGGATCCCCGTGCATATGATAGCCGTTGCGCTCCCAGAAGCCGGCCCGGTCGGCCGGCAGGAATTCGAGCGCCCGCAGCCACTTGGCGGACTTCCAGGCGTAGAGCAGCGGGACGACCAGGCGCGCCGGGGCGCCGTGTTCGGGCGTGAGCGGCGTGCCGTCGTGGGTGAGGGCGACGAGGGCGTCTTCGGCCAGGAAATCGGCGAGCGGCAGGTTCGTGGTCCAGTTGCCGTCGTAGCCGTGGGCGACCACGTGGGTGCAGGCGGGAAGGACGCCGCCGGCGAGTTCCATCAGATGGCGCGTCGCCACGCCTTCCCAGAGATTGTCGAGGCGGGACCAGCGCGTGACGCAGTGAAAATCGGCGTGGACGCGGACGCGGGGCAACGCTTGAAACTGCTCCCAATTCCAACTGACCTCGCGGTGCACGAGGCCCGTCAGCGTGAGGGTCCAGCACGCCGGGTCGAGTTCGGGCGGGCCGAAGGCGTCGAGCACCGGCCATTTGACGGTTTGCGACTGGCCGGGCGGAATCCGGTTCGGGCGGCGGGTATCGGGCGAGAGGATGACGTCGTCCACTTCTCCTATGATGCCGAAAAAATCGGGAGAGAAGCACAGATAGCGGCCCACTTTTTGACATATGCGAATCTTGGTTTGGCTGATCGGAACAGGATTGGCGCTGGCCGCGGCGCCGGGCGGACGCGTCGAGTACATCGGCGGGACGGTCGAGTCGCTGACCATGAAAACCGATGGACGGATGAACACGGCGGACGGGGAAAAGCTGGTGGTGCAGTTCAGGAACAAAGATCTTACCGTGCCGTTTGAACGCATCAATCAGCTCGAATATGGACAAAAAGTGGACCGGCGGTATCTGTCCGCTGTGTTGATTTCGCCGATCTTTCTCCTGGCCAAGTCGCGCAAGCATTTTCTGACCGTCGGCTACCAGGACGCCGCCGGACGGCAGCAGGCCATGATCTTCCGCGTCGCCAAGGGGGATATCCGGGCGCTGCTCGTCACTCTCGAGGCGCGGACGGGGCGGAAGGTAATCTTCCAGGACGAAGAGGCGCGCAAGGCGGGGAAGGGATGAAACTGCTGCTGTTCCTACTGGCCGCGACGCTGCCCGGCGAGGAGTTGCCGCGGGTGAAGCGCATCTGTGTCGAGAAGCTGAACGGCGGCGAGACGGCCGGCCACATGCGGGACATGATCATCACCGCCATCCAGGCCACCCGGCTGTTTCGCGTGACGGAGAATCCCGAAAAGGCCGATGCCATTCTGCGCGGCTCGGCCGAGGACCTGATCTTCACCGACACCTTTCAAACGAGCGAGGGCATCACGGCGCGGACGAGCATTGGGGCGGGGAGCAACCGGAACACGACCTTCGGCCGCGGCATCGGCGCGCAGGTGGGGGATAACGAGGCGCAGCGGATTGTCGAGCGAAAGCACGAAGCGACGGCCTCGGTGCGCCTGGTGACGCCGGACGGCGAGGTGATCTGGTCGACCACGCAGGAGTCGCTGGGGGCGAAGTTCAAAGGCGCGGCGGCCGACGTGGCGGACAAGGTGGCTAAGCGGCTCGTGGAGGATTACTGGAAAGCTAAAGGTGAACCCGTACCCGCTTCCGGGGCGAAGTAGCGCCGGAGAGGAGTTCGACGGCGGCCACCGGGACGCCGTAGTGGGCGGCCAGAAAGGCGAGCAGCGCCGCGTTGGCTTTGCCGTCTTCGGGGACGGCGGCGAGTCTGATCTGCACCGTCCCGTCGGCCATGACGCCGGTGAACTCCGTCCGGGCGCTGCGCGGAATTACTTTGAGTTTAAGGTCCACGTCCAGGCTTCGCCTACCCGCAGCGGTATCGGGGCACCGGTCCCGGAGCGAAAAAACGGCTCGGCGGGCAGCATGTCGGTCCCCAGGAAGAAGGCCTTGCCCCGCGCGGTGATTTCGCACTGGCCCAACTGCCGGGCCCGTTCGGCGGCGAGGCACTCAAAACCCAGGCCGGTTACGTCGGCCGCCCGGGTGCCGGGGGGCAGTTCAATCGTCGTGCGGACCCAGCCATCACGTTCAATCGCCGCCCCGGGCACCCCGAAGTGGGACAGACGCCATCTGGCTTCGTTTCGCAATTGGACCATCGCCGCGACGCGGGACAACCGGTTCCTGATCGCGAACTCAAGGTAGAGATAGTTCCGCGGGTCCGAGATATCCTCGCCCCGCTCGACGCCATACTCGCGCAGTTTGCCTTCGCGGAGCAGCTCTTTGGTCATGGCCTGCCAGGTGAAAGGCGCCTGATCCATCACCGACTCGCGGGAGGCGGCGCGCAGGTCCACCAGCGCCGGAGCCGGCTGGTAGCGGACGGCCGAGGGGCCTTCGCCGGCCACCATGTTGTTGTCGGTGACCGGCATCAGCAGCGGATGGTCGCCTTCAAACGGACCGGTGAAGACGATGTCCCGGTGGCCGCGGCCCTGGATGATAGCCTTGTCGCGCGTACCGTCCGCCCGGAAGTAGACCTTGTAGACGAACTCGATATCGGTGGTGCGGCCCCAGCGGGCCATGAGAAAGCGGGTCGAGGTGCCGCCGTCTTCGTTCGAGAAGATGACGGAGTACTGCAGCACGCGCTGGCCGTTTTCGGTAAGCCATTCGGCGTAGGTGAGCAGCGGGACGTCCGTGAACCGGCCGATGGCGTTCTTGCGCTCAAACAAAACGGGGGCGTGCAGATGCACCGGGTCGGTGGTGGGGGTGAGGCGGACGGTGGCGCTCGCGAGAGTGACCTCGTGGCGGCCGGCGGGCAGGCGGCCCAGGAAGACCGTCTGCCGGGGCGCGACGAGCGGGAGTTGCAGCCGGGGCTGGCCGTTGACCAGGAGGTCGGCGATCTTCGGCTGCGTCTGCCAGTCGGCAACGGGCGCGCTGATTTCGGCCAGCACTTCGGCGGGTTCGGCCAACTGCAGCCTGGCGGCGGCCAGCGGCAGGAGAAAGAAAAACAGGCCGGCCGACAGGCGGGCGATCAGGTGGATCAGTTCCGGGGTGCGCACCGGTTTCGAGAGCACCGCATCGACTTCAGGGGCCGTGGCGAGGTCGGCGGTCCAGCCGGACAGGACCACGATGCGGGGCGCGGGAGTGAGGGCGCCGAGGGCGGTGATGAGGGCCACGCCGTCGGCGGTGCGCGGCAGACGGAGGTCCATGACGACGAGCGCGGGCTGCTCGGCGCGCGCCAGCGCCAGGGCCTCGGGGCCGGAGGCGGCGCCGTAGACGTGATGGCCCGCCTGCTCGAGAATCAGCGTGCGGATCTCCAACTGATCGGGGTCATCCTCGACAAGCAGTAGTTTCGGCATGGTCTATTCGAACTCGATTCCGGCGATGACGAGTTGGGGAAGCGCCTGGTTCCAGCCCGGGGGCAGGCTATCGAAGGGCAGGCGGAAGGACTTGGTTTCGCCGGCGGCCAGGCCGCCCTTGCTGGCCCGGACAATGGCCACGCGCTCGCGCGAAACAGGCTGGCCGTAGGGGTCGGCAAAGACGCAGTTGAGTTCGACGAGCTTCAGGCGACGGGCGCCGTTGTTGGTGATCTTGCCGGTGATCTCGACCACCCGCTGGGAGGCGAAGCTCTCAATGGCCTTCATCTCCACCCCGGCCAGCTGCAGATTCCGCACGTAGGCCTTGGCCTCGGCGGTGATGGGCGCGGGGCCGGCGACGACCTTCGGCTGCGACAGATACCAGTACGCCGCGCCGCCAAAGACGACGATCAGGACAGCGGCGATCCTCCTCATTGGACGCCGCTGATGGTCATGCCGCCGATGGCCAGGGTGGGGGCCGCCGTCGAGCCGAGGAACTCGAGATCGTTGCCGATAAAGAGGATGTTTTTGAGCATCTCGCTCAGATTACCAGCAACCGTGATCTCGGTCACCGGGTAGGTCAGGACGCCGTCTTCAATCCAGATGCCGCTCGCGCCGCGCGAGTAGTCGCCGTTGACCGTGTTCACGCCCTGGCCGATCAGTTCGGTGACGTACAGTCCGGTGCCAACGGTCCGCAGCAACTCCTCCGGCGGCAGTTCGCCCGCTGCGAGGTAGAGATTGCCGTGGCCGGTGCCGGGGCTGCCCGTCAGGCCGCGCGAGGCGTTGCCGGTGGTTTTGAGGCCGAGCTTGCGCGCCGTGTAGGTGTGCAGCAGATAGGTCTCAAGCACACCGTTTTGAATGATGAGATTCCGGCGGCCGGGAACGCCTTCATCATCAAACGGCGAGGAGCCGAACAGGCCAGGCAGCGTTGGGTCGTCGACGATGGTGACGCCGGGGGCGGCCACGGTCTGCCCGATCTTATCGAGCAGAAACGAGCTTTTCCGGTAGATGGCATCGCCGGTGACCGCCGCGAAAACGTGGCCGACCAGCGAGCGGGCCGTACGCGGTTCAAAGACCACGGTCGCCTGCCGCGTGGCGATCTTCCGGGCGCCCAGGCGGCGCAGGACGCGTTCGGCGGCCCGTCGCCCGATCTGCTCGGGTGATTCGAGGCGCGTGTGGTCCCGGCCGATCGAGTACCAGTAATCGCGCTCCATCCGGTCGTCCGACTTGGCCACCGGCACGGCCGACAGCGAGCAGTAGGTGGAGCGGTAGCTGCCGAGGAAACCGCGGGAATTGGCGAAGACGCGGACGCCGGTGTGGGAGTCGAACGAGGCGCCGTCGGAGTTGGTGAGACGCGGATCGACGGCCAGCGCGGCCTGCTCGGCCCGTTTGGCGAGGTCGATCTTTTCGGCCGTCGAGAGCGTCAGCTCCGAGGCCAGTCCGAGATCCTGCGGCAGTTGGCCGAGTTCGTCCGCCTCGGGTAGCCCGGCAAAGGGATCGGGCTCGGTGATGCGGGCGATTTCCATCGCGCTCGCCACCATCTGCCGGATGCCTTCGGCCGACAGGTCGGAGGTGTAGGAGGAGCCCTGCCGCTGCCCGAGCAGCACCCGGAGTCCGGCGCCGCAGGAGTCGGCCTCCTTCAGTTTTTCGACCTCGCCCAGACGGACCGTGACCGAGAACTCGCTGCCGCTCGCAATGGTGCATTCGGCCCCGGTGGCGCCGAGCGCGAGGGCCTGTGCGACGGCGCTCGCGGCCGCCGCGCGGAGTTGTTGTTCGCTCATGCGCGCGCCGTGCCTCCCACCGTCATCTTGTCGATGCGCACCGTCGGGATGCCCACGCCGACCGGCACGCTCTGGCCGTCCTTGCCGCAGATGCCGACGCCCTGGTCGAGCTTGAGGTCGTTGCCGACCATCGAGATGTACTGCATCGCCTCCGGACCGTTCCCGATCAGCGTCGCGCCGCGGACGGGACGGGTGAGCTTGCCGTCCTCGATCAGATAGCTCTCCGAGGCCGAAAACACGAAATTGCCGCTGGTAATGTCTACCTGGCCGCCCCCGAAGTTGGCGCAGTAGATGCCTTTGCTCACCGACCGGATGATCTCCTCGGGCGTCGACGCCCCTGCGAGCATGAAGGTGTTGGTCATGCGCGGCATGGGGATGTGCTGATAGTTTTCCCGGCGCCCGGAACCGGTCGACCGGCCGCCGGTGAGGCGGGCCGACAGTTCATCGGTGAGGTAGCCGCGCAGAATGCCGTTTTCAATCAGTACGTTCTGGCGCGTGGGGTTGGCCTCGTCGTCGACGTTCAGGGACCCGCGGCGGCTGTCGATGGTGCCATCGTCGATCACCGTGCACAGTTCACTCGCCACCTTCTGCCCCACGCGGCCCGAAAACACCGACGTGCCCTTCCGGTTGAAATCGGCCTCGAGCCCGTGGCCGACGGCCTCATGCAGCAGCACCCCGGGCCAACCCGGGCCGAGCACCACCACCGACTCGCCGGCCGGCGCCTCGCTCGCGTCAAGCTGCACAATCGCCTGGCGCACCGCCTCGCGGGCGAACGCCTCCGGCGCGCTGGCGCCCGTAAAGTAGTCGAGCCCCACGCGACCGCCCCCGCCGCTGTAGCCCTGCTGCGGCGTGCCGTCGCCCTGGCGGGCCAGCACGCTCACGTTCAGCCGGGCCATGGGCTGCCGGTCGAAGCTGAGCTTGCCGTCCGAGGTGGCCACCAGCACATGGCGGAGCGAGTCGGCATAGATGCACTGCACCTGGATGACGCGCGCGTCGGCGCCGCGGGCGGCCGCGTCGGCGCGCTTAACGAACTGTACGCGCTCTTCAAGCGGTTGGTCGATGGGAGCCCGGAGCACGGGATAGAGGTCGTGCTGGCGGGCCGGCGTGAGACCGACCGTTTCGACCTTCGCCGGAGCGTCGGCAATACAGGCCGCGGTCGCCGCGGCCTTGAGAATCTTCTCCGGGCTGAGGTCGTCCGAGTAGGCGTAGCCGGTGCGCTCGCCGGCGATGACCCGGACGCCTACCCCGAGCGATACGCCCTGCGTGGCCGACTTGACGATCGACTCGTCGAGCGTAATCGAGGACGTGGCCAGGTACTCGAAGTAGAGGTCGGCGTAGTCGGCGCCGCGTCCGAGGGCCTCGGCAAGGTAGCGGTCAAGGTCCCGTTCGGTGATGCCGAACTTCGATCCGAAAAAGGAGCTGGAAAGGCTCATCTCTTTAGGGTAGCGGGTTTCGCGGCCGCTACGATTCAATGGCGTTGAGGCGGGTGGCGATCAGCAGTTGCAGATCGGCGAGGTTGAACACGACGCGCTCCCGGCGGCGGGGGGCGAGCTGTTCGTGAAACTCTTCAATCGCGTTCGGCGAGGAGGCATCGACGGGGCGACTGATGACGGAAAAGCCGAGCAGGTCGGCGCCGCGGGTGGCGAAGTGGATCAGGCCGAGCGGGGTAAACGCGGGCTGGGTGAGGGGGGAATGGTGGAGACGCATCACCTCACCCATGAACGGCGGCAGCTTCCAGGCGGCGGCGAGAAATCCTCCCGCCTCGCAGTGATCGAGGCCGAAGTACTTGCGCTCCAGATCGAGCAGCGAATCGGGCGATCCGGCCGCTTCTTCGAGCAGTTGCCGGTAGCGGGGCGGGGACATGGCGATGAGTCCCAAAGCGCCGAGGTCGTGCAGGATGCCGGACGTGTAGGCCTCCGATCCATCGGCCTGCGTCCAGTTGGCCAGCTCCTCGGCCAACAAGGCTACGGCAAGGCTGTGCCGCCAGGTCCGCTGCAGCGAGGGAATCTGCAGCGCGTTGCCCAGGTAGTTCTTGATGGCCACGGTCCAGGCCAGGGATTTCGTCCTTTCGATGCCCAGATAGGCGATGGCCTGCAGAATCGTCCGGACCTCGTTCCGCAGCCCGAATAGTGAAGAGTTGGCGATACGGAGGACCTCGCCGGTCAGCGCTCCATCGGAGGCAATCAGTGTGCTGACCGACTTTAGATCGACATCGGCACGGCCAATCATGGCCAGTAGCCTGGTGGAAATCGTGGGCAGCGCCGGCAGCTCCTGCAGCAGGTGGGGGATCTCGGGGTGCGCCACGCTCGCACCCGCTATGTCAGCTGCTTTCAAGGCCATCTGAGAGAGGTATCGACCGGTGGAAGGCTTTCTTGATCAAAAAATCAGGGGCAGCCCGGCCGATTCAAGGATGCCGCGCCACATCTCGGGCCACGCACCGGTTTGGCCGGTCTCGTCGTCCACCCATTGGCTGCTTTGGTGTTCGAAGTGGGCGGAGACGGTGTAGCGGCCCCCAGGGAGGTCCTGCCAGGTGAATGGACCCCACTCGAGGGAACCCGGGCCGAGGGCGCCGCGGAGGAGCCTCGCGCTCGCGCCGGGGGCCAGCACCTGGTACAGATGCCGGTAGGGTGTGGCGTCGAACTTGGCGTTGGCGCGCCGGTCCACCGGGGCAACGGTCTGCCCGGCTGCCGTCTTCAGATTGAGCGTCACGGGCTGGATCAGCCGGTGGTGAAGGTACCGCTGCGGGGTACGGGACCGGTTGCGGAGGGTGGCGGAGAGCTCCGCTCCGGCCCGGCGCAGTTCGAGCGTAAACACGGCCGGGGCCGGGCCGAAGGCCGGAAGCAGGAGCCACCCCCGGCGCGTCATAGGTTTCGGTACTCGAGGAATCCTGGCGGGTCGGCGCTGGCGGCAAACTGGCGGAAACGGAATCCGGCGGTGAGTTCGTAGAAGCCGAGGTAGACCTGGCCCGGGGCGAGCACGGAGGGAAAGTAGCGCTCCTGCCCCGCAGCCAGGAGCCGCGGTTCCGCGCCGGGGCCGCAGTAGTAGAGCTCCCGCGAGAGGGTGGTGATGAGCAGGTGGAAGCGGCCCTGGCGGTCGGCGTCCATGGCCAGTTCGGGGAAGGGGCCGGGCAGCGAAAGCTCGCGGCGGGAGACGAACGGCTCCGGCTGGTAGCGGGGATCGAGCTGCACCATTTCAACGGTGGCCGGTGCTTCCGCCGCGCTGAACAGGGCCGTGCAACGGTCGAACTCGGGCTGCAGCGCGACTGCGCGCAGGGGAAGCGGCGAGGCGTGGATCCGGGTGCTCGCCAGGATGCGGCCGCTGAGGTCGGCCGTCCAGCGCGTAAGCCCTTCGTGGGGGCCGGCGATGTGGAGCGTCCCGTCGAGGCAGCGAACGACCAGGAGGCCAGGGTCGCTGACGGGCAGCGGCCAGGCCGCCACCGGACGGAGACCGGCTGCGGCTAACTCACAGCACTCCAGGCGCCCGGCGGCGGCGTACCAGAACAGGACGTACAGTTGATTGCCGGCCGTGTAGAAGCCCTGCCGCAGCAGTTGACGGCCGACGGGAAGCTGACCGCGGCGGCTATCGCTGGTGGGGCGGCCTTCCTCAAACAGGGCAGCCTGCAGCAGCGCGCCATTCTGCCAAACGAGCCAGCGGTGCATGGCGGGTGCAAAGCTTTCCACCTGACGGAAGGCAGCCGCGGCGCAGAAGTGATTGCTCGTGCCGGGCAGCGCCGGGAGGGCTTCGTTGTACCAGGCGCCGAGGGGCTTCGAGGGATTGAGCTGGCGGAGCCAGAGGTGTCCGCCGCCGGCGCTCAGTAACAGGTCGAGGCGGTCGAGGATCGGGTTGTCGCGGTCGACGGTGAGGTCGTCGAGCGCCACCGGCTGCACCCGGAAGGCGAGCGGCGCGCTGGCAACCGGGTTCGTCTCGCCCGGCCAGGCGAGCGTGGCGGTGGCGGTGTAGTCGCCGGCGGCGAGAGGCCACATGCACTTGGCGAGGTTGACCGTCCAGGTCAACGGCTGGCCGGGGGCGAGCGGTTCCAGTGCGAGATTGGCGTCCACGCGGGCATTGGTGCGTAACTCCTGCTCGAGCAGGGAGCTGACGCGGCGCACGGGGGCGCCGCCGGCATCGCGGAACAGAATGGTCAGCGCTCCGCCGTCTTGCGAGGGGCTGGGAACCAGCCGGGGCTGGTCCTCTTCGTGCGAGAGGGTCAGCAGCAGCTGCGGCGAGTCCAGGGTGGTGATCTCCCGGGCGGCGGCGGCGAGTTGGAGCTGGAAGGGCATCGGGTGCTAGTCGGAGTTACCGGGCAGTTTATCCATATCCCAGCCCCGGAGTTTGAGATTGCACTTGCCGCAGAGGTGAGGCTCAAAGACGCCCGGCGCCTGATGGGCGTGGCCGGAACTGGTTGAGGAGTACGCCATGATGCAGTTATGGTCGCTCGTGTCGTGGTGTCCCGGAGGCTTGTCGCCGGTGTTCTCCGAGTGCCGGAGGTAGAAGTTATGGCCCATCTCGTGTCCGACCACGTAGTAGACCTTGTCAGGGTCCTTCATGTCGATCATGGCGTGGGAGTCTGCCATTCCAAAGGAGGTGGTCCAGGAGATGTGGCCCGCCTCGGCAATCGTTCCGTCTACTTTTTTGACGTCGACGGCTTCGTGGGCGAGGAAGTTCATGACGACAAAGCCAACCGGCTCCTGCGGGCGGACCGCGCCGGCGAGGGCGTCGACGATCGAGTCGGCGATGAGCGACCAGTAGTTGTCGCCGGTCAGTGTCTTCAAACGGGCGCGGTAGTCCCGGGCTGACTCCTTGGCGCCCTGGGCGGGCAGGGGAAGGCCGTAGACGGCGTTCTCTTTGAGCGAGATCTTGGTGCGATCCTTGTTGGCCGTTCTGGCGATGACGATGTCCTGATACTGTTTCTCGGTAATCAGTTCCGAGATCTTCGCCTTTTTCATTGAGCCGACATCGAGGTCGACGTAGGCCGCCTTGTACTCGTTGTGGATGAGGTCCCACTCCCCGCCGCCGCTGCGGGCCGGCCAGTTCACTTCATAGGCAACCCGGTTCCGGCGCCAGATGCGGAAGATGCCCGTACGGACGTGAATGCGGGAGCCGGCGTCGGTGTAGCCGTGGAATTTTTCGAGTTCGGCCTGATTCGGCTCGCCGGTGAAATCGATTTCGGCCCGGAACTGGTAGTCGTCGCCGCCGATGATGGAGGTGCGGGCCAGGATGCCGGAGCGGCCCAGGCGTTTCGGATACTTGGCCTTGTTGGTGCAGGCCTTGGCAAAGACGGTTTTGTGGGTGGCGTCGTCTTCGACCTGGTAGGGTTCGTAGATGCCGCCCTGAAACCAGGGGGCCTGGTAGTGGGTCATGTCCGGGTTGCGAATGCCCCCAAGGGAGCGGGGGCAGTTGTCAGCGCCGGGGCCGCCACCCCGCAGTTTGAGCGCCTTGGCCACGTATTTGCGGGTTTTGCTGGGAGAGGAGGCTTTGTCTTCGGGAAGCAGGGTGAGGTCTTCGTCAAGGTCGGTGTGCTTCCAGTTGATGCGCACCGGTCCGATGGCTTCGGGCGCGGCGGTGCGGGCGTCGGTCTTGGACTTGAGAAAGATCTCGACTTCGAGCGGCAGCAGGGGGCGGTTGAGGCGGGCCGCGTCGGTCGTCGCGCGGTTGGTCTGGTTACGGAACTCATTGCCATCGCCGGTCGTGCGCTCGTAGGTGAGCGCTTCGACCCAGATGCGCGAGGTGGCCGCCGGGTCGGTTACGGCATCCGGCTCGATGTCGACGCGCTTGTTGTCGCCGGCTTCGAGGGCCGCGATCAGTTCGGGCGTAATGTCGGCCTTGTAATCCTTGCTGTACTTCCGGTGCATGGCCTTGTGGTTCGCCTTATAGCGGATGATGGCCTTGTCCAGATATTCTTCGGTGTCCTGGTACACCGGGCCGCCGTAGAAGCCCAACTCATTCAGCCGGTAGGCCACCCAATTGCGCTGGTCGGCCGTGGGCGGTTCCTGGCCGTCATGCGTCCAGGGCCCGCGGGAGATGGCCAGCGAGTGGTACAGCACTTTGAACTCGGCTTCGTCTTTGAGCGAGCCGCTCCTGAGCGTCACCTTGTAGGGCGACCAGAGCGGATGAATGTAGAGATCCTTCAGGGCGCCCGCGGTCGGCTTGCCGTCCCAGGCGAAGGTATGATCGCCCGAGGTCTTCTCGTCGCCGGTCAACTCCCTGGTAAACAGCGGCGTGGCATCGGCCCGGGGCGAGGTGATTTCGAGCGTCACCGGCTTGCCCTCGAGGCCCTTCAGTTTGTAAGCGATGCTGAGGGTTTCCGCCGACGGAGCGAAATGATCGTCGCAGCTGACGATATCGAGGGCCTCGCCGGGGGCCGGCACCGGGCCCGCTTTGACCGGGATCGGCGTATGCTTGAAACACTTCGTCCAGTAGAGTTCACATTCGGTGGCCTTGCACTGATTGGGCGCCGGATGGCATTCGAGGAGCGGTTCCTGGCCGGGGTCGAAAAACAGAATCTCCACGCGCCGGTTGGCGGCGCTTTGCAGTCCATCAACGCCCATGCCCTCCACCGGCCAACTCTCCCCGCACCCCACCGTCCTGCGGCCCGGATCGACAAACCGCAGCGAGGCGCGGTAGGCGGCCAGACCCTCGATGCTGGTGGCGAGGAACTGCGCGATCCCCTGGTTGTAAAGATCGAAAAATGCCTCCCAAGTGACCTTGTCGCAGGCGCCGGTGACCGGCAACGATTGCGAAAACTCGGCATTATAAGCGGTTTTGAAGTTCTTCAGAGCCGTCGAGGTGCCGTTGCCGTGGACGTTGTCGGTCGGGCCGGGGTGGCAGTTCCACCCCTTCGATTGGTGGACCCACTGCAGAATCTGCTGGTAGTCCTCGGTCTTGCTCCTGACCGCACAGAGGTTGGTGTAGGCCACTTTGTCGCCGGTCCAGCAGGCGAGGACACAATCGGCCCGCTGCTGGGAGAGCTTGAGGTTGTAGTCGCTGGCTCCGGAACTGTCAGCGTGGCCGGCAACCAGCGCTTTGCGGGCCGGGTTGGTCTTGGCGTGCGCCAGACCCGCGGCCAGGACCGTGAGAGCCGTGATCCGGTCGGCCGCGCCTTCGCCGATGTCATAGTCCGGCAGCAGCACGGCGCTGTCGAGATGGAAGTGGAAGTCTTCCATCTCGAGACGATGGCCCTGAAAACGCGTGACGACGATCTTGTGCACGGCCGTGGTCTGCCGTTCGAACAGGAGATGGAAGTCGCGGCGGGTGATCCTGGTTTCCGACATGGTCTAGCGGGTTTTGCCGTGGCCCGTCCAGCCGTTCTTATGCAGGTCGGGAAGTTTCAGTTTGCATTTGCCGGCCGGGATCTGGTCGGCCCGGAGAGCGGTGCCGGAGGTGGTGCCCTGAGCCATCGCGCCATCGGTCTTGGTGAACTGGTAGGTCTCTCCGGAGAGGGGCTGTCCGTCCTCGTCGACGATTTGAATTTCGATCCAGGTGAGTTCCGGCTCCTTGGCCGCCGGGGAGGTGGAGCCGCCGCTTTTGGCCTCGGCCGGGTGGCGGGCGCCGCCTTCGCCTTTGGCGGTGCTCCTGTCCCTGGCCGCCGGCGGCGCCGCGGGAGGGGCGGCGACCTCTGCGCCGCCGCGGTGGCCCAACAGCGGCATCGCCTCGGCCGTGTAATGCGTCCATCGCTTGGCTGCCAGACGCTTGTCGGCCTCTTCGAGCACTTTCCGGTCCGGGTACCGCAGCGCGGCTGCTCCCACTTCTGCGGCCAGCATCTGACGTAAGCTCCGCAGCGCGACCGCATCGAGCCGCTCGCGGGTCAGGTCTAAGGCGCCCCGGCGCGGCGGTTGGTTGCTGATGATAATGATGTTGCCGTCAAGGAGTAACCGGACGTTCATAGGCAGAAGGGCCTGAAGACTTCCATTATAGGAGGCCGCTACTGACGCTACGCGAGTTCGGCAAATAAACTCCCTCACATCTTCCGGTATTGAAACTGGCCGGCCGGGTGCGCGAACCTTACTGTATGGTCTTGGGGAAACGCGCGGCCTTGGTCGTGCTCGCGTGCGTAGGGCGGCTTGGCGGTGCGACGGGGCCGGACGGACCGGCCCAGGCTGAGGGCATCCAGTGGCGCCCGCTTCTGGAACAGTCGCTTTATTTTCTGGGCGTCCAGCATGGCTTCCGGCTGGCCACGGAAAAGGGTACGCGCGGCGGGTTCTCGGGTCCCTATCTGCGCAACGTCGCCAAAAGCATCGGCAGCCTACGGGGATGGTCCGATGGCGACGTCGCGCTCGTCAACTATGTCGGCCATCCGATGCAGGGCGCCGTGACCGGCTACATCTTTGCCCAGAACGATCCGCGGTACCGCCGGGTGCAGTTCGGCACTTCGCGCGCCTACTGGAAGGGCCGCCTGCGGGCCACGGCCTACTCGTTCGCCTACAGCACGCAGTTCGAGATCGGCCCCATCAGCGAGGCGAGCATCGGCACGATTCAATCCCGTTGGCCGCAGCAGGGCCTCGTCGATCACGTGGTGACTCCGGTCATCGGCCTCGGCTGGCAGGTTGCCGAGGACGCCGTCGACCGGCTGGTCATCCAAAAAATCGAGGACCGGATCGGGAACCGCTGGGTGCGCATGATGGTGCGCGGCTGGCTGAACCCTTCGCGCAGCATGGCCAATCTGATGCGCGGCGATACGCCCTGGCACCGCGACACGCGCCCTGGCATCCTGAGCTACCGCCGGGGGATGTCCTATGTCGATAACACCGGCCGCAATGGCAACCCGCAAACGACCCCCGTGTTTGAGTTCACCTCCCGCGCGCAGGCGACCCTTCTGGACGGCGGCCAGTGCCCGGGGGGCGGGGCGCAGGGCGCCTACCGGCTGCACCCGAACTGGTACGCCGTCCTGGACGTCAGCGGCTGCAAGATGCTCGATCTGCCGAAGAACGTCAGCTCGGACTCGCTGCAATACCTCGCCGGCCTGCAGTGGAAGGCTCGGCCGGAGGCGCGCTGGAAGCCGCACGTGCAGTTCCTTGTGGGTGGCAACAAGACTACGCGCGAGTTGATCGACCCGGTGAAAAAGAAGCTGGTCATCCGGCAGAATGATGGCACCGGGCAGACGGTTCCCTACGAACTGTTCGCCGTCCGCACCGACGCCAACGGCCTGGCGCTGGCTGCCGGCGGCGGCATTGACCTGAAGATCACCAATGCGTTGTCCTGGCGCGTGGCCGGGGTGGAGTACGTGCGCACCTTTTCGCGGGAGCCTGAAAACGTCCGGTCGCAGGAGGGGCTCCGGGTCTCGATGGGCTTCGTCCTCACCATGGGAACATGGTGAAGGATGTTTGACGCGATGCGCGCCGTCGTCCGCCGGATCCCGCCGGGCAAAGTGGCCACCTACGGTCAGGTGGCCGCTCTCGCCGGCCACCCGCGCGGCTCGCGGCAGGTGGCCTGGGCGCTGCGCCAGTTCGACGCCGGGCTGCCGTGGCACCGCGTCGTGGGCAAGGACGGTGCGCGCTATGGCAAGGTGCTGCTGCGCGGGGCCGCGGGCGTCGATCAGGTGCTGCGTCTTGAAACCGAAGGCGTCCGCCTTGAGGGTACGCGGATCCGCCTCGAGCACTACGGCTGGCAAGGACCGTTCTCTGTTACGCCAGAACGGAGCGAACCACGTTGCCGTGCACATCGGTCAGGCGGAAGTGGCGGCCCTGGAACTTGAACGTCAGTTTGGTATGGTCGACGCCCAACTGGTGCAGGATGGTGGCGTGCAGATCGTGCACATGCACCGGATCTTTCACGATGTTGTAGGAGAAGTCGTCGGTCTCGCCGAAGCTCAGCCCCGGCTTCACGCCGCCGCCGGCCAGGAAGACGGTGAAGCAGCGCGGATGGTGGTCGCGCCCGTAGTCGTCGGCGGTCATCTTGCCTTGGCAGTAGACGGTGCGGCCGAACTCGCCGCCCCAGACCACCAGCGTATCTTCGAGCAGACCGCGCTCAGCGAGATCTTCAATCAGCCCGGCGGTGGGCTGGTCGACGTCGCGGCACTGGTTGACGATCTGCGCCGGCAGATGGTTGTGCTGGTCCCAGCCGCGGTGGAAGAGCTGAATGAAGCGGACGCCGCGTTCCGCGAGGCGCCGGGCGAGCAGGCAGTTGGCGGCGTAGGAGCCGGGCTTGCGGGACTCGGGCCCGTAGCGGGCGAAGACGTGGTCGGGCTCTTTCGACAGGTCGGTCAGTTCGGGTACCGAGGTCTGCATCCGGAACGCCATCTCGTACTGCGCGATGCGGGTGGCGATCTCCGGGTCGCCGGTTTCGTTCAGTTTGAACGTGTTCAGTTTGGCGAGGTCGTCGAGATAACCGCGCCGCGTGGCGGCCGTCACGCCTTCCGGGTTCTTGAGAAACAGCACGGGGTCTCCCTGTGAGCGGAACTTCACGCCCTGGTACTTGGTCGGTAGAAACCCGCTGCCCCAGAGCCGGTCATAAAGCGGCTGGTCGGCGATGTTGCCTGTGCCCTGCGAGATCATGACGACAAAAGCGGGCAGATCCTGATTCTCGCTGCCGAGGCCGTAGGAGATCCAGGAGCCGATCGACGGGCGGCCGGCAAGTTGGAAGCCGGTCTGGAAGAAGGTGACGGCCGGGTCGTGATTGATCGCTTCGGTGTGCAGCGACTTGATGAAGCAGAGCCGGTCGGCCACCTTGGCGATGTTGGGCAGCAGGTCGCTGACCCAGGCGCCGGACTGGCCCCGCTGCCGGAAGGCAAACTGCGAAGGCACCAGCGGAAAGCTGGTCTGCGTGGCCGTCATGCCGGTCAGCCGCTGCCCTTGCCGGACGGAGTCCGGTAGTTCGACGCCGCGCATTTTGCTGAGGCCCGGCTTGTAGTCGAAGGTCTCAAGCTGCGACGGCGCGCCGGACTGAAACAGGTAGATCACCCGTTTGGCCTTCGGCGCAAAGTGCGTGGCGCCGCGGGCGAGCGTGGCCATGGCGGCGGCGGAGAGAAAGTCGCGGCGCTTCATTCTTTGGTAATTCCTTCGTCGAGGTTCAGCAGCAGGCTGGCTACCAGGGTATGGGCGGCGAGGTCGGCCACCGGCAGTTCGGTGTTCCGGCGGGAGTCGCCGTGGGCGAGCAGGTTGCGGGCGGCCAACTCATCTTTTTCGTAGGTGGCGCGGTGGCGTTCGAGGGCGCTGAGCAGTACGGTGAGTTCGTCGCCCGTGGCGGCGCGGCCGGTGACGAGCCGGAAGCCGTAGGCGAGGCCGGCCGGGTTGGTCATGATCTTCTCGGCCAGCCGGCGCGAGGCTTCAAGGAACGTCACATCGTTCATCAGGTTTAGCGCCTGCAGCGGTGTGTTCGTCCGCGACTCGCGCACCGTGCAGGTTTCGCGGCCCGCGGCGTCGAAGTTGGCCATCGTCGGCGGCGGCGCCGTGCGTTTCCAGAACGTGTAGATGCTGCGCCGGTAGAGCGCTTCGCCCGAGTCGGGCACGTAGTCGGCCCCGCCCGATAGCTCTTTCCATAATCCGGCCGGCTGATACGGCTTCACCGACGGCCCGCCGACCCTTTCCACCAGCAGCCCGGACAGATACAGCGCCTGATCGCGCACCGCCCCGGCGTCGAGCCGCAGCCGCGGACCGCGCGCGAGCAGCCGGTTCTCCGGGTCGCGCGCGAGCAACTCCGGGGTGACCCGCGAGGATTGCCGATAGGTCTCCGACAGCAGGATCGTCTTCAGCAGGTGCTTGACGTTCCAGCCCGAGTCGATGAACTCAACAGCCAGCCAGTCGAGCAGCTCCGGGTTGGCCGGCCACTCGCCCTGCGCGCCGAAATCCTCGGCCGTCTTGACGAGGCCCACGCCGAATAGCGACTGCCAGAAGCGGTTGACGGTGACGCGGGCGGTGAGCGGGTTTTCGCGCGAGACGAGCCAGCGGGCCAGTTCATGGCGGTTCGTAATCGGCTTTCCCGTAAAGATCGCCGGCGCCCCGGGGGCGACCTTTTCGCCGGGCCGGTCGTAGGCGCCGCGGATGAGGACGTGGGCGTCGAGCGGCTTGCCGGTTTCCCGCATCACCATCACGGTGGGGACCGTGTCGAGGAAGGCGTCGCGTTCGCGCCGCAGGCGGACGACCTCGGCCCACGCCTTGGCGTCGGTGGTTTCAAGGAACTGACGGCGCGCCGCCTCCGGCCCCGCGGCCGTACCGGCGAGGAAAGCGATCTCGAGCGGGGGCAGGGCGCGGGCGAAGATCTTTACCTCGGGAGCGTTCAGCGTAAACGGCTCTTTGACGAGGAAGTCCTGGTTGAGTTCATCGACGATCACGCGCAGTTTTTCCGGCTGGCCGTCGATGTAGACCTTGATGCCGGCGGCGAGCTTCGAGCCGTCGTAGGTGAAGGCGACGTGGTAGCTCTGGCCGGGGGTGAGCGTCCGTTCGGTTTCGACGCGCAGGGCATCGTCGAGCCAGCGCATGACGAGGTTCACCTGCAGCCGACCGTCTTTGAGGTTGAACCGCAGGCCGGCCGATTCGGCCTCCGGCAGCGCCTTCGAGACGATGTTGGCCGTGGCGGCCGGGGGCGTGAACCGAGCGGCGATGGTGAAGCGGGCGGTGTAGTGCGGGGTATACTTTTCGGGCGCGGTGAGGTCGAACGTTGGCTTCCAGGTGAGCGGGCCTTTGGCCGCGCCGGGCCGCAGGCGGGCTTCGGCGGCGGCCAGCGCGGCTTCGAGTTCGGCGAGTTTGGCCTGCTGCGGTTCGGTCGGGGCGTGAAGGAACGGGGGCGTATTGCCAAATTTGAAGTAGCGGCCGCGCTCGCCGATGTTATGGAAGAAGGCGAACAGCTGATAGAACTCTTTCTGCGTAAAGGGGTCGTACTTATGGTTGTGGCAGCGGGCGCAGCCGATGGTGGAACCCAGAAACACGGTCGACATGGTCTCCACGCGGTCGGCGGCGTACTCGGCCAGGTACTCCTCGGCCACGATGCCGCCTTCGCCGTTGCCGCGATGGTTGCGTTGAAAGCCGGTCGCGATCTTCTGGTCGAGCGTGGCGTTGGGCAGCAGGTCGCCGGCCATCTGTTCGATGACGAACTGGTCAAACGGCTTGTTGGTCCGGAAGGCGTTCAGCACCCAGTCGCGCCAGCGCCACATCTCCCGTTCGCCGTCGGTCTGATAGCCGTTCGAATCGGCGTAGCGGGCCGCGTCGAGCCACTTGGCGGTCATGCGTTCGGCGTAGCGGGAGGTGGCAAGCATCCGGTCGACGGCCTGTTCGTAGCTCATGCCATCGTACTCGCCGGGCAGCGGCGGCAGACCGGTCAGGTCGAGCGCGGCGCGGCGGAGGAGGGTTTCGCGGGAGGCCTGCGGGGCAGGGGAGAGTCCCGCCTTGACGAGGCGGGCGCGGACGAGCGAATCGATCGTTTGCCCGGTGGCGCGCTGGGGCGGCAGATAGGCCCAATGCTTCTGCCAGGGGGCGCCGGCCTCCACCCAACGGTTCAGCAGCGCCACTTCGGCCGTCGACAGGCTCGCGCCCGTGTGCAACGGCGGCATCCGCTTGGCCTTGTTCGTCGTCACGATGCGCTCGGCGATCGTCTGCCGGGCCGCGGCCACCGGTTCCGGTTGGTCCAGCCGCAGTTTGATGCCCTTTGAGGCCGCATCGGAGCCGTGACAGGTCCAGCATCGATCCGACAGAATCGGACGGATGTCGCGGTTGAATTCGATCGGTTGCGCCCCCAGGGACACAACGCCGGCAAGAAGAATAACGAAACGCATGCTGCTTGCCGACATTATGTCGCAAGCAGCACGCTAATGCATCCGGGAAGGCTGCCTACGCCGCTCTCCGCTCCATCGCCGACGGGGTATCCACATGCGCCACCTTCACGTTCCGCGCAATGCCCAGCTTTTCGAGGAGCCGAATCTGCAGCCACGTCTGGTCGTATTCGTACCAGGCCAGCCCATGCCGCGCCGAGTTCGGATGCGCATGGTGATTGTTGTGCCATCCCTCGCCAAAGGTCAGAATCGCTACCCACCAGTTGTTGCGCGAGTCGTCGCGGATGTTGAACCGCCGCCCGCCCCACAGATGGCTGGCCGAGTTCACGAGCCACGTCGAGTGCAGCCCCAGCACGACGCGCACGCACGTCGCCCACAGGAACATCGACAGGCCGCCCCACAGGTAAAGAATCGCCGAAAGTACGATGATCGGCACCCAGTGATAGGTGTTCAGCCACAGGTAGAACTTATCCTTGGCCAGGTCCGGGGTGTACTTCATCATCGCCTGCGTCTGGTTGTGCTTGGCCTCGCCAAACAGAATCCAGCCCATATGCGACCACCACTTGCCGTGGCGCGGCGTATGCGGGTCGCCGTCGAGGTCGGAGTGCTGATGGTGAATCCGGTGCGTCGCCACCCAGAAGATCGGTCCGCCTTCCATCGTCAGCGTGCCGCAAAGCGCAAAGAAATGCTCGAGCCACTTGGGCACCACATAGGCCCGGTGCGTGTGCAGGCGATGGTACCCCATGCCGATGCCCCAGCCGATCGTGATCCAGTACAGCACGGCGGCGACGATCACCGAACGCCATTCAAAGAAAAACGGAGCGGCCAGCGCGCCCACATGGAAGATTCCGAAAAAGGTGGTCGTTACCCAGTTCACCGTCTCGTACTGGTTGGCCGGGCGGCCGCCGGCAACTTCGATACTCATAACGCAACACTCGTCATAGATGAAAGATTCCTCTTACTGTAGCAGGCGCTCCGGGAACGGTTATCCTGAGTTATGCCACTTTCGCGACGTGCACTCCTGGCCGCCGGCCCGCTAGCTTCTCTATCGGCTGCTCCGGCGCAAATCGCCAGTCCCAACCGGCGGCAGCCTCTCGCTGTTTCCACCTATTCATTCTGGCATTTCCGGACAGAACGGTACAGTATCGAGAAGGTCATCCAACATGCTGCAGACATTGGGTTTGATGGCGTTGAGATCCTCCACCGGCAGATGGCGGACGAGTCCCCGGCCTACGTCACCCGATTGAAAAGATTGGCCTTTGAGCGCGGTCTCGCCCTGCCGATGCTCTCCATTCACCAGGACTTCGTCTTCCCGGAGCAGGCCGATCGCGACAAAAATATTACACACACCGTCAAGTGTGTTGAACTGGCCGCCCGCCTCGGCATCCCTTGCGTCCGCCTCAACTCCGGCCGCTGGAAGACCATCAAATCCTTCGACGATCTGATGAAAGTCAAGGGCGACGAGCCGGCCCTGCCCGGCTTCAACGAACAGAACGCCATCGACTGGTGCATCGATTCCATCCGCAAGTGCCTGCCCGTTTGCGAGCGCGAGGGCATCACGCTGGCGCTCGAAAACCACTGGGGTCTCACCACCAACATCGATACCCTGCTCAAAATCCACGCGGCCGTCAACTCGCCCTGGCTCGGCATCAACCTCGACACCGGCAACTACCCCGGCGAACCCTACCCCGGCATCGCCAAACTGGCTCCGAAAGCCACGATCGTGCAGGCCAAGACCTACTACGGCGGCGGCGAATGGTATACGCTCGACCTCGACTACCAGCGCATCGCCGGCATCCTGAAACAGGCCGGCTTCAAAGGGTGGGTGTCGCTCGAGATGGAAGGCAAGGCCGACCCGCTCGGCGCCGTGCAGAAGAGCTACGACCAGCTGCGCGCCGCCTTCGCGTAAACTAACGCGGCGGCGGCGGGGGCGGCGGCGCCGCGCCCTCCCCGCGCCGCATCGCCTCGAAGACCCCCATCGCCGACCCGATCATCCCCGCGATATCGGCCACGTTCGCCGGCACGATCATTGTGTTTGATGCTTGCGCCAGCTTGCCGAAGCTGGTCACATACTGTTCGGCCACCCGCAGTTGGACCGCCTCGCGTCCGCCCGGGTCCTGAATCGCCATGCCCACTTGCCGCAGGCTCTTCGCCGTTGCCTCGGCCACGGTCGTGATCGCGGTCGCCTCGCCCTCGGCTTCGTTAATCTGCCGCTGCTTGAATGCCTCGGACGCCTTGATCACCTTCTGCTTCTCGCCCTCGGCCAGGTTCACGGCCGAGTCCCGCACGCCTTCCGACGTCAGAATCGCGGCCCGTTTCTCCCGCTCGGCGCGCATCTGTTTCTCCATCGCCGAAAGAATGTCCTTGGGTGGGGTGATATTTTTGATCTCGTAGCGCAGCACCTTCACGCCCCAGGGTTCGGAGGCCTTATCGAGTTCGCTCACGACGGCCACGTTGATGTTGGTCCGCTCTTCGAAGGTGCGGTCGAGCTCAATCTTGCCTACCTCACTCCGCAGCGTCGTCTGCGCCAGTTGGGTGATGGCGAAAAGATAGTCGGAGATGCCGTAGGAGGCGCGTTCGGCGTTGAGAACCTTCAGATACAACACCCCGTCGACGGCCACCTGTACGTTGTCCCGCGTAATGCACACCTGCTCCGGGATATCGATCGACTGCTCTTTTAAGGAGTGCTTGTAGCGGATCACGTCGAGAAACGGAATCAGAATATGGAACCCCGCGTTTAACGTGCCGCTGTAGGCCCCCAGCCGCTCGACGACAAACGCGCTCTGCTGCGGCACCACGATCGCCGTCTTGGCCACTACGATCAGAAACAGCAGGAGAACAAACCCCAGGACAATCAGTTCCGGCATCCACTTACTCCTCCGGGCCCAAGTATATCGTCAATCCATCCACGCGTTTCACCCGGCAGCGCTCGCCCGCCGCCAGCGGCCGGTCGCCCGCGTTGCGCGCCGACCACACCGTCCCCCGCAGTTCGGCCTGCCCCACCGCGTGCACCGCAATCTCCTCCCGCGCCACGGCCACCTCCCCCGTCAGCTCGTCGGGCAGCAGCGGATGCCCCCGCCGCAGCCGCCGCAGCAACGGTTGCCGGAACAGCAGCAGCGCCGCCAGCGAAAGCAGCAGAAAACACACGCCCTGCCGGCCCGGACCCTCCAGCCCCACCGCCGCGGCCAACGCCGTAACCACCGCCCCGGCGCCGAAAAAAATCAGATAGAAGCCGCCGGGCGTGAGTAACTCCCCCAGCAGAATCACGATCCCCGCGACCAGCCAGATCCACCACGCCATTACGGCCTCCTTGCCGGGATCGGTTATCCCTTCACTACCATCTTTTCCGGATCCCAGTGTACGGTCTTGCGCGTGAAGTAACTGACGTTCGACAACAGCGCCGGACCCGCCGCCCGCAGGCCGAAGGTCGCGTCTTCAATCACCGGCTGCCGCGAGCGGATGTGCTCGAAGAAGTTGGCGTGGTGGGCGTACTGTTCCGTGTAGCCCGGCGGCAGCACCCAGCGCTGTTCCGTATTGGCCTGCATGCCGTCGGCGCTCGGCCGCTGCGCCGGATACTTCGCCGCGTGCTGCCGCAGAATCTCGGTGGCGGTCGCCCGCGAGAAGGTTCCGGCCGTCGTTCCCGGGTCGGTCACCTTCGGCTTGCGGCGCAGTACCAGCGCCCCGCCGACGGCGAGGTCGAGCACCCCTTCTGAACCCACAAACCGAAACCCGCTACCATCGCCGCCGCCCGCCAGGAAGTTCAGCCGGAGGCTCAGGTTGAACTCCGGATGCGTGGCGGTCTGCGGATAGTCGTAAATGCCCATCATCAGGTCCGGCACGTCGCGGCCGTCCTTCCAGTGGTACAGCCCGCCGGTCGTCATCACCCGGTTCGGCCCGTTTGAGTCCATCACGTAGTGGATTCCCGTGAACAGGTGGACAAACAGATCCCCGGCCACCCCCGTGCCGTAGTCCTGATAGTTGCGCCACCGGAACAGCCGGATCGGTTCAAACGGCCGCTTCGGCGCCGAACCCAGAAACCGGTCCCAATCCACCGTCGCCGGCGAGGCATCGGGCGGGATCGAATACTGCCAGGCCCCCTGCGGCGAGTTGCGGTCCCAGAACGCTTCCACCATGCGCACTTCGCCCAGCACGCCCTGCTTGACCAGGTCCCGCGCCTTGGCATAAAGAATGGAACTGGCCCGCTGGCTGCCCACCTGCAGAATCCGCTTGGTCTCCCCTTCGGCCTTGATTACCGCCGCGCCCTCCTCCACCTTCTGCACCATCGGCTTCTGGCAGTAAACATCCTTGCCGGCCTTCATCGCGTCGATGGCCTGCTGCTGATGCCAGTGGTCGGGCGTGGCGACGATGACGGCGTCGATGTCGGGCCGCGCCAGAATCTCTCGGTAGTCGCGCGTCGTGAAAATGTCTTTGCCGTAGCGCTCTTTGGCCAGGTCCAGCCGGCCCTGGTAAATATCGGCCACGGCCACCAGTTTGGTTCCCGGCACCGTCACGGCCGTAGCCACATCGCCCTGGCCCATGATGCCGAAGCCAATGCAGGCGAACTGAATCTTATCGTTGGGGCTCTTGGGCTGCGCGGCGGCGGGGGCGGCCGCCAACATGGTAGTGAGGCCGGAGGTATGTAAGAACGAGCGGCGCGTAGTCGGCATAAGGTAATTCTCTTCGACCACTATGGTAACTCCCCACTCTCGCTTTCGCCACGGGCGCCGATAGATCCCCAAAAGGGAAAATTCGTTGCCGATCACCGATCTTACTGAACTGTCGACTGTTCTTGACTCCTCGACCGAAGCCCGTCCCGAGGATCTGTCCCCCCCGGTGCCGGAGACGATTCCGCACACCGGCGTTCCGTCCACGATGATCGAGCAGCTGCTGCTCAAGTCCCTCTACTACAACGGAGAACTCGTGGGCCGCGAACTCGCCCAGCGCCTCGGTCTCCGCTTCAGCGTCATCGAAGCCATCCTCGAAGGGTTCAAGCGCACCCACCATGTCACCGTGCGCAGTTCGCTCGGCATGGGCGCCATCTCCTCTCGCTTCGTCCTCACCGAAAGCGGCCGCGAACTGGCCAAAGAGTTTGTCGCCACCAATGCCTACTCCGGTCGTGTCCCCGTGCCGCTCTTTCAATACGCCGACATGGTGCGCCGCCAGAAGCAGGAGAACGGCTGGCTCACCCAGGAAGCCCTACGGGAAGCCTACAAGCACATGGTCGTCACCCCGGAACTGCTCAACCAGATCGGCCCGGCCGTCAACTCCGGCAAGTCATTTCTGATCTACGGTCAGCCCGGCAACGGCAAAACCTATCTGGCCGAAGCGCTCTTCAACGTCGATCCCACCTACATCTATGTACCCTACGCCATCGAGGCCCAGGGCATGATCATCCAGATGTTCGACCCGGTCTACCACCACCCGGTCGACGAGGCGCAGGACACCATCTCGGCCTTCACCACCGAACCCTCCTACGACCAGCGCTGGTTCAAGTGCCACCGCCCCTTCATCGTCACCGGCGGTGAACTCGCTCCCGAAATGCTCGACCTGAGCTTCAATCCCGTCGCTAAGTTCTACGATGCCCCCCTGCAGCTCAAGGCCAACAATGGCATCTACCTCATCGACGACTTCGGCCGCCAGAAGGTCACCCCGGCCGAGGTCCTCAATCGTTGGATCGTGCCCATGGAGCGCCGCGTCGACTACCTCTCCTTCCAGAACGGCGGCAAAATGACCATCCCGTTCGAGTGCTTCCTGGTCTTCTCTTCGAACCTCAAGCCCGACCAACTCGGCGACGAAGCCTTCCTCCGCCGCATCCAGTACAAAATGTTGATGAAGTCCCCCTCCGAGCAGGAGTTCACCGAAATCTTCGTCAAATACGCCGCCAAGCAGGGCCTCGCCTGTTCGCCGGAGCTGGTCGACCGCTTTCTCGCCCGCCACTACCGCTCCACCGGCAAGCCCCGGCGCCGCTGCCATCCGCGCGATGTGCTCTCGCACGCCATCGATATCATCCGCTTTGAACGCCGCCCCACCGTCCTCACCGACGAGGTCCTCACCCTGGCCTTTGAAAGCAACTTCGTCAGCACCGAAGAGGACGACTAAACCCCCGCCCTCAACTCGCCGCCCCGGCCTCGATCAGCTGCGCGGCGTGCCGCAGCGCCTCCGGCGTCAACCGCTGGCCCGAAAGCATGCGGCCAATCTCCCTTGTCCGCTCCTCGCCGGTCAACTCCGTCATCACGGCCACCGTCCGCCCGTTCGACTGCTGCTTTTCGACGCGGTAGTGATGGTTGGCGAACGCCGCGATATTCGCCTGATGCGTCACGCACAGCACCTGATTGGAGCGGCTCAGCGCCTTCAATCGCCGCCCTACCGACTCAGCCGCCTCCCCCCCAATGCCGGCGTCCACTTCGTCAAAAACCAGCAGATGCTGCGCCGCCCCCGGCCGCTCGCTCTCAATGCAGGTCTTAACCGCCAGCGCAATCCGCGAAACCTCGCCGCCCGAAGCCACCTTGTCCAGCTCCCGCGGCTCCTCGCCCACGTTCGCCGACACCAGAAACCGCACCGCGTCCACCCCCTCGGCCGACCACCCCGCCGCCCCGAACGCCACCTGAAAACGCGTCCCCGCCATCGCCAGCGCCGCCAACTCCTGCTCCACGCGTTTTTCGAGCCGCCCCGCCGCCGTCTTGCGCGCCCGCGTCAGCCGGCCCGCCGCCGCCGCGTACTCCCGGCCCAGCTTCTCCCGCCGCGCCTCAATCGCCGCCCGCCGCTCGCCGGCCTCCGCCACGGTCTGCATCTTCGTCCGCAAAACCGTCAGAAACTCAAGAATCTCCTCAATCGTCGCCCCGTACTTCCGCCGCAGCCGGTCAATCGCGGCCAGGCGCGTCTCCACCTCATCAAGCCGCCCCGGGTCGGCGTGCAGCTTACCCACGTAGTCGCGCAGCGTCAGCCCGGCCTCTTCCAGGCCAATCACCGCCGGCCGCAGCAGCTCGGCCACCTCCCCGAGCGAGGGGTCAATCCGCACCAGCTCCTGCACCCGCTTGGCCGCCGCCCGCGCCTGCGCCACCGCCGAATCCGGCGCCTCGTACAGCGCCGTGTAGGCCGCCCCGGCGTGCTCGGCCAGCCGCGTCACGTTCTGCAGCACCCGCTTCTCGGCCTCGAGTTCGCTGTCCTCGCCTCCCCGCGGGTCCACCTCTTCAATCTCCTTCCGCTGAAAGCTCCACAGGTCCGCCAGCCGCAACTGCTCCTGCTCGGCCCGGTCGATCTCTTCGAGCTCCCGCGCGCAAGCCCGCCACGCGCCAAACAGTTCGCCCACCTCGGCCGTCAACGCCCCGTTCTCGGCAAACGTATCGAGCATCTGCCGCTGCGACTCCGGCGAGTGCAGCCGCTGCTGCTCGTTCTGCCCGTGAATATCTCCGAGCCACGGCGCCAGCGCCTTCAGCAGCGTCGCCGTCGCCGGCCGGTTGGCCAGCAGCGCCCGCGACTTGCCCGTCGCCGTCACCTCCCGCTCCACAATCAACTCCTCGTCTTCGAGCGCAATGCCCGCTTCCTCGAGCAGCGCCCGGAACGCCGGGTCCGGCGGCGCCACGAAAACGCCCGACACGCGCGCCCGCTCCGTCCCCGTCCGCACCACCTCGGCCGAAGCCCGGCCGCCGAACAGCAGCCCCAGCGAATCCACCACAATCGACTTGCCGCTGCCCGTCTCCCCGGTCAGCAGGTTCAGGCCCGGATGAAAACGAATCCGCAGTCGTTCCACCACTGCGAAGTTCTCGACGTGCAACTCGACAAGCATCTCCTACAGTCTAGAGAGAAGCCGGCCGCCCCCGCCACTCTCTTCCTGAGTGCGTGAACCTCTCCTGCTGCCCTGCCTCGGACTGATCGCCGGTCTCCTTCTGGCCCAACTCCTCCCGTTCTCCCGCCCCGAAGCCGCCGCCGCCACGGCGGCCCTCGCCCTGCTCGCCCTCCTCGGCCGCCGTCCGTGGATCACCGCCCTCGCCTTCGTCGCCGCCGGCACGCTCCTGCCCGTGCTCCGGCCGCCCGAACCGCCGCCCGAACTCGACGCGGCCGCCGGCGAAACGCTGCTCATCCAGGGCTGCGTCGTCGAACCCTCCGTCTTCGCCGACCGGCGCGAACAGTTCACCCTCGATCTCGAACACGACGCCCGCGCCCGCGTCAGCCTCAACCTCCGCGAAGGCCAGCCCGCCCCCAGCCTGCAGTACGGCCAACTCGTCGAGTTCGAAGCCCGGGTCCGAAAACCCGTCAACTTCCGCAACCCCGGCGCCTTCGACCTCGTGCACTATCTTGCCCGCCGGCAGATCTACTGGACCATCTCCACCCGCACCGGCGCCGAAGTCACCGTCCTGCCGGGAACCTGCGGCCACCCCGCCACCGCCCTGCTGTTCCGGCTCCGCGGCTGGATTCTCAACCGCCTCGAAGCCCTCTTTCCCGGCGACCACTACAAAGCCTGGATGATGCAGGCCCTGCTGATCGGCGAAAACACCCGCCTGCAAAAAGTCTGGACGGAAAGCTTCCGCCGCACCGGCACCTACCACGCCCTCGTCATCTCCGGCATCCATATCACGATGGTCGCCGGCATCCTGTTCGGCGTCATCCGCCTGGCCACCGGCCGGATGACCTTCAGCCTCATCGCCACCGTCATCCTCGCCTGGCTCTACGCGGCCACCTCCGGCCTCACCGCCCCCGTCCTCCGCGCCGCCGCCGGCTTCATGCTCTTCAGCCTGTGCCGTTTCTGGTATCGCGACCCGCGCATCCTCAACTTCCTCGCCGTCATCGCCATCACCGTCCTCGCGCTCGACCCCGGCCAGCTCTTCGAAGCCAGTTTCCAGCTCACCTTCCTCAGCGTCGCCGCCATCGCCTCCCTCGCCGACCCGCTCTTTGAACAGAACTCCCGGCCCCTCGCCCGCGGCCTCGCCGAACTCGAAGACTGGCGGCAGGACCTTCGCAAACCCTTCGCCATCGCCGCCTTCCGCGTCGAAACCCGGCTGTTCGCCCACACCGTCAGCCTCTGGACCAACGTCCCTATGCCCTGGCTCTGCCGGGCGCTTGGCTCCGGTCTGGCTTTGCTCGTCAACGCCTTTGAGATCTTCATGATCTCCTGCATCATGCAGGTGGCCCTGGCCCTGCCCATGGCCTTCTATTTCCATCGCGCCTCGCTCTCGGGCATGGTCGCCAACATCTTCGTCGTCCCGCTGATGAACGGCGCCATCGTCGCCGGCTTCCTCGCCGTCTTCACCGGGTGGCGGTGGCTGGGCTCCGCGGCGGGCTGGTTCCTCGACGCCGGCCAGTGGGTCGCCGCCGCCTGCGCCGCCTTCGAGCCGAACTGGCGAATCCCCGACCCGCCCGCCCTCCTCGCCGCCGCTTTCGCGGCCAGCCTCATCGCCCTCGCCGTCACCGCCCGCCACGCTCCCCGCCTGCGTTGGGTTTGTTTCGTCATTACGATGGCCCTGTTCGGCGTCATCCTCTGGCACCCGTTCGCGCCCGTCCGCACTCCCGGCCAACTGGAGCTCACCGCCATCGACGTCGGCCAGGGCGATAGCCTGCTCGTCGTTACCCCCGAAGGCAAAATGCTGGTCGTCGATGGCGGCGGCCTGCCTCAGTTCAAAGGCCGCCCCAAGCCCAAGCTCGACGTCGGCGAGGACGTCGTCTCCCCCTACCTCTGGACCCGCTCCATCCGCCGTCTGGACGCCATCGCCCTCACCCACGCCCACGACGACCACGCCGCCGGCCTCGAAGCCCTCATCGACAACTTCGCCCCCGCCGAACTCTGGACCGGAGCCATGGGGGAGAGTCCCACCTGGCAGCGCCTCCGCGCCAAGGCGCTGGCGCGCGGCGTCCGCATCGTCCCGCTCTGGAGCGGCGATGGCTTCGTTTGGGGCGGCGCCCGCTTCGATGTCCTCGCCCCCTACCGCGACACCCCGCCCACCGAAATCCCCCGCAACAACGACTCGCTCACCCTCCGCATCGCCTACGGCCAGCGCAGCATGCTCCTCACCGGCGACCTCGAAAAAGAGGTCGAGTTTCGCCTGGTCGACGAAGGCCGCATCGCCCCGGCCGACATCCTCAAAGCCGGCCATCACGGCAGCCGCACCTCCACCACCGACGACCTGCTCGCCCGCCTCCATCCCCAGTTCGCCATCATCTCGGCCGGGCAGGACAACCTCTACAAACACCCCCACCCCGACGTCGTCCGCCGCCTCACCGAACACCGCGTCGGCCTCCTCCGCACCGACCGCTTCGGCCTGGTCCGCGTCCTCACCGACGGCCGCCGGCTCTCCGTCGACCTCCTCCCGTGGCGCCCGAACCCCCGGACATTCCTTCCTGCGTTCTGAAACAATAGGGGCAGAGGTGTTCCAGTCATGGCAGAAGATAACAGCAGCAAAGCAGTTTGGTTTCTCACCGGCGCGGCGATCGGCGCCGCGGTGGCGCTTCTTTACGCCCCGGCGAGCGGCGAGGTGACCCGGCGCCGCATTGTGCGCCGGGCCGAAGAAAGCGCCGATGTCCTCTCAGAGAAGGGGCAGGAACTGGTCGAACGCGGCCGCGAACTCTATCAGCAGGGCCGCAAGATGGCCGACGAGGCCGCTGACCTGTTCGATCGGGGACGCAACATCGTCGAGGGGTAATCTCCGTGACTCCGCTGCCCGCTTTCCGCAATGAGCCCTACGCGGACTTCGCGCGGCCGGAAAACCTGCGCGCCATGGAGGCTGCCCTCGCCGGCGCCCGCGCCGCCTGCGGCCGGGCGTATCCCCTGCGTATTGCCGGCCGGCCGGTCCTCGCCGGCGCTTGGGTTCGGTCCGTAAATCCATCGCAGCCGGCCGTTGTGGTGGGCTTGCAGTCCCGCGCCACCCCGGTGCTGGCCGCCGAAGCCATCGCCGATGCCGCCGCGTTTTTCCCGGAGTGGGCCCGGACGCCGGTGGAGGATCGCGCGGCCATCGTGCTCCGCGCCGCCGCCTTACTGCGCGCGCGCAAGTACGAGTTCAACGCCTGGCTCGTGCTCGAGGCGGGCAAGAGCTGGGCCGAGGCCGAAGCCGAGACCGCCGAAGCGATCGACTTCTGCGAGTATTACGCCCGCCAGATACTGCGCTGGGCCACCCCGGAGCCGCTGCTCCAACTACCGGGCGAACGCAACGAACTCACCTACCTGCCCCTGGGCGTCGGGGTCGTAATCCCGCCCTGGAACTTCCCGCTGGCGATTCTGGCGGGGATGACCGTCGCGGCGCTGGTGTGCGGCAACACGGTGGTCCTCAAGCCGTCGAGCGAGACGCCGGTTATCGCGGCGCAGTTCGTCGAACTGCTGGCCGAGGCCGGCCTGCCGCCCCGCGCACTCGCGCTCTGCGCCGGCAGCGGCGGCGAAATCGGCGACCTGCTCGTCACCCATCCGCTCACGCGCTTCGTCAACTTCACGGGTTCGCGTGACGTGGGCCTGCACATCAACGAACTCGCCGCCCGCCCGGCCCTGGGGCTGAAGTGGGTCCGCCGCGTCGTGGCCGAGATGGGCGGCAAGGACGCGATTGTTGTCGATGCGGACTGCGACCTCGATGCCGCCGTGGCGGGGGTGGTCGCTTCGGCGTTCGGCTATCAGGGGCAGAAGTGTTCGGCCTGCAGCCGGGCGATTGTGCACGGTGGCGTTTACGAGGAGTTTGTCCGCCGGCTCGAACCGGCGGTGGGGGCGCTTTCGGTGGGCGATGCCGCCAACCCCTCCTTCGCGGTGGGGCCGGTGATCAGTGCCGCCGCCCGCCGCGGCATCCTCGCCTACCTGGAGATTGGCCGCGGCGAAGGGCGCCTGCTGACGGG
The DNA here is from genome assembly GCA_019931245.1 of Bryobacteraceae bacterium CoA2 C42. Lineage (GTDB taxonomy): Bacteria > Acidobacteriota > Terriglobia > Bryobacterales > Bryobacteraceae. Next base: position 42,579 of record JAINDL010000078.1, read on the forward strand.
AGGCGGCGCCGCCCCCGGCGATGGCTACTTTCTGCAGCCGACGGTCTTTACCGGCGTGGCTCCGACCGCCCGCCTGTTCCAGGAAGAGATCTTCGGCCCCGTGCTCGCCGTTACCCCGGCCGAGGACTTTGCGCACGCTCTCGCCCTGGCCAACGATAGCGATTACGGGTTGACCGGGGCGGTCTACTCGCACGTCCCGGCCCATCTCGAACACGCGCGCCGCGACTTTCACGTCGGCAATCTCTATCTGAACCGCAAATGCACCGGGGCGATGGTGGGCGCGCATCCCTTTGGCGGGTTCAACCTTTCGGGCACCGATGCGAAGGCCGGCGGGCCGGACTACCTGTTGCAGTTTCTGCAGGCCAAGTCCATCGCCACGAAACTGTCATGAGAGCCATGTTCGCCCTACTGCTGAGCGCCGCGGCGCTGCGGGCGAATGAAGCCTGCCAGCAGTTCTACCAGGCCCAGCTTCCTCCGGGGCAGACTTTCCGCATCCCGGCGCGTCAGAGGCTGCTCACCGAGTCGCGGCCGACCGACTCGCGGGCCGCGCAGGTGTTGTGGGGCCTTGGCTTCGTTTCGCAAAGCGGGGGGACGACCGAACAGCGCGAGTTCGTCTGCCTGCTCGATGCCCGGGGCAAGGCCACGGCGGTCTATCTGAAGCCGCTGCCTCCCGCCGCCCCCCGCCTCGCCCGCCGCTAGCGGTTGGCGTAGTTCTGGGCGTAGTATTCGCGATAGGCGCCGGAACGTACCCGCTCAATCCACGCGGTGTTCTGCCGGTACCAGTCGATGGTCGAGGCCAAGCCCGTTTCAAACTCCATCTCGGGCGCCCAGCCGGTTTCGCGGGTGATCTTGTCACTTCTCAGGGCGTAGCGCCGGTCGTGGCCCGGGCGGTCCTTGACGTACTGGATCAGCGCACGTTCGCGGCCCGTGGCGGCGATGATCCGCTCGACGACTTCAAGATTCGGCAGCGCGCGGCTGCCGCCGATGTTATAGACCTGCCCCGGGCGGCCGCGTTCGAGCACGGCGCGGATGGCCCGGCAGTGGTCATCGACGTAGAGCCAGTCGCGCACCTGCTGCCCGTCGCCGTAGACCGGCAGCGGCTTGCCTTCAAGGGCGTTGGCGATCATGAGCGGGATCAGCTTTTCGGGGAACTGGTAGGGCCCGTAGTTATTCGAGGCGCGGGTGACCGTGACGGCCATCTTGTAGGTGGTGTGGTAGGAGAGGGCCAGCAGGTCCGAGCCGGCCTTCGAGGCCGAATAGGGGCTGCTCGTGACGAGCGGATAGTCCTCGTCGGCCTCGTGCGGCGCGGGGATCGAGCCGTAGACCTCGTCGGTGGAGACGTGCAGGAATCGTGGGACGCCGTGCTTCCGCGCGGCTTCGAGCAGGGTGAAGGTGCCGATGAGGTTGGTCTGGACGACCGGTTCGGGTGAGAGGATGCTGCGGTCCACGTGGCTTTCGGCCGCGAAGTGAACGAGGGCATCGGGTTGCTCCTGTTCGACGAGCGCATTCACGGCGACCGGGTCGGCGATGTCGCCCTTCACGAAGCGGTAGCGGGCATCGGCCGCCACCGGGGCGAGGTTGTCGAGGTTGCCGGCGTAGGTCAGCTTGTCGAGAACGGTAACGCGAAACGGGTCCGGCCCCGTCAGCAGCAGGCGAACAAACGCGGAGCCGATGAAACCGGCGCCGCCGGTGACGAGTAACTTCACTTGTGTTGTAACTCCCAGTCGTAGGCGATAGCGGGGTCGTTATAGGGGATGCGCCCTTCGTCGGCGGGGTCGTAGAGCCGGTTGGTGAGGTAGACGAGCACCCCGGGTTCCCCGCCGATGACCTTGTAGCCGTGGGCCACGCCGGGCGGAATCAGCAGCCGCCAGGGACGTAGCGCGCCGATATAGAGGGTGTTCCGCAGGCCATACGTGGCCGAGCCCTCGCGCAGGTCGACCAGCGCCACCTGAAACATTCCCGCCGCGGCGAGCCAGCAGTCGGTCTGTTTCTGGTGGATGTGAAACGCCTTGATAGTGCCGGGGTAGCTAAGTGCCGTCGATACTTGGGTCGATTCGGGCGGGAACTCGGTCACCAGGCCCTGGCCCAGGCGCGCCACTTCGAGGAAGTAGCCCCGGTCGTCCGGCCACACATCCACCTCGACGATGCGAACTCCGGAAATCAGCTGCTCGCTATCCGGCTTCAGGATGACTTTGCCGATGCCCTTCTCGTTCAATCGTCCGCCCTCGTTCTCCCGGTCGTCTCCGCCACCAGATTATTGGCGCGCAGGAGACTTTCAAAGGTGCCGGCATCGGTCCACCAGCCCTCGAGATAAGAGAACGCCATGGTGCCGTCGGCAATGTAGGAGTTGTTGACGTCGGTGATCTCCAACTCGCCGCGTTCGGAGCGCTTGAGGCCCTTCACTTTCTCAAACACGTGCTCGTCGTAGAGGTAAAAACCGGTGACGGCGAGGTTCGACTTGGGCTGTTTCGGTTTCTCTTCGATTCCGATGATCTTGTCGCCGACGATCTCGGCGACGCCAAACCGCTCGGCGTCCTCCACCTCTTTGAGAAGGATCCGCGCGCCCCCCGGCTGGGCGCGGAAGGCATCAACCGCCTCTTTGATGGACCCCGCAATGATGTTGTCGCCCAGCACGACGCAGATGCGTTCTCCGTCGGCGAAATGTTCGGCCAGCGAGAGCGCTTCGGCGATGCCGCCTTCGCCCTCCTGATACGTAAAGTCCAGGTGGGTTAAACCGAACTCCTTGCCGTTGGCGAGCAGGCGGAGAAAGTCGCCGGCATTGCGGCCACCGGTTACGATGAGGATATCGCGAATGCCCGCGTCAACCAGCGTCTGAATCGGGTAATAGATCATCGGCTTGTCGTAGATCGGCAGCAGATGTTTGTTCGTAATTTTTGTCAGCGGAAAAAGCCGGCTACCCGTGCCTCCCGCCAGTACCACACCTTTCATGGAAACCCTTTCAAACCAAGCAGATTTAGACTATTGATAGAATACACCATCAATCTCATGAAGCTCCATCGATGGAAGTCTATCCCGCTTGAACAGCTCAGCGCGGCGCTCGCTCGCCAGGCCATCCACACCGACCGGATCACCATCGCCCGCCTCGAACTGAAGCAGGGCGCCATGGTGCCCGATCATCATCACGAAAATGAGCAGGTCACTATCCTCATGGCCGGCAAGCTGCAGTTCATCACCGCCGACGAGGATCTGACCATCGAAGCCGGCGAGGTGATGCAGATCCCTTCGAACGTGGTCCACCGGGTGATCGCGCTTGAAGATTCCTGGGTATTTGACCTGTTTGCCCCGGTGCGGGAGGATTGGCTCCGCGGCGACGACGCCTATCTCCGCCGCGGCTGACCAACGGCTTCCGGACTGACCACCACGCCGCCCGGGAGCAGCGCGACCACGGGAGCCCCGGCGGCCATCTTGCGGCCGGAGGGCCACTCGGTCACGCCCCCGGCGTGTCCGAGCCACAGCGTCGCGCCCACGGCGGCCACCGCCCGCGGGGCTGTGAAGCTCCCGTCGGCCACCTCCGGCCACAGTTGCCGGGGGTCGGCCGGCCGGGCGAAGTACCGCAGCGGCGCCCCGGCGATATCGCGCTGCAGCGCCACGACGCCACCGCGCCAGGGCGCGAGCACGAAGTGGGCGTCCGCTGGGTTGGTCGACAGCAGGTTGATGGCAAAGATGCGCCACGGCAGGTCGAACCGCTCCGGGCTGCGGACCCAGTAGTTGCCGCAGAAGATGTCCGGCCGCCCGTCGCCATCGACATCGGCGAGCGCGAGGCCCCCCTGCCGCGAGGGCGTGTAGATAGAGTAGATCTCCCGCATCTGCCAGCGCCCGCCGGCCCGCCAGTAGAAACGGACCTGCTGGGCGCGATGCACCATCAGAAACCCGCTGCGGCCGAACAGCGTGGCCGGCCGGCATTCGTGCAGTTCGACGTCTTCGTCGATCGTTTCGGCCCGGTAGGCCGGGGCCGCCAGGAACACGAGGCGCCCCAGCGCACCGGCGGCCGGGCGCTCGGCCAGCACCAGATCGCGCCCGCCGAGCACGCAGCCCCCATCGTCGTAGCCGTGCGCGGCCCGCGCCACTTCCCGGAACGCGGGGCCGTTCCAGGCGAGCACCCGCCGCCCCCAGGTAAAGGCACCGGCGCCGCCCCGCAGTCCCTCGCCCGGCAGTTCCCGCCGCCACGCCCAATCCTGTCCGAGCAGGACCATCCCCCACAGGCCGATTAAACAGAGCCGCACGCTTTGCTATTCTATCGATGCCTGCCATGGATGCGCTGATCGACATCTTGACACGCCCGGAATCTGACGCTCCGCTCGATCTGGCCGCCCTCGAACTGGCCTCCATTGAGTTCCCCCGGCTCGATCCGGCGCCCTTCATCGACATCCTCGACTCCTACGCCAACGAGGTCGACGAGCGCATGCGGATGGAGTATGACGGGGTGGAGCGTCTGCAGGTGCTGCACGATTTCCTCTTCCAGGAGCAGGGATTCCAGGGCAACGAGCGCGACTACTACAACGCCCGCAACAGCTGCCTGAACGAAGTGATCGCCGCCCGGACGGGCATTCCGATCTCGCTCTCGGTGGTCTACATGGCCATCGCCGAGCGGCTCGAGATGCCGGTGTTTGGCATCGGGCTGCCGGGCCATTTCCTGTGCAGCTACGAGGACGAAGGCTTCCAGACCTACATCGACGTCTTCCACCAGGGCACGCTGATGACGGCCGAGCAGTGCGTCGATTTCGCGCGCACCCTGACCGGCATGGACATCTCGGACGCGCCGCAACTGCTCAAGCCCGTCACGCCGCGCCAGATTCTGATCCGGATGCTGAACAATCTCCGCAGCATCTATCTGCGCGGCAAGGAGTATCCGAAAGCGTCGCAGGTGCTCGACCTGCTGCTGCAGGCGAGCCCGGCCGACGCCGACAGCTACATTCTGCGCGGGGCGGTGAACGTGGAGTTGAGGAAGTTCCAGGCCGCCCGCGCGGACTTTGAGCGTTACCTGGCGCTGGTGCCGGACGCCCGGGACCGCGACCGCGTCGAGCAGCAGATCGCGATCATCGACCGGCACCTGTCGCGGTCCTGAGGCCGCGGCTACAGCGCGGTCACCGCCTTCAGATTGTCCGAGGGGACCCGGTCGATCAGCATCCGGAACGGGTCGATGCCCGCCTTGTCCGGTAACTCGTCGACGGTGAAGGTGAACTCGGCTTCGCCCGACCGCAGCGGCATCCGCTGGCGGTGGAGCGTCCGGCCGTAGCGCTGGCCCTTCTCCGGTTTGGCGAAGGCGCCGATTTCGATCTGGTCGGCGACCGGCACCTCCGTTTCGTTCCCCTTCTCATCGGCCTTGTACTTGCGGGCCTCGATGCGGATGGTGACATCGAACTTCCCGTCGGCCCGCTTTTTGGCCGTGGCGGCCGTGGTGCGGTTGGCAAAGAGGGTGATGTCCTCGAACAGGTCTTTGAGCAGCGGCCGCAGTTCGGCGGGGGTCTCCTCGGTGAGGGCGTCGAGCAGGGCGTAGGAGGTCGGGTAGGGCGGCGGCTGATAGGCGTACTGCGCGACGACCTTGCGCAGAGCTCGGTTGATGGCCTCTTCCCCGATCATCTCCTTCAGGTGGTATATGGCAGCGCTGCCTTTCTGATAGTGGATGTAGCCTTGCGAGGATTCGACGCGGAGCAGGGGCCGCTCCTTTAAACGCTCCTGCCCCCGGGCGGCGAGATAGCGGTCAACCTCGTATTCAAGGAACTTCCGCATCATGTCCCGGCCGTACTCCTTCTCCATCACCATCAGCGCCGAGTACTGCGCCAGGGTTTCCGACAGCAGCGTGCCGCCCTGCATGTCGGCCCCTGCGACCTGATGCGCCCACCACTGATGGCCCATTTCGTGGGCCACGACGTAGCGGACCATGTCGATATCGTCCGGCTTGTCGAGTTTGGAGATGAAGCCGATGGCCTCGGAGTAGGGCATGGTGCCGGGGAAGGCCTGGGCGAAGGTGGCCACGCGCGGGAACTCGATGATCCGCGCCTGTTTGTGCGCGTAGGGACCGAAGTTCTTCGTGTAGTAGGCGAGCGAGGCCTGAATCGCCTTCATCATCTTGGGCACGTTCCAGTGGTGTTCAGGATGGTAGTAGACCTCGGTCCGGATCCCGTTCCATTCTTCGCGGGCGACGGCGTAGTGGGCCGACATAAAGCTGTAGAAATTGAGCGAATCGCGGTCGACGCGGTAGTGGAAGTAGCGGCGGCCGTTTTCGTTCCACTCCCGGGTGAGCGAGCCGGGGGCGATGGCGATCTGGTCGGCCGCGGTGCCGATGGTGGTTTCCACACTCACCCAGTCGGCGTTGTTGCTGATGTAGGTGTTGCCGCAGCGGGCGGTGCAGTTGCGTTCAAGCGCGGGCATGAGATCCTTTTCCGGGAGTCCGCGTTTGGTGCGGTCGTTCCGGTCGCTGATCTCGTAGCCGGGCTGGTAGCCGATCTGGGGCAGGATGGAGTTGTTGAAGAACGTGCCGTTGGGGGAGACTTCAACGGCGGGGGTTGTGTTCTGGATGCCTTGGGGCCGGAACGAGGTGGTGAGGCGCAACTGGCGCTTTTCGCCCGGCGCGAGGGGCGGCGAGAGCTTGTAGATGCGATAGGAAAGGCGGGGGTCGTCCTTTTCAACCGTGGCGCCGTCCATCTGGATGTCGTGCTGGTAGTCGCGGTCGAGCACGAGGTGCATGGCGGTGAGCGGGGCGGCGTGGGGGTTGATCAACTGCTGGTCGGCCTTGACGACGAGTTCCCGCCGGTCCGGATAGAGTTCGATGTGATAGCGAACGCTCGTGATGCGCGGCTGGGGCAGAGCGGCAAACTGCTTGTAGGTCTTTTCGTACTCGGCCTGGAGGTTGAGAACCGTTTCGGGGCCGGGGAGCGGATTGAGGACGGCGGAGTTGTAGTAGAGCCATCCGCCCCACGCCGCGGCGGCGCCGCCGGCGACGAGCGTCGCGGCGCGGAGGGCGCCGGAGAGGGCGAACCGGCGCTGCTTGCCGCGCGGCCAGAAGGCGACGGTGAGCAGGGCGAGGACGGCGGCGATGAGCAGCCAGTAGCCGGTGAAGCTCCACCAGTTGAGCAGGTAGGGGCCGTAGCCATAGAAGTCCGAGTAGGTGTAGGGCGGGCGGGAGGCGTAGCGGACGAGGCGTGTGGCCACGTTGAGCGGCGCCCAGACAAAAGCGTTGGCGACGAGGAAGATGATGAAGCTGAAGTAGCCGATGTACTTGTTGGGCGCGAGGACATGGAGGAAGAACGCCAGCACGGCCTGCAGGACGAACAGCGAGAAGTCGTAGACGAAGAGCTCGGCGGCGTATAGGCCCAACTGGTAGCGGGTGTAGCCTTGCGAGGCCTGGAAGGCGATGCCGATGGCCATCATCAGCGTCTGGATCATGGCGATGACCCCGAGCAGGGCGGTGAACTTGGCGGCGTAGGTGAGGGCGGAGGCCTGGGGCGCGGCGTCGATGATCTCGTCCATGCGGGCGTCGCGTTCGCGCCAGATGAGGACGCCGGCGTAGTAGGTGATCATGGCCAGCAGGAAGATATAGAGCGAACCCTGAATGGTTTCGACAATGCGGTAGGTGACCGGTAGAAAGGTGTTGCCGTAGCCTTCGCTGGCCGAGAAGATGAGGCTGGGCACGGTGTTCAGGAGCGCCGCGGCGAGCAGCACGAGAAAGCTGGTGGTGCGGACGAGGCCCCAGAACTCGAACCGGAGCAGGCCGGCAAACTGCGGCCAGGCGGCGAGCCGGTAGCTGACGGCGGGCAGTTCCAGGCCGCTCGAGGGGGCGCGCGCGGGGAGGGCCTCCGTTGGGGCGGGCGCAGCGCCGGCGCGGGAGCGTTCGGCGAAGGAGAATCGCCAATAGCCGAGACCGAAGACCAGCGCGCCGATGCTCAGCCACAGCAGGCGGTTCCAGAGCAGCATCCCCTCCCAGCCGAGCGAGAGCGTGTTCTTGTCGGCCACGGTCCAGTATTTGGTCATCAGGCCGAAGGTGCGGGCGCCGAAGGGGTCGATGAGGGCGGCGATGGTCTCGTTGTCGAGGTCCTGGGTGAGGACTTCGGAGACGCCGTAGCCGGTGAGCAGCAGCAGGCTGCCGATGAAGCTGGTGGCGGTGCTGCGGGTGAGCACGGCGATGGTGAAGACGATGGCGCCGCAGAAGAGCGTGTTGGGAATGGCGAACACGAGGATGCTCTTCCAGTGCGCCGCGGCCACGACGGGGCCCCAGCGCTCGGCGTCGTTCCAGGGCATGATGGCGGAGAGCAGAATGCCGGCCGAGATGCCGAGAAAGGGGATGACGGCGACGGCGGCCGACCCGAGGAACCGGCCGAGCAGGTAGTCGCGCTTGCGAATCGGCGCGGTGAACAGGAGTTGGTGGGTGTTGTAGGCAAACTCCCGGCTGGCGGCCGAGTTGACGAACGCCGTAGTCATCATCAGCGTAAAGATGCCCATGATGGAGTAGAAATTCTGGACGACGAAGGGAGCGTTGCGGAAGGTGTTTTCCAGGCTGGAGCCCAGGGTGACCTTGTCGGTGGAGGTGGCGGCGAACACGAGCGTGCCGATGATGAAGAAGAACACCCACAGCATCATGCCGCGGAGCCAGAAGCGCAATTCGAAGCGCAGAAATCCGGTTAACATAGGCCACCAATCCGCGCAAAGAAGACGTCCTCGAGGCCCGGGGCGGCTGCCGCGAACTCTTCGCCGGGGGAGGCGTCGGCATAGACGTGGACGAGCGGCTGGCCGGCCACCATTTTGCTCGAAATGACGCGGTGGCTGGCTTCGAGGGCGGCGAGGTCGGCCTTGGGCACGCGCCGCCGCCAGACTTTGCCGGCGAGCGAGGCGACGGCGGCTTCCGGCTCGCCTTCGTAGAGCACGCGGCCCTGGTGGATGATGGCCATGCGGCTGCAGAGTTCGAGCACGTCTTCGACGATGTGCGTCGAGAGGATCACGATGACGTTTTCGCCGACTTCGGCGAGCAGGTTGTAGAAGCGATTCCGTTCGCCGGGGTCGAGGCCGGCCGTGGGTTCGTCGACGATGAGCAGTTGGGGGTTGCCGATGAGCGCCTGGGCGATGCCGAAGCGCTGCCGCATGCCGCCGGAGAAGCTGGCGAGCGCCTTTTTGCGGTGGGCGAAGAGGTTGACCCGCTCAAGCATGGCGTTGACCATGGCGCGGCGGTCGCCCGCGTGGACGAGGCCTTTGAGCAGGGCCATATGGTCGAGCATCTCGAGGGCGCTGATGCGCGGGTAGACGCCGAAGTCCTGCGGGAGATAGCCGAGGCGGCGGCGGACGGCTTCCTTCTCTTTGAGAACGTCGAGGTCGCCGCAGCGGATCGAGCCGGCATCGGCGTCCTGAAGGGTGGCGATGGTGCGCATGAGCGTGCTTTTGCCCGCACCGTTCTGCCCGAGTAACCCGTACATTCCTTTGGGCACGCGCAGCGAGACGTTGTCGAGCGCCTTCACACCGTTGGCGTAGGTTTTCGATAGTCCTTCGATGATCAGTTCCATGATTGCTCCTTACGATTCGGGCGGGCGATTTGTTCCGGAAATGAAACGATACTCCCGTTTTTGGAATCGACACAACTGGGTGGATGATATACTTTGACGAGTGGATTGAAACAGAGGGAATTCTTGTGAGATTGCGTCAACTCGTTCTCCTCGTAACGGTAGTCGGCGCCACTTGGATCACTGGGGCGCTGGCAGGCGATAAGGATCAGAAGCCGCCGGAACAGAGCGCAGGGCCCGCGAAGAGCTCGACGCGGGACACCGTGGCCCCTCGCCGGAAAGCTCCGGTGGCGAGCGCGGAAGACAAAGAGTTGAGCAGCCGTCCGCCGAGTATCCGTGTCGATACGAATCTGGTGTTGATTAACGTTACCGTGACCGATCCGCTGAACCGCTTCGTCACCGGACTCGAGGCCGAACACTTCAAGCTGCTCGAGGATAAGGCCGAGCAGAAGATTGCCAGCTTCGCGAGCGAAGACGCGCCGCTGTCGGTGGGGCTGGTGTTTGACGCCAGCGGCAGCATGGGGTCCAAGCTGCAGAAGGCGCGGCTGGCGACGGCGCAGTTTTTTAAAACCGCCAACCCGGAAGACGAGTTTTTTCTCGTGCAGTTCAACGACCGCCCGGAGTTGACGCAGCCGTTTACCACCAACACCGAAGAGATCCAGAATCGGCTTACTTTTACGCAGGCCAAAGGGCGGACGGCGCTGCTCGATGGGGTCTATCTGGCGCTGAACCAGATGAAGAAGGCGCGCAATACGCGCAAGGCGATTCTGATCCTCTCCGACGGCGGCGACAACTCGAGCCGCTACACCGAAAGCGAGATCAAAAATCTGGTCCGGGAGGCCGATGTGCAGATCTACGCCATCGGGATCTTTGAGCCGGTCTCGGCGCGCGGTCGTACCGCCGAGGAGCTTTCCGGCCCGGGGCTGCTGAGCGAGATGGCCGAGCAGACCGGCGGCCGCCATTTTCCGATTGAAAACCTGAACGATCTGCCGGATGTGGCCGGGAAGATTGGCATGGAGCTGCGCAACCAGTACGTGATCGGTTACGTCCCTACCAACGGAAACCGGGACGGCAAGTACCGGAGGGTGCAGGTGAAACTGGTACAACCGCGAGGACTGCCGCCGCTGCGGCCGTTCTGGCGCCAAGGATATTATGCTCCAGCTCAATAGACGCGACTTTGCCCGGCGCGTGGCGCAGGCGGTCGCCGCCAGCAGTCTGCATGGCCAGGATACAGGCGGCCTGACGTTCCGCTCCGATACGCGCGAGGTACTGCTGCACGCCACGGTGGTAGACAAGAAAGGCACGTTCATCACGGATCTGAAGCGGGAAGCGTTCCGGGTGTTTGAAGACGGCGTCGAACAGCCGATCAAGGTGTTCAAGCAGGAGGACGTGCCGGTTTCGCTCGGGCTCATCATTGATAACTCGGGCAGCATGCGGCCGAAGCGCAAGCGCGTCGAAATCGCCGCGCTGCAGTTGGTCAAGGCCTCAAACCCGATCGACGAAGTCTTTATTGTCAACTTCAACGAAGACGCCTATCTCGACGTTCCGCTCACGAGCGATATCAAGAAGCTCGAAGCGGGGTTGACGCGGATCGATTCGCGCGGCGGCACGGCGTTTCGCGACGCCCTGTCGATGTCGCTCGACCACGTGAAAGAGAAGGGCAAGAAAGATAAGAAAGTTCTGCTGCTGATTACGGACGGGGACGATACCGCTTCCAGTGACACGAACCCGCTCGAGAAGCTGCTTGCGAAGGCGCAGCGGACGGAGGTGCTGATTTTCGCCATCGGCATTCTGAACGAAGAGCGCGCGCGGGAGGCCAAGCGCGCCAAGCGCGCGCTGGACATGCTGGCCCGGCAGAGCGGCGGCGTGGCTCACTTTCCCGAGACGCTCGAAGCCGTCGAGGCGATGGCGATTGCCATTGCCAAGGAGATTCGCAGCCAGTACATCATTGCCTATAGCCCGACCAAACCGGACGACGGGGCGTTTCACCAGGTGAAGCTGACGGTGAAGGCGCCGGGCAACCCGACCGTGCGGACGCGGAGCGGCTACTACGCCAAGCCGGAGGCGAAGTCCTAACCGATGCTGACGTATCTGTGGCGGGCGGCGAAGGGATACCGGCTGCGGCCATGGGCGAGCCCGTATATCCGGTGGCGGATTGAGACCTACTGGGGAATTCACGCGGAAACCATCGGTTTCCGCGAGTTTGTTTCGTTCGGCTGGACCCACCGCCGGGAGCTTTGGCGCTTCCTGCGGTGGGCCGAGCGGATGGCCGAGGGCTAGAGGGTCTGCGTCACCTTCGATAGTGTGCGCGGCTGGTCCGGGTTGAGCCCTTTCTCCGCCGCGAGACAAGCCGCGAACAGCTGTGCGGGAATGATGTAGGGGATCGGGGTGTATAGCTCTTCCGGCAGCGCCTTCTTGCTGCCCAGCCGGGCTGGAATGACGATGGGGCGGTTGGCGGTGAGCGAGGCCGCCGCTTTGTTGCTCTGGTCGGTGATCAGGAGCGTCTCGGCGCCGAGGGTTTTGAGTTTGACGAGCATCTCTTCAAGCGAAGGCCAGGTGACGCCGGGCGGGGTGAACAGGAAGACGGGGAACGCGGCTTCGACCATGGCGATGGGGCCGTGCAGGAAGTCGGCCGAGGAGAAGCGCTCGGCGACGACGTAGCTGGTCTCCATCATTTTGAGGGCGAACTCGAAGGCGTTGGCGTAGTTGAGGCCGCGGCCGACGACAACGGCATGCTCCATGAAGCGGTAGCGGATGGCCCGTTCGGCGACCTGGGGGTAGAGGCTGAGCGCGGCGTTGGCCCATTCGGGGAGTTGGCGGAGCTCGTCGAGATTGATCGGGGCGCCGAGGGCGTAGGCGATGAGGTACATGGCCAGCAGTTGGCCGGTGTAGGTTTTGGTGGCGGCGACGCTCTTTTCGCGGCCGGCGCGGACGAGGAAGGCGTGGCCGGCCATTTTGGCGAGCGAGCTTTCCGGCTCGTTCGTGATGCCGATGGTGAAGGCGCCGGCGGCCTTGGCGCGTTCGAGCACGAGGTTGGTGTCGGTGGATTCGCCGGACTGGGAGATGGCGATAACCAGCGTCTCTTCGTTGTAGGCGACCGGGGCGCCATAGAGGGTAACGATGGACGGCGCGGCGAGCGAGACGGGAATGCCGGTGGCGATTTCAAGCAGGTAGCGGCCAAATTGGGCTGCGTTGTCGGAGGTTCCGCGCGCGGAAAGGACGATGAACTTCGGTCGGCGGGCGGCGAAGTGTTTCTTCAGTTTTTCTATGGAGCGCAGTTCGGCACGGAACGTGCGTTCAAGAGCCGCCGGTTGCTGGCGGATCTCTTCAAGCATCTTAGACATTTAACCATTAACGCACGCCAGCAACGCCTGGCGGCGGGGCGGCCGCTACCGGGGGGCGGAAAAAGAGCCCCAGGCGCCATTGGCGTCTTGGATGTGGAGGCCGATGTTGCCGTACTGCGGATGGGGCCCCAGAATGAAGCGGAGCGTGTAAGGGGCGGGTGCCGGCGCGGGCGAGAGCACGGTTTCCGTGCGCCGGTCCGAGCCGCCCTTTTTGTACTCCTGCGGCTGGAACTGAATGGTTCCGCCGCTGACGGAGTAACGGCCCCGCTCCCAGTTGCGGTCGCGCCGGTAGCGGCTGAAGTTGTCGAGTTCGATGTCAGATACGTACTGGCCGTCGGGCTGGAAGGTGTAGCTGTAGGTGTGGCGGAACTGGTTGAGGGCGGCAACCGGATCGGTCTCCCATTGTTGGGTAATGGTGTTGTATCGCGTGGCCACCTGGCTGGCTTGTACCCGCTGCCAGACCCCGGTGAGCGTGCCCGGGACGGCCGGCGCGGCGGAGGTCGCCGGCGCGGCCGGCGGGGGGGCGGCGAACGACAGGCTAGGCAGAAGCGAGGCGAGGTCAGCCTGGCAGGCCTCAATGGCCTGTTCGTGGGGCGCCAGTTGCATCATCCCGACGTAGCGGCTTGGGAAGCGCAGGACATACAAGCTGACGAGGACGCGGCTCTTGTCCCCTTTACTCGTGGTGTCGGCAATCCGGACGACGCTTTCGGGCGCCGCGGGCAGGGGCAGATCGCACTGCAGGATCTCTTTGCGGGTCTCGAAGGAGGGTTCGACCACCGCCTTCCATTCGGCGGCCAGGTCGGCCGGGGCGGAGCCGAGCGAGCGCTGGGATTCGAACAGGACGATCTGACAGTAGAATTTTCTGGTCTGGTCGATCCTGGTCCATGTGATGCGGCCGGTACCGGCCTGGCTGGTGTAGCCGGCCGGAGCCTGGTAGGTGTATTGGTCAAATCGCTGGGGCTGCGCCAGAGCCAGTCCGACCGGGAAAAGAAAAAGGATGCCAACCCGCACGTTGGCAGTGTACTCTTTCGGGACGGCGGGGTGGCGGCGGCATCTTGCATCCGGGGCTTCGATTGCAGATTCTGGATGCTAGTGAGTCAGGCCAACCCCCCTCGCATTCTGATCGCCGACGACCAGCCCGATGTGCTGGCCGCGCTGCGCTTGCTGCTGAAGGCCGAAGGCTATCAGATGGAGACGGCCGCCTCGCCCGCCGCCATTCTGGCCGCGGTCGCCCTGCACGACTACGACCTGCTGCTGATGGACTTGAACTATGCGCGGGATACGACTTCGGGGCAGGAGGGCCTGGACGTGCTGCGGCAGTTGATGGCCCGGGACCCGGCGCTGCCGGTGGTGGTGATGACGGCGTGGGGAACGGTGGAACTGGCCGTCGAGGCGATGCGGCACGGGGCGCGGGACTTTGTGCAGAAGCCGTGGGATAACGCGCGGCTGCTCGCGATTGTGCGGACGCAACTGGCGCTGCGCGAGGCGTTGCGGCGGAGCCAGCGGCTCGAGGCCGAGAACCGGCTGCTGCAGAGCGAGGGACGGCCGGCGCTTCTGGCCGAGAGCCCGGCGATGCAGCCGGTGCTGCAACTGCTGACGCGGGTGGGGCCGTCCGATGCCAACGTGCTGATTACGGGCGAGCCGGGCACGGGTAAGGAGGTGGTGGCGCGGACGCTGCATGCGCTGTCGCTGCGTCGGGACCGGCCGATGATTACGGTGAACGCCGGAGGGCTGGCCGACGGGGTCTTTGAGAGCGAGTTGTTCGGCCACGTCAAGGGTGCCTTCACCGACGCGCGGACGGACCGGGTGGGGCGCTTTGAGCTGGCCGACGGAGGCACGCTGTTTCTCGATGAGATCGCCAACGTGCCCTTTCCGCTGCAGGCGAAGTTGCTGCGGGTGCTCGAAACCGGGGAGATGGAGCGGGTGGGTTCGTCGCGGACGCAGCGGGTGGACGTGCGGGTGATTTCGGCCACCAACGCCGATCCCGAACAGGAGGTGGCGGAGAGTCGGCTGCGGCAGGATCTGCTTTTCCGGCTGAACACGATTGAGATCCATCTGCCGCCGCTGCGGGAGCGGCGCGAGGACATCCCGCTGCTGGCGGCCTACTTTCTGGCGATGCACGCGCGCCGCTACCGGAAGGCGCTGGCGGGTTTTGAGCCGGCGGCGATGCGGCTGCTGCGGGAGAACGCTTGGCGGGGGAACGTGCGGGAGTTGAACCACGTGGTGGAGCGGGCGGTGCTGATGGCGCAGGAGGCGATGATCCGGGCGGGCGATGTGGCCGTGCGTCCGGCGCGGGAGGGGGCGGGGCGGCTCGAGGAGATGAGTCTTGAAGAGGTGGAGGGGTTGCTGATCCGGAAGGCGCTGGCGCGGCACGATGGCAACGTTAGCCTCGCGGCGCGGGCACTGGGATTATCACGCAGCGCGCTCTACCGGCGGCTGGGGCGCCATGGTCTCTAAGCTGCCGCACGAGCTTTCCGTGCAGGTGCTGGCCTGGGCGGCGGGTTTGCCGGGGGTGTTGTTTACCGGTTGGGTGCTGGTGACGGGCGACTATACGCCGGGGGCGGCCTGGGCGCTGGGGCTGGGGATCGGCGGCAGTTGGCTGGGGCTGGGCTGGGCGGTGCGCGGCCGGGTAGGCGGGGCGCTGCGGACGGTGGCGCAGCTACTGGCGACGCTGCGAGAGGGGGATTACTCGATCCGGGCGGCGGGGGCATCGGGGGCCGATGCGCTGGCCGAGGTGCTGCGGCAGGTGAACGCGATGGCGGCGACGATGCACGGCGAACGGCTGGGGGCGCTGGAGGCGGCGGCGCTGCTGCGGAAGGTGATGGAGGAGATTGATGTGGCCGTGTTTGCTTTCGATGAGCAGCGGCGCCTGCGCCTGGTGAACCGAGCCGGGGAGCGGCTGCTGGGCGAGGCGGGCGGGGCGCTGTTGGGGCGGGAGGCGAGCGAGTTGGGCCTGACCGAGTATCTGCGGGACGAAGGGCCGGCGACGGCGCAGCGGGCGTTTCCGGGCGGGGCGGGCCGGTGGGGGATAGCGCGGAGCGCCTTCCGCGAAGGGGGGCGGCCGCACCGGCTGCTGGTGTTGACGGACTTGACGCGGCCGCTGCGGGACGAGGAGCTGCGGGCCTGGCAACGGCTGGTGCGGGTGCTCGGGCATGAGTTGAATAACTCGCTGGCGCCGATCAAGTCGATTGCCGGCTCGCTCGAGGCGATCGCCCGGCGCGACCCGCTGCCGGCGGACTGGCGGGAGGATATGCAGGAGGGGCTGGGCGTGATTGGGGCGCGGAGCGAGGCGCTGGCGCGGTTTCTGGGAGCGTATGCCCGGTTGGCGGCGCTGCCGCGGCCGGCGCCCGGGCCGGTGCCGCTCGCGGACGTGGTGCGGCGGGTAGCGCGGATGGAGGTGCGGCTGCCGGTGGCGGTGGCGGATGGGCCGGAGGTGACAGTGCCGGTGGATGCGGACCAGTTGGAGCAGCTGCTGATCAATCTCTTGAAGAACGCGGTGGAGGCGGCGCTTGAGACGGGGGGCGGGGTGGCGGTCCGGTGGACGGTGGCGGGCGGGCTGGTGGAGCTGCGGGTGGAGGACGAGGGGCCGGGGTTGGCGGCGACGACGAATCTGTTTGTGCCGTTCTTTACGACCAAGGCGGGAGGGAGCGGGATCGGGCTGGTGCTCTGCCGGCAGATTGCGGAGGGGCACGGGGGAACGCTGGCGCTCGAAAACCGGGCGGAGCGCGGTTGCGTGGCCGTGCTGCGGTTGCCGTTACAATGAGAAGATATGTCAATTGTCGTGGTTGGCTCCGTCGCCTATGACGGGGTGGAAACGCCGCACGGAAAAGTAGAGCGGATGCTCGGCGGCTCCTGTACTTACATCTCGCTGGCGGCGAGTTACTTTGCCAAGGCGAAGATAGTCGGGGTGGTCGGGGATGATTTTGCCGACGAAGATGTCGCGCTGCTCGAAAATCACGGGGTGGATGTGGAGGGACTCGAGCGCGTACCGGGCAAGACCTTCTTCTGGCAGGGCGTCTACACGCCGGATATGAACGACCGGACGACGCTGGTGACCGACCTGAATGTCTTTGCGGGCTTCGACCCGAAGCTGCCGGAGAGTTACAAGGACGCCAACTACCTGTTTCTTGGCAACATTCAGCCCACGCTGCAGCGCAACGTGCGGGCGCAGATGAAGGCGCCGTGGGTGACGGGCGGCGACACGATGAACTACTGGATCTCCGACTTCCGCGGCGAGTTGCTTGAGACGCTAAAGGGCTGGAATTTTGTGCTGCTGAACGACCACGAGGCGCGGCAACTGTCGGGCGAGACGAACCTGCGGCGGGCGGCGCGGGCGATTCAGGCGATGGGGCCGAACACGGTGGTGATTAAGCGGGGCGAATATGGGGCGATGGCCTTTCGCGGCGATGACTACTTCATCATGCCCGGCTATCTGCTCGAGAACGTATTTGATCCGACCGGGGCGGGGGACTGCTTTGCGGGCGGTTTCATGGGCTATCTGGCGCAGGAGGGCATCGACCTGCAGAAGGGCCATATCGACCGGCGGGAGTTGAGCCGGGCGGTGATTTATGGCTCGGTGATGGGCAGCTATTGCTGCGAGAATTTCGGCGTGGACCGGTTCCGCACCCTGCAGCGCTCGGAGATTGATGCCAGGTTCCAAGAGTTCCGCAAGTTTACGGACTTCTAAGCGAAAGCCGCAGAAGGGATCGCGGGGGGCGCCGGCAGCTTTATGGCTGGTCGTGCCCCTGCTGGTGGTGCTGAGCGTGGCGGCGTCGGCCTGGTTCTGGCAGCACGGCTATCTGCACTACTGGGGCGATGCGAGCGCCCATCTGAACATCGCCCGGCGGATTGTGGATTCGCGGACGCCGGGTTATGAGCAGATCGGGACCGTGTGGCTGCCGCTGCCGCATGTGCTGATGGCGCCGTTGGTGTCGGTGGACGCGTGGTGGCGGACGGGGCTGGCGGCATCGGCGGTGATGGGCTTGTGCTTTGTTTGGGCGGGGTGCCTGTTCTTCAGCGCGGTCTGGCGGGTGTGGGATGCGCGGGCGGCGGCGTGGACGGCGGTGCTGCTGTTTGCGTTGAATCCGAACGTTCTGTACCTGCAATCGATCGCGATGACGGAGGCGCTGTTTTTCGCCTGCACGATGACGGTGTTCTACGCGCTGGTGCGGCCGGCGTGGTGGCTGGCGGGCCTAGGGCTGCTGGGCGCGACGATGACGCGTTACGAGGGCTGGTTTCTGATTCCAGGGGTGGCGGCGTTTTTCTGGTTCCGTCAGGGCTGGCGGGCGGCGTTGGGGGTGGGCGCGGTGGCGGCGCTGGGTCCGTTTTACTGGTTTGGGCACAATGCGGTGTTTCATGGCGACTGGCTGGCGTTTTACCGGGGGCCGGGGTCGGCGATGGCGATTCAGGGCGGGGTGGACTATCCGGGACGGGGAGACTGGCTGAAGGCGGCGCAGTATTTCGGGGCGGCCGGGCAGTTGGTGAGCGGTTGGGGGCTGGTGGCGGTGGGGGCGGCCGGGGTGGTGGTGGCTTTGGTGCGGCGGCAGGGGTGGCTGGTGGGTTTTCTGGCGCTGGCGCCGGCGTTTTACATTTTGAGTTTGCACGGGTCGGGGACGCCGATCCATGTCCCTTACCTGTGGCCGCATAGCTACTACAACACGCGGTACGGGATGGCGGTGATTCCGCTGCTGGCGTTTGGCGGCGCCGCGCTGGTGGCGATGCGGCCGGGGCGGTTGACGGCGTCGGCGGTGGTGGTGGCGGCGGCGCTGCCGTGGGTGTTCTATCCGAAGGCCGACGGGTGGGTGACGTGGAAAGAGTCGCAGGTCAACTCCGAGGCGCGGCGGGCGTGGACGGCCGAGGCGGCGCGGTATCTGGCGACGAACTATGAGCGGGGCACCGGTGTCGTGGCTTCGTTCGGCGATTTGACGGGCATCTTCCGCGATGCCGGGATTCCGCTGCGCGAGACGGTGCATGAGGGCAACGGTTTGTATTTCCAGGCCGTACTGCAGCGTCCGGACCTGTTCTTATGGCAGGAGTGGGCCGTGGCGCGGGAGGGCGACGCGGTGAGCGAAGCATTCAGCCGGTACCCTCGCTACGCCCGTGTGAAAATAGTATTCGTGGAGAATTCCGCTCCGTTAGAGATTTATCGCCGGGTGCGGCGGTAGGAAATATGCAGATTCCCTTTGCCAAGGCGCATGGCGCCAAGAACGACTTTCTGCTGACGTGGGCCGACGAGGCGCCGGGCGAGGCGTTGCCGGCCGTGGCGATGGCCATTTGCGAACGGAACACGGGGATTGGCGCCGACGGCTGGCTGGTTTGCGACCGTCCGTCCGATGGCATGCGGATTCGGCTGTTTAATCCGGACGGCGGCGAGGTGGAGATGTCCGGCAACGGCACCCGTTGCGCGGCGGCGTGGGCGATGGCCAACGGCTATGAGCCGGAGGCGATCCGGATCCGGACAGGCGGCGGCGAGAAACGGCTTCGCCTTTTGGAGCGGCAGGGGCCGCGGTTTCTGTTTGAGATGAACATGGGGCGGCCGGTGATTGAGGCGGCGCGCGAGGCGCTCGCCGTGGGCGCCGAGATGGTCAACTGCACGATTCTGAACGTCGGCAACCCGCAGTGCGCCGTGTTTGTCGAGGATTTTGAGTTCGACTGGGCGGCGATGGGCGCGGCCATTGAGCGCGATCCTCGTTTTCCGAAGCGGACGAATGTTTCGTTTGTGCGGCATGTGGACGGGTTGACGCTGGACGTGCGGTTTTTTGAGCGCGGCGTGGGGGTGACCAACAGTTCGGGGACGGGGTCGACGGGGGCGGCGGTGGCGGCGATGGTCCGAGGGATTGTCGGGCGGGAAGTTACCGTGCAGACCCCGGCAGGTCCTCTGGAGTTTCGGTGGCCATCTGACGATAAAGATGTAGTGATGGTTGGCCCGGCGGAGTTGATCGGCACCGGGCTGTTTTACTTTCAGGAAGGATATGACGCAACAAGAGAGACTCGCTGAGAAAATCAAGAGCCGGACCGCGATGGCGGGCATTGTAGGCCTGGGTTATGTCGGGCTTCCCCTGGCGATGGAGTTCGGGCGGGCCGGTTTTGAAGTGGTGGGTTTCGATGTTCTTGAGGATAAGGTTGCCTCTCTGAACCAGGGAAAATCCTACATTCAGGACGTTCATCCCGAGGTGATTGAGCCGCTGGTAGCGCATGGCAGATTCCGCGCGACTACCGACTTTTCAAAGCTGGCCGAGATGGACACTATTAACATCTGTGTTCCGACGCCGCTGCGGAAGACCAAGGATCCGGACATGAGCTTTATCGTGAACTCGACCGAGCAGATTGGGAAGTATCTGCGGCCGGGGACGCTGGTGATTCTCGAGTCGACCACCTATCCGGGGACAACGGATGAGCTGGTGCTGCCGATGCTGGAGAAGTCCGGGTTGAAGGTGGGCGAGGACTTTTTCGTCTGCTTCTCGCCCGAACGGGTGGATCCGGGCAATGTGAAGTATCAGACGCGTAACATTCCGAAGGTGGTGGGAGGGATTACGCCCGCCTGCACGGAGTTGGGGGCGCTGTTCTATCAGCAGTCGCTCGATACGGTGGTGCCGGTGACGTCGACGAGCGTGGCGGAGATGGTGAAGTTGCTCGAGAACACCTTCCGGATGATCAACATTGGTCTGGTGAACGAATTGGCGATGATGTGCGACCGGATGGGCATCAACGTCTGGGAGGTGATTGACGCGGCGGCGACCAAGCCGTTCGGGTTCATGCCCTTCTACCCGGGCCCCGGGTTGGGCGGTCACTGCATTCCCGTCGATCCGTTCTATCTCGCCTGGAAGACGCGGCAGCAGGGCATTGAGGCGCGGTTTATTGATCTGGCGGGATACATCAACGGCCAGATGCCGCACTTTGTGGTTGATAAGGTGCAGCACGCGCTGAACGAGCACCGGAAGCCGCTGCGGGATTCGAGGATCCATGTCCTGGGTGTGGCCTACAAGAAGAATATCGAAGACGTGCGGGAGTCGCCGGCGCTCGATATCATCCATGTGCTGCGGCAGCGGGGCGGTGTGATTACTTACAGCGACCCGTTCGTTCCGCACTTGCAGATGGACGGAATGACGATGGAGTCCGGGGACGTGGCGGCGGGATGCGCGGCGGCCGACTGCGTGGTTCTCATCACCGATCATGCGGCGTTTGACCGGGATGCGATCCTGGCGGCATCGCCGATCGTCGTGGATACGCGGAATTTATTTAAGGGCGTGCAGTCGGAGAAGCTGTTCCGGCTCTAAGCGAGCATCAGGCCCATGCGGTAGAGATTCGTCAGGATCTCCTCGCTGACTCCCAGACTCCTGGTCGGCCGTGTGCCGTCGAGCCGTTGGAGGAACTCGCGCGCCGAGGGCTGCGCGAACTGCACCTGGGTATGGAGCAGAGTGGTGAGCACCGGGCCGTGGGCCGCCTGCAGTCGGGCCAGCGGACTGGCCAGGGGCCGGGGGCCGGGCTGGTAGGCCACCGGCAATGCGAAGCGGCGCAGGTGGACGAGCGAGACGCCGGCGAGGGCGAGCAGTTGATCGAGGACGACGGGTTCGGCGGGCTCCGGCAGCAGCGTGGAGAGCGGTTCGGCCTGGGGCCAGACCTGCTCGAGCCGGTGGAGGATGGCGAGGAGTTGCGGGTGATTGAGCTCGACCTGGCCGGGCCCGCGTTCGTTCCGGAAGGTCTCGCCACCCTGGGCCGAACGGCTGAGGAAGCGGAGCGGCGAGGCCAGGAGCAGTTTCGGCAGATGACCGGCAAAACTGCCGCGGTCGATCGGTACCCCGGCGCGGCAGAGCAGGGTGCGGCGGAAGCCCTGGAAGGTCGCCAGGTCGAGCGCCTGCTGATAGGCGATTTCGTCGGGCTGGGCCAGCGCCTCGCGGCTGAGGGCGGGGCGGAGCAGGGCGGCGGGTTTGGCTTCGCTGAGAAACTGCAGGCCGCAGGCGGCGGCGCGGGCAAGAAAGTCGGCGACGTAGAAGCAGTGGTAGGATTCGCCGAGTTCGTCGTGGTAGGTGACGTTTTCGTCGCGTTCGTTGAGCCGCTGAATTTCGGAATCGAGCAGGGTGGTCCAGACGGGTTCGGCGGTAAGGCGGCGGATGGTGGCGAGGTACTGTTTGGCGCCGGCGACGGTGGGGCTGCCGGAGTGGCGCAGGATGCGGCGGGTGGCTTCGCGGAGGTGGCCCTGCGGGTAGGTGTTGTAGCTGGTGTAGACGACGCCGTGGGGTGAGAGATGCCGCTGGCAGAGGGTGAAGAAGGCGTCGAGGACGAAGGGCGGCACCCAGGAGCAGAAGCCGTGAGCGAGGATGTAGTCGAAGGGTGCGCTGGGGGCGGGGAAGTCGAGCAGGTCGGCGGCGAGGAGTTCGATGTTGGTGAGGCCGAGGCGGGCGATGGTGGCCTGGCCGATGGCGATGGGCCGGGCGGCGAGGTCGATGCCGGTGAAGTGGCAGTGGGGTAGCGCGACGGCGAGCGGGATGAGGTTGCTGCCGTCGCCGCAGCCGACGTCGAGGACGCGGCAGGCGCCGGTGGGCGGCTCGAGGCCGTGGAGCGTGGCGGCGGTGGCGAGGCGGTCGGGGTGGGTGTCCTGGAAGGCCTTGCTGGGGTAGAGGACCTGGTCGTAGGTATTGGGCATGGGGAGGATTCAGGCGGGCGGTGGGGCGAAGTACTGTTCGAGCCAGAGGGTGCCGAAGCGGACGAGTTCCGGGGCGGGGAA
>JAINDL010000180.1 GCA_019931245.1 Bryobacteraceae bacterium CoA2 C42
CAAAACTGGGCTGGATCCCCCAGAAACGGACCTGCTTCAAGAAGTGGTCCGCCAAATACTGCGTGCCATGATCCATGCGGAGCGAAAGCCCGCGCGCCACGCCCGCCCGGACACCGCCATAGATGGTAGTGAGTGCCATCGCGACGGGCTCCAGAGCGGCGTAGCGGGTACCGCGCTTGACTACATGCCAGCCGACACACTCTGCGCTCCAGTGCTCCACCGCCGAGAACATTATCGCGAGCCTGCAAAGCTCGGCAGCCCCCTGAAGATTCAAGCAGATCCGATTTTCGGACCATGCGGGTGCCGTCCGAAGTCGTCCTGTCAAAACGTCCCACGGGCCGTGGCTCTCGCTCGACCACACCTCAAGATTGGGTTTCCGAGAACGACAATTCGCTGGGAACGCTTCAAACAAAGGGTTCAGTCGACACGGAAACAGCTGAGATGCTCCTCGGCCGGTCCATTTCAATCGCGTCTCTTGCTAGCGCGCTCGCCCAGAATACGCGCCGTGACTACTGCGGCCGGGCGGGTCACACCGGCTACCTGGCTAGCTCGCAGGACCAACTCGAAATACGGTAATGGCCCCTCGTGCCGGTTCAGCACCGACCTTAGTTCCACGAGTGCAGTGGGACGCGACAGGAATTCACCTGCAGCCTCCATGCTGGACATGCTGGTGCCTACGAGAAGAAGCACGCCACCGCGGCGTTCGAGATTCGGAACGAAGGCCATCGCCGCGTGGACGTCGCCGGAGCTATAGCCGGCGTCTTTATCAATGAAGGCCGGCGGCTCTCCAACCCGAGGCACCTTATTACGGATATGCGGCTGCAACCCCTCTTCGAATCCACGAACGAAGTTTAGCCGCGGCTCAAAAACCTGAACCCAGGGATTGGACCTCGGCCCCCCCAACAGAATAAAATTGTCCTGCTTGAGGTCGCGCATCTGGACATCGCGGGCGAACTTGACCGAAAGCGGGTAGGATCCCGGGGCACGCAGCCCAGAAAGGCTGACCGCCAAGGTGGCGTCGCCAAAGCTGGTTGTTTCCGTACATTGCGGCACCGATTGTTTCAGTTCGCCTTGAATCGGACGCCTATCCGGAGTGCGAAACGCGTGAAGGTATTCCTCAACTCTCAGCGTTCTGCCCAGTTCCGTCTGAACCTGGTGAAAACAGGCATCGCCAAGCACAATCTGAGTGTTTTGGGCAGGTTGGAATAGCTCAGCCCACAGCGCCGTTGTCTGGAAATTCGTACTTTTTGGCGAGCCACCGCCGGACATTAGGGCGAAGACGACTGACGCGACAACCGCAACGCCTCCGATGACCAGCCACTTGTGATTGAGTTTTTCGACTGGCGTCGCCGATAGCGAAGGTCTGTCCCGAGACACCTCCGCATCGAAAGGTCTGGGCTCGAATACCGGAACGTACGACCCGGAAGGAATGCGCAGAATCACGGGCTCGTGCCGACCCTCGCTGCTGAAATAAGACTCGAGCCGCTTGCGCAGTTGCCTCGCCTCGACACGGACGATAGCGTCTTCGCTGCGATTAAAGCCCGGCGCCCGGCCGAAGACGTGAACTCCGATTTCGCTCTCGTTAATCTCTTCGGCCCGGCCCTCGAACAGCCGTTCGCAGATGAAGGAAAGAAAGGCGCGATGGCGCTCTGAGCGCCGGAAGCTCGCGCTGGCCAGGATGGAGACCATCAGAGCATGGTGGTCGGACGTGATCGATCCGGATTCCCCCGTTACGGCTGAATTTGTCATGTTTTGAGCGGTTTCGTCGAGTTCCTAACCGTTTTATTTCGGAAAAGACACCTTTCCTGCGGACTCATCCTATCACATTGGGCGTGATCGACCCGGATCCCCCCGTTACGGCTGAACTTGTCATGTTTTGAACGGTTTCGCCGAATCCCTAACCGTTTTGTTTCGGAAAAGACACCTTACCTGCAGGCACGTCCTATCACAAGATGTTTGGGCGAGGTTCGTAAAGTTGAAGGAGGAAGCTCTTATGAGCAGTTGTTCTCTAATCGCCGGATTCATGCTTGTCGCATTCATGGCTGCCCACCCAGTGGCGGCCCAGGAGAACCGGGGAACTATCCTCGGTCGTACCACGGATTCGTCCGGGCTGAACGTGGAGGGCGCTTCGGTTTCCATCCGTGATCTCGACACTGGACTCAACGTTCCCACCGTCACAAATGCGGACGGACTCTATCGGGCGCCGTCGCTTCCGCCGGGGCGCTACGAAGTGTCGGCGAGCAAGCCCGGATTTAAGAGAGCCGCCGCCCAAGTCAGCCTGAGTATCCAGCAGAACCTACGGCAGGACTTTGTCATGCAGGTGGGCGATGTTAAAGAGTCGATCTCGGTAACCGGAGAGGCCGCGCCCCTAGTGACGGATACGGCCGCGCTCGGAAATCTAGTGCAGCGCAAGAACGTGACAGAACTTCCCATATCCGGACGCAACCTGATGGCGCTTACGCTGCTGGGACCGGGAGTCAGCACCAGCATCAACGGTGTTAGCAACACGGTCGCGACCTACACGGCAGGCGGCGTGGCGCTGTCCTCAAACGGGATGCGGTCGAGCGCCAACCAGTATTCCGTGGACGGCGCCAACGTGAACAGCGGCTTCTACAACGTACCGTCCTTTGTCCCCGTCGTGGACGCCGTCGAGGAGTTTCGTGTTCAGACCGGCAACTATTCCGCCGAGTATGGCGGTTTCGGCGGCGCCCACGTCAACTACAGCCTACGCTCGGGAACGAATCAGTTCCGCGGTTCCGTCTGGGAGTTCCTCCGCAATGATGCTCTCGACGCTCGAAACGCATTCACCACGAACAAACCGCCGATGCGACAGAACCAGTTCGGGGGAATCCTCTCCGGTCCCATCACCCGGGACCGGCTCTTCTTCATGGGTTCGTATGAGGGCCTCCGGTTACGCCGTCAATCCCTCGGACAGGGGACTGTCCCGACGGAATCCCAGCGCAACGGCAATCTGGAATTGAACACCGTAGGCCAGGTGGAACGGACCTTTATCGATCCGCTTACTGGTACCGCATTCCCCGGCAATATTGTTCCACCCAGCCGCCTTTCGCGGACGGCGCAGCGGGTGCTGCGGTACTTCCCCCTGCCGAATCAGCCCGGCGTCATAAACTTCCGGTCGCAGACCTCGATTCCAACGGATAACGACTCGTACCTGGCCAAGGTGGATTACCATCTTTCGAACGCGAACCGGCTGGCGGCCCGTTATGCCAGTCTAAGCGCGGACCTTCCCGGCGGTACCATCGCGCTGTTCGGCGACTTCGGAACCCGCAACCCCCTCCTGAGTCAAAACGTTTCAATTCTCGACACGCATACCCTGTCGCCGTCCACGCTACTGGACTTTCGACTCTCCTGGAACCGGATGCTTCTGCGGGAACTTGGTCCGCGATCGAACAGCGACTTTGATCCTCGCGGAGAACTCGCGATGGCTATTCCTTCGGTGGCTGGTCCGGGAACACTGGAGAACGGTTTCCCGCGCTTCAATATCACCGGGTTTGCCCCGGTTGGCGACTCCGCCGTAGTCCCGCTAAAAGAACCGGACGACAACTACCAACTCGCAGCCTCGGTGTCGACGCTGCGCGGAAAACACGGCCTCAAGTTCGGAGTGGATTACCGGCGCGCCCGATCGGCACGCATTCACGGGCGGAACACCAATGGCACGCTCCAGTTTGTGCCAAATAATCCCGCCGGAACCGGCAACGCCCTGGCGGATTTCCTCCTCGGCCTGCCGCAAAGCACATCCATCGTAGACCGGTCCGTTGTAGTGGACATGCGGCAGAATCGAACTCACTTCTTCCTGGCGGACAACTGGAACCTTCATCCCAGGCTCACGCTTGAACTCGGAGTCCGATACGAACTGAATCTCCCGGTCTCTGAGCGTTACGGACGGATTCCCGTCTTCGATTTCACGCCTCCAGGAGAATTTCGCCTGCTAAAACCGGGCGAGGCGCTGTTCAATGGAGATTACAACAACCTCGCGCCGCGGTTGGGCCTCGCCTGGCGGGTGACTCCCGCCACAGTCATCCGCGCCGCATACGGCGTTTTCTACTCGGAGCCGAAGCGGCACGGCCTCAATGTGCGGGGAATCAATCCGCCATTTGTGGTCTCCCAGAACTTCGTCGCCTCGCGCGAACAGCCGCTCTCGGCTTCGAATCCGTTTCCACTAGGCTTGGCCTCGGCCGGAGGCGTGCCCGCTCCCAATAGCTACCAGGTGAACGCCCGTACGCCATACCTGAATTCATGGTCATTGAACGTACAGCGATCGATCCTGGGGACTTGGGTCGCCGAGGCTGGATACGTTGGCAATCGGGGCGTGAAATTCGGCCGGCAAGTGCAGCTCAATGTCCCGCTCGTGCCAGGGCCTGGGAACATTCAGGCACGGAGGCCCCTTCCCGCATTCGGAATGGCACAGCACTTCCAGTACGATGCCACAAGCGACTATCACGGATTACAGACGCGCCTCGAAAAGCGCTTCAATGCAGGCTATTCCGTGCAGGCTTCTTATACATTTTCCCGAGCCATCGACCTCTCGGCCGATGAACTGGCCGGTGGCAGTCCCGACCCCCGCAATCAGAATAGGGATAGGGGCCTCTCCGACACCCACGTCGGCCACCGCTTTACGGGATCCTGGGTTTGGGAGATTCCGTTAGGCGCCGGACGGCGCTATTTAGCGAGAGGGGGGAAGGCCGACGTGATCCTCGGGGGATGGCAGTTGAGCGGCATCGCAACCGCGGAGACGGGCGTACCGTTGACAATCAGCGCGCCAGGAGATACCGCCAACATCGGTTTGGGATCCCGCCCCAACCGCTTATGCGACGGCCGCTTGCCGAACGGATCTGCGAATGAATGGTTCGACACTTCGTGTTTTGTCATGCCGGGCGCATTCAGCATCGGAAACTCCGGGCGGGGAATTCTGGCCGGGCCCGGCGCGCATAGTTGGAACATCGGAGTTGGCAAGCGATTCCGGATTGTCGAGACGCACGGAATCCAGTTCCGCGCGGAACTCTTCAATGCGTGGAACCGCGTCAATCTCTCGACCCCGGGCACCCAGGTCGGCACGCCGGCGTACGGCCGGATCCTTGCAAGCGGGGCGGCGCGAAACATCCAGTTGGGCCTGAAGTACGGATTTTGAACGAGGAGAATCAATCGTATGAACCTAAGCCGCCGTGGATTCACCGGGTCGGGCGCCGCCCTTTACCAGAGGTCGCGGGCGGCGCAACCGAGACCCTCGCGCAAGAATGTGCTGTTCCTCCTTTCCGACCAGCACCGCCGCGACGCCATAGGGATCGAAGGCAATCCCCTGGCCGTTACCCCACGACTCGATGAATTGGCGCGGCAGGGCGTGCGTTTCTCCGACGCCTATTGCGCTGATCCTGTATGCACCCCAAGCAGGGCATCAATTTTCACCGGTCTTCACACCTATCATCACCGCGCCTGGAACAACGGCAGTCCGTGGCCCTTTGAAACCAAGACTATAGCCCATCATTTCAATCACGCCGGATATATGACCGCTGCCATCGGCAAGATGCACTTCGTCGATGCCCAGACGCACGGTTTCGATTACCGCCTCGATTTCAACGACTGGTTCCAGTATCTAGGTCCGGTTACGAAGCTTTATTCGGATGAGATCAATCGCGCCAACTCAGGCTCGGGACATCCGCAGATTCATAACCTGTGGGAGCGTGGGGATCCTTGGCTGGGCGCACGCGACGACGATCGGCGCCAAGGCTTGGTTCACATCGGCCGTCCCTCGCTGATTCCCGAGGAACAGCACTTCGAGAGTTTTGTCGCGCGCGAATCCATCCGCTTCCTTCGTGAGCATGGCAAGAAGCAGCCGTTTTTCCTGGTGAGCGGATTCCTCAAGCCGCACGACCCCTACATGCCGGCTGAGAGGTTCGCCAAAATGTTTCGCGACACTGACATGAAACTACCGGAGACATGGGGAAAGGTCGATCTGACACGAACGCCGCAGGAGATTGCCAACCGCATCCGCAGGCATACACCCACTCCCGAACTGGCGAATGAGGCGATGGCCCGGCGACGCATCGCCATGTACTGGGCAAATGTTGCCCAATTGGATGCGGCCGTTGGGCAAGTCCTGGACACTTTGCGTGAGCTGAATCTGGAAAACGACACCATTGTCGTGTACAGCTCGGATCATGGAGAAATGCTTGGCGACCACGGGCTATTCCAGAAATTCGTCTTTTACGAGCCCTCGGCTGGAGTTCCCCTGATATTCCGCATCCCCGGATATGCTCAGGGGCAAGTAAGTCGCGAGCCAGTCAGCCAGGTTCAGCTCGCTGAAACCTTGTACGAGTTGTGCAACATCCCTTCGCCGGGTGGCTTGGACGGGTCAAGTTTCTTGAATGTAATGCAAAAGCCTGCGTCGGCGCGCCCCGGCCGCACTGCTCCCGTTCACGCCGCGTTCAATTCGCAAACGAAGAGCGGCCGCACGATGTTGCGTAAAGGGAAGTACAAATACAGTTACTACTTCAACGACATGCCGGAGTTGTACGACCTCGAGAATGACCCTCACGAGATGCGGAATCTCGCGCTCGAAGCCAACCACCGCAGCCTCGCCGGCGAACTGAAGGCGGAACTGCTGCAGTGGGGAGGCTCGCACCCCAGTACGCACGAGACGCGGGGGTAAGAGGCATGGGTTGTCTTTCACGAGGGTGATCGTTATGAATCTGGCGCAGTTGAAAAAAGTGCTAGTGGAGCGGTTGGCCTTGGGCTCGTTCCTGCAGCGGAACATCACCGATCCGCAGGGGCTCTCGCAAGGGTTCAAGCTCCCGTACCCCAGCTTCCGCGGCACGCTGGCACAAGCATTGCGGAGGTTTCCGCAGTATCAAGGTGTGAATGTGTTGGACGCGCCGGCGGGGAATTCGACCTACCATGCCTTTTTGTTGAAGGCGGAGAAGCGCTTTTCTAACAGTCTGCAATTCCTTCTCTCTTATGCGTTTTCGAAAACGCTCACCGATGTCGCGTTCGATGGGGGGGAAGGCAATGCGCCTCAGGACGCCAACAATCGCAGGGCGGAGAAATCGCTGGCGAATATGGCGAATAGGGACGTTCCGAACCGGCTGGTGTTGAGTTACGCATATGATCTGCCGTTCGGCAAGGGCAAGAAGTGGGGCGTATCCAATCGCTGGTACTGGGCGATTGGCGGATGGAATGTGGCTGGGATTCAAACCTACAGCGCCTCAGGACCGTTGCGGATCACTACGCCCAACTCGCTGCCGATCTTCAACGGGTACCTTCGGCTGAACCGGGTGGAGGGAGTGGATATTCGGACAGGTACGGGGCCTGGCAGCTTCCAGCCGCTGAATTCGCTGACTGGGCAACAGGGAGACTTCTACCTTGACCGGAACGCGTTTTCGATACCGCAGCCGTTCACGCTTGGTTCGTTGGGATTGTATTTGCCGAACGTTCGAGGATTCGCTTCGCGAGGGGAAGACTTATCCCTGGTCAAGAAATTCCGGTTAAAGGAGCGGTGGTCGACGGAGCTTCGGGCGGATTTCTTCAATGCGTTTAAGCGGCGAAACCTGAACGCGCCGGTTACGGATTTGTCGAACCCGAATCTTGGGCGGATCACGGGCGGCTGCGCGGCTCGGACGATCCAACTGGAATGGAGAATGGACTTCTAATGAGCGGAACTTCATTGACGAGGCGAGGATTTCTGGCGGCGGCCTGTGTGGGCGGGCTGGCGGCGGCGGAGACCCGGCCGCCGAATATTGTGCTGATTCTGATTGATGATTACGGCTGGCGGGATACGGGCTACAACGGGAGTAAGTTCTACGAGACGCCGAATATCGACCGGCTGGCACGTGAGGGCATGGTCTTCACGAATGGTTATAGCGCCAGCGCGGTCTGTTCGCCGACGAGGGCGGCAATCATCACCGGGAAGTACCCGGCAAGGTTGCACCTGACTGCGCACTTGCAGGGAGCCTCTAACCGGTATCACTTCACGAAGGTACTGCAGCCGAGTACGCGGCTAGCGCTGCCGCTGGAGGAAGTGACGATTGCGGAGGTACTGCGCGAGAGGGGATACCGGACGGCTTGCATCGGGAAGTGGCATCTGGGGGCGAAAGGGTTTCAGCCGTCCGATCAGGGTTTTGACGTCGCGTATGCAGGAGACGAGGCGGGCTCCACCAACGACTTCTTTTACCCGGCCTGGCTGAAGAAGGTAACGCTCGAGGGAAAGAATGGAGAATATCTGACGGACCGTCTGACGGAGTCGGCGGCCGAGTTCATCCGTGGGAACAAGAGCCGACCGTTCTTCCTGTATCTGCCGCATTTCGCCGTGCATACGCCGATCCAAGGGAAACCCGAAAAGGTAAAGAAATACGACGCCAAGTCCAGGACGGAGGATCCGCAGAACTACGGCGAGTATGCGGCGATGATCGAAAGTGTGGACGAGAGTGTGGGGCGGATACTGGATACGTTGCGGGACAGCGGTGTGGAGAAGAACACGTTGGTGCTGTTCAGTTCGGACAATGGCGGGGTGACCTCCCTTGAGTGGAGAGAGCGGCCGGTTACTTCCAACTTGCCGCTGCGGCTGGGCAAGGGACACGTGTATGAGGGCGGGATCCGGGTTCCGACTCTGGTGCGATGGCCCGGGGTGACGCGGGCTGGCAGCGTATGCCACGAGCCAGTCGTCAGTTACGACTACGCGGCGACCATTGCAGAGGCGGCCGGAGTGCAGAAATCGAAGCTTCCCGCCATGGATGGGAGGAGCTTCTTGCCGCAACTGCATGGAAGGAAGGGCGCGCGGCGGGATCTGTTCTGGCACTATCCCCACTACAGTCCACAAAAGGGGCGACCGGCGGCGGCGATCCGGAACGGGGATGACAAGCTGATTCTGTTTTTCGAAGATAGCCGTGTGGAGTTGTACAACTTGAAGGATGACATCGGAGAGACTGCCGATCTGGCGTCTAAAGAACCGGCGAAGGCTCTGGCGCTGCGCCGGCGGCTAGAGGCGTGGCTGGTCGCGACCCGCGCGCAGATACCGGCGAAGAACCCCAAGTATGACCCTGCACGAGAGTTTGAAGCCGGGGCTCCGATGGGGCCGTTAACGGCAAAGTAGGAACCAGATGCTGACACGACGCACATTTCTCTCTCTGGCCGCCCAGGCGGCCATGCCAGCGCAAGCCGCGAGCCGGCCGAATGTCCTGTTCATTCTGGCTGATGACATGGGTTGGGGGGACCTGAGTTGCTACGGTAACCCGCGGATGAAAACGCCCAATATGGATCGGCTAGCGTCGCAGGGTACGCTGTTCACGCAGTTCTATGTGAATGGCTCGGTCTGCAGCCCGAGCCGGTCGGCGTTTCTGACGGGGATGTTTCCGGCGCGGAATCGGATGCATGCCCATTTGGCGACAGAGGAGTTGAACGCGGCTCGGGCGATGCCGAACTTCCTGGACCCGAAGGTGCCGACAGTGGCCCGGGCGTTGCAGGGCGCGGGATATCGAACGGCCCACTTCGGGAAGTGGCACCTGGGCCGGTACACGGGAGCCCCGTTGCCCGGGGCATATGGATTCGATGTGCAGCGGTCAGTGACGTCAAACGACGACCGACAGGAGGAGATGGCCCCGGGATTCCGGGCGAAATCCACGGCATGGATAGTGGACAATGCGCTGGAGTTCATTCGAAGCGGAAAGGGCCCGTTTTATGCGCAGTTGTGGCTGTTGCTGCCGCACGCGCCGCTGGCGCCGACGCCAGAGCAACTGGAGCCATTCAAGGGGCAGCAACCGGGTCCCCATGTGCCATGGCCGGGCGCTGCGCAGGTATACAACGCCTCGCTGCGTGACTTGGACGACCAGCTCGGGCGGCTGTTCCGTGAGTTGGAAAAGGATGGACTAGCGGAGAACACGATCATCATTTTTTCCTCCGACAATGGCCCGGAGGATATACACGTCAGCAATGCAAGCCACGCGGCATTCGGCACACCTGGGCCGTTTCGCGGGCGGAAGAGAAGCTTGTATGAGGGCGGCGTCCGGGTGCCGTTCATTGTTCGCTGGCCGGGGCGTGTGCCGGCAGACCGCGTGGAGAACAAGGCGGTGGTGGCGGGTGTGGACCTGTTTCCGACGCTGGCGAAGCTTGCCGGTTTGCCGGCGCCCGCCAACGTCGACGGAGAGGACCAGAGCGATGTGTGGTTGGGGAAATCGCGTCCGCGCCGGACGCCGTTGTACTGGGAGTGGCGTTTTAGCGTGGCTGGTTATGCGGTGAACCGGAGCCCGGTCCTTTCGCTGCGGGACGGTGATTGGAAATTGTTGATGAATCCAAACGGCAGCCGCACGGAGTTGTACCGGATTCCGGACGATCCGATGGAGCAAAATAATCTGGCCGGTTCGGAGGCAGCGAGGGTGACGGCCATGGCAGAGAAGCTAATGGCCTGGCAACGGAAGTTGCCGCCAGGACCGATGGATGCCAACGCGGGACAGAATTACTGGAATTGGCCGGCTACGCGAAAGTGAGCGATTGAATGAAAACGACCCCGGAGGCGGAAGCCTTCGGGGCCGTTGGTTTGGGGAGGAGATCGACATTGCGGTGCACTGCACGGGGCAGTTCGATACGTGGATCGCGATCGGGCTGTGCAAAGCAATTGAGCCGAGCGATCCGTTGTGGATTGAAGACCCCGTATGGCCTGAATACAGGATTGCCCTGGTTCCCTTTGTCAGCCAAGCGCTACATCTCTTCGCGGCGCCTGCTGAATTCGCATTTCGGGCCGCAACCGACGTTGCCAAACGCAGCGTGGACGTTGCAGATCACGCTGCAGACGCCCCAATCCCAGATGCAGCGCACACCTCCGGTGCCTGAATTCCTATGCAAATCGCAATTGCCAGCCTCACCCGCCCGATCAGGCCGGGTCGCGGTAGTAATAGTTCAGCATGCCGCCCAAACGCTGACGGCGCTGGATGGCACCCGATGCTCCCCGGTGGTCCGCCTCCGGGCAGATGATCCGGTTCGCCAGACCCTGGTGATTGCGCTCGCTGTGGTAGTGCTCCACAAAGTTCTGAACTGCCGTTCGCAGCGACGCCTCC
Organism: Bryobacteraceae bacterium CoA2 C42; assembly: GCA_019931245.1. GTDB lineage: Bacteria > Acidobacteriota > Terriglobia > Bryobacterales > Bryobacteraceae. The sequence continues at coordinate 11,061 of JAINDL010000180.1, forward strand.
CCGAAGAAGATCATCCGGTCCAGGCAGGACTCCTTGATGCTCCTGACAAACCTCTCGGCGTGGGGATTCAGATCAGGTGATCGGGGCGGCAACTTGACCGATTTCACCCTCGCGGCCTCCAGTGTCCGCAGGAACTCCGCCGTGAACAGCGGATCCCGGTCGTGAATCAGGTAGCGTTTCCCGGTAAGAATTCCCGCCTACGCATCGCTGAGATTCCGCGCGATCTGGCTCATCCACCATCCGCTCGCTTCCGGCGCGATGCCCGCAATTTCAACCTTGCGGGTCGATAGCTCGATAAAGAACAGCACCAGGAACCGCTGCAACCCTCGCCGGGTCCACACTTCCACGGTGAAGAAGTCTGTGGCCACCATCAGTTCCCCATGGCGGCTCAGAAACTCTTTCCATGTCGTCTTCCGACTCCCCCCTCTAAATCAGCGGTTTACAGATTGGTTTCTGGAGAGTTGACCACTTCTGCTCGGATCAAGTTGACCACGTCGAAAACACCCATTGCCACGTGGCACGGCACGGCGAGCGTTGGTTCCTC